>CASELH010000006.1 GCA_949288715.1 uncultured Bacteroides sp. | reverse complement strand
CGGGGGAGGGCAACCTCCCCGGAGGCGGGGAATCAGTTACCACCTCCTTATTGCACGTATTAATCACTTATCACTAACCACTCATCACTAAACTAAATTTCAATTTATAGTTATAAACTAAGTTTCGTTCCCAAAGCCAGGGAAGGAGCTTCCCAAGGCTTGGGAAGAATGTTCCCAAGGCCAGGGAGCGAGTGTTCCAAGGCTGGGGAACGGGGCTTTCAAGGCTAGGAAATGATACTTCCATGTCGCTGAAACGCGGATGCCGGATATAGGAAAGGCTGCTGCCGGGCTCAGTGGCTGGCAGCAGCCTTTCTATTATTAGGGAGTGTCACAATGCGGTGGTAACCTGCATTATGGCGCACTCTCTTATTGTGCCGTCAGCGTGGCATACATCTTCTTGCTGTCCGTGCGTTGCAGGTACAGTTCGACGAGGTATTTGCCGTCGGGGCCTTCGAAGGTGCAGTTTTCTCCATTATACTCTAGGTCATCCAATGCGCCGCCTACGTTGGTGTCCCAGCCGCCGTCTGCACGGAATTTCAATGGGCCGGCTACTAAGTCAACGGTAGTGCTCCAGCAACCCTTTTCGGCGTTCCAAGTCATAGGCTTGTCTACGTTCCAGTCGCCTACTGCATCGCCTACTATGCCCCACGTCGTGGTGAGCGTGGCAGTCAGCGTGCCGGTCATCACGTCGGCCTCGATGTAGTAGAAGCCCGACTGGTCGATGGTGATGTTGCCTTCGCCTTCGCCGCCCAGGTTTTCACCCTTGTTGGGGAAGTGGCTGTTGTTGTATTCAGTCGGTGCCCAATCGGGTTGTGCGGTGAACTTGAACTCACTGTTCAGGTAGCAGAAGCCGGTGTAGATGCCGTCCATGTTGACAGCACGCAGCCGCGGTGCCGTAGCAGGCTCCCACGAGGTCTGATGGTCGCCGGGGATGTAGATGTATTCTTCCTTCGGGTAAGGCAGTTCGTAGGCGGTCACTGCGATGGTGACGGCTGCCGAGGGCACGCCTCCGGTTTGCGTCTCCGAGAAGGCGTAGACCATGAACTCAACCTCTGTGGGCGTGCCTGCGGGCAGGGCCAAGGCCTTGACGAGCAGTTCGTTCAACGCCTGCACGGTGGTGCTGTAGCTTGTCTCCGTCAGTTCGCTGGCCACGGTGGTCGACTGTCCGTTGTAGCTGGCGTCGATGCGGTAGGTGATGGCCTCGTTGTAGCCCAGGCGGGCGGGTGTCCACGAGAGCAGGGCCACTTCGGCATCCGGCTCGTCCTCGCTCAAGGTGATTGCCTCAGCGGCGGGCGTGGCCTCGGCGGGCACGGCGTCGCCATAGCTGTACACGCGTATCATCAGCTTCTCCGACGTGTAGGTGTCTATGTCATCGGTGGCCGTCACGTAGAAGTCCAGGTCGAAGGTGGCGTTCTCCGGTGCTTCGGCAATGCCTTCCAGCAGGGTGTGGAAGTCGGTCTTCGCCATGCTCAGGGTCAAGTCGGTGGTAGTGCCTATCTGTATGGGGGTCGTTTCCTCATACTGGGCGTAGAGGGTGTAGTCCACTGTGCCCGTGGTGTAGCGGGCTGCTGTCCAAGCCCACTTCACGTTCTCGGTCATGGTGTTCTTCGTCAGCAGTATGCTGCCGTTGCTGGTCAGCGTGGGCGCTACGGGTGCGGTGGAGAAAGCGTCCTCGGCCTCTTCTTGGCATCCCGTGGCAGCCACCATGGTGATGGCTGCCATAAACAGGTATTTCAAGTACTTTATCATAGTCTTTCAGTTGTTTTTAGGATTAGACATTCGGTGATTATTGCTTTTGCAGCTCCAGCACGTAGGGGGTGCGGTTGGCGTGCAGCACTACTACGTAGGTGCCACCTTCGGCCACCACGATGTTGCCTCCGCCTTCGGCCAGTTCCATGCCTCCGGCCACGGCTGTGCTTGCCTTGCCGGCGTCGCCCCAGTTTAGGGTGCCTTCCCAAGTGCCGTCTATGCGCAGCTTAATCTCGGCGTTGGCGGGCAGGCTCACCGGCTCGGTCTTCCAGGTGCTGGTCAGTGCGTCGTAGGTGAAGGGCACGTCTGGGGTTCCTCCGTTTTCTGTATCGCCCCAGCCATTGAAAGTACCTGTCAAGCCCAGCGAGTTGCCTAAGGCCTTCTTGCTGATGCTCATGGCAGCCAGGTTCACGCTGATCTGGTTGATGACGCCGTCGGCAGTGGGCAGCGAGAGGTTGCCGTCGTTGTTCTCCTCTACAGCCCAGCCTGCGCTCAGCTCGTTCTTGCCGTAGCTTGCAGCCCAGCTCTGTTCGGGTATAATCTTGAAGAAGGAGTGTCCGGTCTTGGTGGGCGATTCGTTGGTGGGCGTAAAGTCTACCATGCACTCGTAGATGTTGGTGCCGGCAGCGGTTTCCCAGAAGATAGGAGCAGTAGTCTCTTTCCAGTTGTTGAACTCGCCTACAAGGAACAGCCACTTCAGCGGTGCGGCATAGGTCGATACCGAGAAGGGGGCAGATTGCTCGGACTTGATGGCCTCGTACTTCGTAGAGTTGGCTACGGTGGCCGATACATAGGCCGTCACTTCTACCGTCTCATTGGCGCTTACGCCCAGTCCGTTGATGACCACGCCGTTCAGGTCGCCCTTAGGAATGGCCAACGAGGTAGAGTTGGTGGCGCCTGCCAGGGCTTCCACACCGTCGCGCACCAGGTACACCTGGTAGAGCACTTGCACGGGCAGGCCGAAGTCGGCAGCCGTCCACGAGAAGATGACGTTTTCGTTTTCCGCGTTGTCAGCGTTCACTATCACGTCGCCGCATGCGCCCAGCACCGGGGCCACGAAGTCCGCGGAGTTGCCTATCTGCGGCGTGTCTATGTCTGTCTGGCAAGCCGCAAAGAGGGCGGCGGTTGCCAAGGTCATTATGCTTTTAAATAGTTTCATGATATTCACTTTCTATGTTTAAATGGTTATCATTATATGGGTGTGTGATTAATAACCCGGGTTCTGCACCAGGTTGCGGTTCTCCGTCAAGTCGGTCTGCAGCAGCGGGTAGATGGTGCGGAAGTCGTCGATAGCCACGCCACCGCCGGGGATGCCGCCCTTGTAGGGCCACGAGAAGCTCATACTGGTGAAGTATCCGTAGCGGATGAGGTCGGTGCGGCGGTGTCCTTCCAGCATCAGTTCGCAAGCACGTTCCTTCAAGATGAAGTCCAGGTCGAGGTACATGGGCATCGACAGGCCGGCGCGGTCGCGCAGAATCTTGACGTAGCTCATGGCCTTGGCATCGGTAGTGGTGCCACCGTCCATGCGAGCCTGTGCTTCGGCGTAGATGAGGTACATTTCACCCAAGCGGATGGCCGGGAAGTCGATGGACGAGAAGTTGCTGCTGGTGTGCAATTCGCCTTTCGAGTCGATGGCAATGAACTTCCAGCAACGCCAGCCGCTCTTGGTGGTGCTGTTGTCGAAAGCTTCCTCACAGCCTATGTTGCAGAAGAAGGCGCGCTTGTCGCTGTTTTCGCGGTCGTAGCCCAGGCCGGTTCCGCCCCATGTCACGCCGCTCAGCTCAAAGTTCTGCGATACGTATTCGGCGGGCACGTGGTAACCGTTCCAACGTTCGGGAGCAACGTGTGTTCCTTCAGGGAAACCTAAGGCTACGGCTACCGTGTTGCTGGTTTCATCATCCAGGCTGCCCGATACCAGGTGCGTGGTGCCGCCCCAGCTTTGGGTCTTGTCGCGGTCGTAGGCGATGGCAAAAATCATCTCCTGCGTGGCATTGGGGTTCTCGCTGTTGTCTTGCATAAAGAGTTCGGCGTAGTTGGGGCAAGGCGCGTAGCCCATGTTGATGACCTTTTCGGCAGCATCGCGGGCTTCCTGCCACTTGGTTTCTGCACCGTTGGTGTACACTTCGTAGTTCAGGTAGAGGCGGGCCAGCAGGGCCTGTGCGGCACCCTTGGTGGCACGGGGATAGGGCACGCTGCCCACTTCGGGCATGTCGCTGCCGTCGGCGGCCAGTTCTTCCAGTTCACCGGCCAGCCATGCAGCCAGTGCGGGGCGGCCTATCTGTGAGGGAGCTTCACCATTGATGTTCTCCGGCAAGGCGAAGGGCGGGTTGCCATACAGGTCCATCAGCACCCAGTAAGCGTAGGCACGGAGGAAGCGGGCTTCGGCGCGCAGGCCGGCCAGTCCTTCCATCTCGACACCCTCTGTGCGCTTCAAGAACTCGTTGGCGCGGGTCACGGTCACCATGCCACGCGAGTAGACAGCGATGGTGGCGGCGTTGCCGGTAGAGGTCCACGAAGCATTCTGCGTGTCGGTAATGTAGCTGTCGCCCCATGTGCACTTCAGTGCGTCGGCCGACATTTCATTCAGTACCACAAACTGGCGGGTAAACTCGCTCTGTCCGGCATCGTCCACAGCGATGTCCGAACTGCCCGGGTCGCTCTGGCTTACCAATGAGAAGGAGCCGTAGATGTAGGCCAAGCCCATTTCGTAGTCGGCCAGCGTGTGGTAGGCATCGATGTCCGACTTAACTGTTTCGTTCAATGACACCGTATCCAGGTCACCGATGCAAGAGTTCATGGTGAGTACAGATGCGGCAAGCGTTAAGCTGTATATCAGTTTTTTCATATTGTTATTTCCTTTCATGATGATTAGAAGTTAATGTTCAGGCGCAGGGTGTAGAGGCGCGGACGCGGGATGAGGTTGTTGTCTACACCGTCGGCCGAGGTGATTTCGGGGTCAAGACCGCTGTACTTGGTGATGGTGAACACGTTCTGTACGGAAGCACCCACGCGGATGTTGCCCTTCCACTTCTTGAACTCGTCGAAGGTGTAGCCCACGTTGATGTTGTCCATGCGGAAGAAGGAGGCGTTCTCCAGGAACAGGTCGGAGTAGTTCTGGAACTCGCTCATGCTTTCCGTCCAGCCGGTCTCCAGCGCATAGGTGCCCAGGTTGTCGATGTAGCCCTTGGTATGGTCGTCGCTGTACGAGGTGGCAAAGTCTTTCTTCGTAGCCTTGTTCAGTGCGTAGCCGCCCAGCGAGCCGTGGGCATTGAAGCCGAAGTCCCACTTCTTGTACGTGAACTGGGTGCTGATACCGAAGTAGAATTTGGGCAGGATGCTCTTGCCGGTGACGTAGCGGTCGGCATCAGAAATCTGGCCGTCGCCGTTGCGGTCTACCAGCACGTTCTCCAGCGGGTGGCCGTTTTCATCGTAAGCCTGTTGGAACAGGTAGTACGTGTAGGGTGTGTAGCCCACGCGATACAGTGAGGAGAAGCCACCGATGCTGCTCATGCCGGCACCCACCTGTACGCCGAGGTAGTCGGCCGAGTTGGAGCTCAGTTCAGTGATTTCCGTCTTTTGCCATGTACCGTTCAGGTTGATGGTCCAGCGCATGTCCTTCTGCTCGATGGGGATGAAGTTTAGGTTGAATTCCAGACCCATGTTCTTCATGTTACCTACGTTGGAGATGATGCGGTTGGAGAAGTTGGTACCCATCGGGGCGGGTATTTCGTTCAGCAGGTCGTAGGTCTTGCGCAGGTAGGCATCCACGCTACCGTTGATGCGGCCTTTCAGGAAGCCGAAGTCCAAGCCGACGTTCCAAGTCTCGGTAGTTTCCCACTTGATGTCCGGGTTGTAGGCCTGCGGGGCGATGGTGTAGCCATAGCCGTCGCCAAAGCCGGGCACCATGGTGTTGGGCGAGGTGGAGATGTTGTACAGCGACTGGTAGGCATAGCAACGGTCCATACCTATGTCCTGCTGACCCGTCTGACCCCAACCGAGGCGCAGCTTCAAGCTGGAGAAAGGAGTCTCATTGTTATCCTTGATGAAGCTTTCTTCGGCAATGTTCCAAGCCAAGGCCACTGACGGGAACAAACCCCAGCGGTTGTCTTTGGAGAAGCGTGAAGAAGCATCGTCGCGCAGCGAGAAGGTGAACAGGTAGCGGGAGTCGTAAGAGTAGTTGACACGTCCGTAGAACGAAATCAGGTAGTACTCCTTGCGGTTGCTGGGAGGATCATTGTAAATCGTAGTGCGGTCTGCATTCAAGTAGCTGGTAGACAAGTAGCGCTCGAAGTAGTGCTGCCAAGAGTAACCGGCCATCACGTCCAAGTGGTGGCTGCCAAAGTCCTTGTTGTAGTTACCGTAGAATTCCAGCAAGGTGTTGGCACTTTGGTTGGAGTATTCGTTGTAGAGGTCATTGGTCAGCTGGTTACGCAGAGAGGTCATAGAGCCGAGCTCAGCGTATGTCTTTCCTGTGGTGTGTGCCATGTCGTAGCCTAAATTCAGGTTCACGCGCAAGTCTTCAAAGCCGTGAATCTTGTAGTCCAACTGCAGGTTACCCATCGAACGCCAAGTCTTGTTCTTGTTGTAGTTGTCATACAACGAAGACAAGGGGCTGAGGGTGGGGTTGGTACTAATACCATCCTGGTCGTTCATTGGATCTTCTTGATTGATAAGCCAGTTGAAGTAACCGTTGGCATGGTTGTAGTCGATGCTGCCGTCCGCATTGCGGAAATAGGGGTCAACGGTAGGGCTGAAACGGATGGCTTGGCCTACGGCTCCCGAGTTAGGATAGTTGGCCTTGTTCATGATGCCCTTCAGGTTGACGTTCACGCTCAAGTGATCCTGGAAGAATTTGGGTGTAAGGCTTACCGCCAGGTTGGTACGGCGGTTGTCGCCCACCTTCAGTGTGGCCTCGTCGTAGGTGTAGCCCAGGCTGACGCGGTAGGGCAGCACGCCCTTGGCATTGCCATAGAGGCTGACGTTCTGGTCGGTGGAGAAAGCCGTGCGGTAGATGAGGTCTTGTCAGTCGGTGTTGGCCGTGCCCATGAACTTCTGAATGCTGGCCAAGCGGTCTGTTCCGGCATAGGTGGTGTTCATGTAGTCGCGGTATTGGTCACCGGTCATCACGTCTACCTTGCCCGAGTTCTGCTTCACGCTGTACGTGGAGCTGTAGCTCACCTGCATCTTCTCGCCCGTGCCCTTCTTGGTCTGGATGATGATGACGCCGTTTGATGCGCGCGAACCGTAGATGGCTGTAGCAGAGGCATCCTTCAACACCGTGTACGACTCAATGTCGTTGGGGTTTACCGTAGCCAACGGGTTAGCCATGCCGGCGCCGTCACCCGTGACGGGCACACCGTCAATCACGATGAGCGGGTCGTTGGAGGCATACAGAGAGGCCGCACCACGCACGCGGATGGTGGCACTGCCCGTGGGGTCGCCGGAAGCCGGAGTAACCAGCAGGCCCGGCACCTTGCCTTGCAGCATCTGGTCGGGAGAAGTGACCACGCCGCGGTTGATTTCCTCAGCCTTGATGGCCGTAACCGAACCCGTCAAGTCGTTCTTCTTTACCGAGCCGTAACCGATAACCACCACTTCGTCCAGCATTTCGTTGTCCTCGGCGAGGGTAATCTTGATTAATTTGTCCGATGCAGGAAATTCTTGCGACACGTAGCCTATGTAGGACACCTCGATGATGTCGCCCGGATTGGCCTGCAAGGTGAAATTGCCGTCCAGGTCGGTAATCACACCATTCGTTGTTCCCTTGACAACTACGTTGGCGCCAATGACGCTCATTCCCGTGTTGTCGACCACAGTGCCTTTCACTGTGATGCTCTGTGCAAAGGCTTGCACAGAGAGCAGCATCCCCACCATGCATAGTAGCAGGAACTTGCTCGCTTTCTTTAGAAATCTTCTTTCCATGTTGTTGATTTAAAGTGAATAAATAATGTTGTTAGGTTCTCTTGTGTTTCTTTATATGGTAATGTCTATTGAAAACTGAACAATCTTTTTAAATTAAGAATTAAGAATTAAGAATTAAGAATTCTTGTAAATGAAGAATGAAGAATCGCCGCTACGCGGCAAAATGAAGAATTCCCATTAAGGACGAAGGCTGCGCCACAATTCTTCATTCTTCATTCTTAGTTCTTCATTTATTTGATTTCCTTAATGCTGATGGCATACCCTCCGCCCACGGCGGCTTTCAGCTTCAGCTTGGTCTTGCTGGTCACCTTCTTCTTGGTGATGGTGTAGGCTTGCGGATTGGTTTCCCAATGTGCGTCCTTGGCATCGGCATAGATGGTGGCCTCGTATTTCTTGCCCGGAGTCAGGAAGTCGAGCTTCAAGTTGGACTCATGGCCGTTGTAGCCTGCCGTGCAGCCCATGTACCAGTCGTCCGTGCCCTTGGCGCGGCGGGCTATGGTGATGTATTCGCCCGGTTCGGCTTCGAGGTAGCGGCTTTCGTCCCAGTCTATGGCCACGTCTTTGATGAACTGGAAGGCGTCCATGAAACGCTCATAGTTCTCGGGGATGTCGGCAGCCATCTGCAAGGGGCTGTACATGGTGACGTACAGAGCCAGCTGGCGGGCCAGGGTGGAGCGCACGTGGGAGGTGTTGTGCGGATTCATCTTGCTGCAATCCATCTCGAAGATGCCCGGCGTGTAGTCCATCGGGCCACCGATGAGGCGCGTAAAGGGCAGGATGGTGGTGTGGTTCACGTTGTTTCCGCCAAACGATTCATACTCCGTGCCACGTGCCGACTCGTTGCCAATGAGGTTGGGGTAGGTGCGGCACAGGCCGGTGGGGCGCACAGCCTCGTGGGCGTTGACCATAATCTTGTAGTCGGCAGCCTTGGTCACGGCATAGAGGTAGTGGTTCACCATCCACTGGCCGTAGTGGTGCTCGCCGCGCGGAATGATGTCGCCCACGTAGCCGCTCTTCACGGAGTTGTAGCCGTTGTCCACCATAAACTGGTAGGCCTTGTCCATGTGGCGCTCGTAGTTGCGCACGGAACTGGAGGTCTCGTGGTGCATCATCATCTTGACGCCCTTGCTGGCGGCGTAGCGGTGTATCTCCTTCACGTCGAAGTCGGGGTAGGGGGTTACGAAGTCGAACACATAGTCCTTGCTCTTGCCGAACCAGTCTTCCCAGCCCTCGTTCCAGCCTTCTACCAGCACGGCGTCAAAGCCATTCTCGGCGGCAAAGTCGATGTAGCGCTTCACGTTGGCGGTGTTGGCCGAGTGCAGGCCGTTGGGCTTCGTCTTGCTGTAGTCGGTCTGGCCCAGCTTCACGCTGTACACATCGTTGGTGTAGGCCCAGGTGCCCTTGTTGGTAATCATGTCCCACCACACGCCTACGTACTTCACGGGGTGAATCCACGAAGTGTCGGTGTACTTGCAAGGCTCGTTGAGGTTGAGGGTGATGCGCGAGGCGAGGATGTCCCTTGCATCATCGCTTACGATAATGGTGCGCCAGGGCGAGGTGCAGGGCGTCTGCATGTAGCCCTTGTCTCCCTGAGCGTCGGGCGTCAGCCACGACTCAAACACCATGTTCTTGTCGTCCAGGTTGAGGCTCATACACGAGTAGTCCACCAGGGCGGCTTCGTGCAGGTTGATGTAGAGGCCGCCATCGGTCTTCATCATCAAGGCCGTCTGCACGCCTGTGGGCGAGAATACCGTCTGCGAGGAGTTGGGCGTGATGGCGCCCTTCATCAGTCCGCGTATCTCGGAGAGGCGGGAGGTGGTGTAGTCATACTCCTGCGTGTCGTAGTCGCCGGGAATCCAGAAGGCGGTGTGGTCGCCCGTCATGGCAAACTGGGTGTGCTCTTCCTTGATGACGAAATAATTCAGGTTCTTCTGCTGGGGAAACTCGTAGCGGAAGCCCAGCCCGTCGTCGAACAGGCGGAAGCGGATGACGATGTAGCGGTCGTTTTCCGCCTGGTTCAGCTTCACGGCCAACTCGTTGTAGTGGTTGCGTATCAGGCTCTCCTCGCCCCACACGGGCTTCCACGTCTCGTCGAAGGTAGCGGTTTGCGTGTCGGCAATGGTGAAGCCCGTCATCAGGTTGGTCTTGGCGTCCAGCTGGTCTTTGTCTTTCCGCTCGGTCCACTCAAAGTCCGTCTTCTTGTTGGCGTCCTCTTTCTTCAGCTCCAGCCCCAAGGTGCTGGGCTTGATGACGGCCTGGCCTTTGTAGTAAAGGTCGTAGGTCGGTGCGCCTGCCTGATTCAGGCTGAAGTTCATCTCCAGTTCCCCGTTGGGCGAGGTGAGCTTCTGTGCCTGTGCCACCAGCGGGGCAGCGCAGAGCAGGGCAGCGATGGTAAGATGTTTTTTGAAGTTCATATTGTTTTAGGTATTTTGGGTTGTTCAGAATTCCAGCAGCAGCGACTCTCTGGCTCCCAGCTTCAGCGTGCCTTCCAGTTGCACCTGCTTGCCGGTCAGCACATCGGTGGCCTGGGCTTTGGGCAGGCTTTCGCGGTAGGGGGTGAGGTCGAGTTCCGCGGGCTGCCCGGTGCCGTTCATAATGACGACTACCGACTTGCCCTCGTAGCTGCGCTCGTACACGTAGCAGCCTTTGGCTATGGAGTAGTGCTTCAGCGTGCCCTTGCCGATGATGTCGTTGCCCTTGCGCCAGTTCAGCAGTTTCCTGGCGTAGTCGAAAGCCTCGTTTTGCAGGTCGGTGCGCCCTTCGCGGGTGAAGCAATCGGTCTTGTCGCCCGCCCATCCGCCGGGAAAGTCGCAACGCAGCATGCCGTCGCCGTCGGCCTTATTGCCCGCCATGACGATTTCGGTGCCATAGTACAGCTGCGGGATGCCGCGCGTGGTGAGCAAGAACAGCAGGGCCTGCTTGTAGCGGTTCAGATTCTTGGTATCTTCCGCCTTGACGTAGAAGCGCGAAGTGTCGTGGTTGTCGAGGAACACGAGCAGATTCATGGGGTCGGCATACACCAGGTCTTGCGTCAGGTAGTCATACAGGTTGAACAAGCCGCCTCCGTAGTCGGTGGTCTCCTCGTCGAACGAGCGCGTCATCAGCCCCTGCAGGGGGAAGTCCATCACCGTGGGCAGGTTGGAGTTGCGCGGGGCAGCCAGCTTGCTGTCTTTCTGCCAGAAGGAAACCAGCACGTTGCTGTTGACCCACGTCTCGCCCACGATGTTGAAGTGCGGATACTCGGCCAGCACCTCTTTGCACCACTGGGCCATGAAGTCGAAGTCGGCATAGGGGTGGGTGTCTTGACGGATGCCGTTGATGCCGGCAAACTCTATCCACCAGATGCTGCTCTGTATGAGGTAGCGCGCCACGTGGCGGTTGCGTTGGTTAAAGTCGGGCATCGACTCGGTGAACCAGCCGTCGGTAGCCAGCCGGCGCTCAAAGTCGCTGGCGTGGATGTCTTGCACGCTGGCAGTCTTGTAAGACGTCTGCACGAACTTCGATTTGAAGTTGAACCAGTCGTCCGACGGGCGGTCTTGGAACAGGTAGTTCATGCTGCCGCAGTGGTTGAATATCATGTCCATCACCACCTTCAGCCCCTTGCCGTGGGCCTGGTCTACCAGTGCCTTGAACTCCTCGTTCGTGCCGAAGCGGCGGTCCACCTGGTAGTAGTCCGTGATGGCATAGCCGTGGTAAGACCCTCCGGGCATGTCGTTCTCCTGCGTGGGGTTGAGCCAGATGGCCGTCACGCCCAGGTCGGCAATGTAGTCCAGGTGGTCGGCAATGCCTTTCAGGTCGCCTCCGTGGCGGCCGTATTGTGCTGCGCGGTCTACCTTGTCTTCGCGCATGCCCTTTATCACGTCATTGTCGGGGTTGCCGTTGGCAAAGCGGTCGGGCATGATGAGGTAGAGCACGTCCTGCGCCGTAAATCCCTGCACGTCTTCGCCTCGGCGCGTGCGCTGTTTCAGCTCGTAGGGCACCGTGGTGGTCTTCTTGCCTTGCTTCAGCACGATGTTGAACGTCTGCGGGGCAGCCTCGCTCAAGTCTACATACAATAGTAAGTAATTGGGGTTTGCTTGTCGCACCACATCCTTCAGCATCACGTCGGGGCTGCTGAGCGACACCTCTGCCTGGGCGATTCGGTCGCCATAGAGCAGTATTTGCAACTCGGGGTTTTCCATTCCTGCCCACCAGAATGTGGGGGCCACTTTGCGGATGGTTTGTGTTTGTGCGGATTTGGCAGGCCATGCCAATAAACTGAATAAAGCCATAAATAGTAAGAACAGTTTCTTCATGATACTTTGTGTTTTTTGGTTCACTGCAAATGTATGTGGTTAGTATATGCGATGAAGAAACTGAAATGATTTTATAAACCTATTGAGATATTAATTATTTGTATATCTGCATTTTCCGTATTTTTGAGAGCTTGAAAATATAAACCGCTTCTAACCACATGCCCCCCTCGCAAAGCCCCGTTTACTGCCCATTTCCGAGAACAAGAGTGTGGATGCAGCCTCAAAAAATGAAGTTGTCCGGACGGTTTAGGACGGAATTTTTGCCCGTCTCCATTTTGTAAATATATCTGTTTTCCCCGAGCATAGGATGCCTGAATGGATAATATTTTACAATAGAAATCTCTGTTTTTCTTGTTTCTTTACACAAATTAGTCCGCAAATTCTTTATATCTATTTGTCTTATAGTGTTTTATGTTACCAGATGCTTCCTGCCTTCCTACCTTCTCCTTACCACCTCCTTACCTGCTCCTTATCTCCTTCGCTCCGGCTTCGGCGCTATAGAAAGGAGAAGGAAGGTAGGAAATGCGTACAAACTATGCCGGAATAGCGTGTCCGGACAAGGGAAAAAGGCTTCGATTTGTCAATATTTTGTCTCTCTATATGGCGTGGCCCGGTATGGGTTAGTGGAAAAAATGTTACTTTTTTGTTTTTCGCTATCTATTTTTCGCTATATTTGTGCATGTTTAAAAACATGCTTATATATGAAATCGGTTAGCCTTATACCTATATTGCTGTTGCTGCTTCCTGCCGTGTTGTGGGCAGGCGAAAAAGATACATCGGATATATTACAAAGACTGGATTCCGTTTTGCTTAACCAAAATGCCTTCCGCAAGCAGAAGGAGGCCCGCATCCAGAAGCTGGAAAGCCGCTTGAGCCGGGCTTCCGCAGAGACGGAGCGGTATGCGCTGTGCAAAGACTTGTTTCAAGAATACCTTCACTACCAGGCAGACACGGCCGTGCACTATCTGGACATGCTGGCCGAGATGCCCCTGCTGCCTGCCTACCCCAACCAGGCGGAGGCCATCGCCATCAACCGGGCGCAGGTGATGGGCGTGATGGGCATGTACAGCGAGGCCATACATCAGCTGGAAGGGATAAACTCGGCCGGGCTGACCGAGGAGGTGCGCAGGGAGTACTACCATGCCTTCCGCTCGTGCTACGGATGGCTTTCCGACTATACCCTGTACAAGCGGGACAAGCTGGAGTACCAGCGGAAGACCGACCAATATCGCGACTCCATCCTGCTGACATCTGCCTTGGAGGCGGACCGCGAGATGGTGAGGGCTGAAAAAGCCATCAGGCAGGGCAAGCCCGACGAGGCCATACAGATTCTGCAAGCCCAACTGGAGAAAACCACGGACACGGAATTGCTGTCGTACATCAACTACACCCTGTATGAGGCGTATGCGGCCAAGGGCGATGCGGACAAGCAGATATATTACCTGGCGGAAACGGCTATCTGGGACGTGAAGCGGGTGGTGCGCGAGTATGCCTCCCTGCAAAAGTTGGCCTACTTGCTCTACGAAAGGGGCGACGTGGAGCGGGCTTACCGCTACTTAAACCGCTCGATGGAAGACGCCGTGAACTGCAATGCCCGCCTGCGCTCGCTGGAGGTGACGGAGGTGTACCCCATCATAGACCGCGCCTATAGGGAGAAGGAGGTGCAGAAGCGGGCAGCCGTGCGCACTATGCTCATCAGCATCAGTCTGCTGGCCTTGCTGCTGGTGGCTGCGGTGTGCTACCTGTACTACTGGATGAAGAAGCTCTCTGCCATGCGGAAGCACCTGTATCGCACCAACCGCAAGCTGGTGGCTGCCAACACTACGCTGGAGGAGGTGGGGAAGATAAAAGAGGTGTACATTGCCCGCTATCTGGACCGCTGCGTGGAATACTTGGAGAAGCTGGAGCAATACCGCCGCTCGCTGGAAAAGCTGGCCATGGCCTCGAAGACGGAAGAGTTGTTCAAGGTCATCCGCTCCGACCAGTTCTTGCGCGACGAGCGGAAAGCCTTTTACCGGGAGTTTGACAAGTCATTCCTCGACCTGTTCCCGAACTTTATAGAGAACTTCAACAGGTTGCTGGCGGAAGATGCCCGCATCTATCCCAAGCCCGGCGAGCTGCTGAACACCGAGCTGCGCATTTTCGCCCTCATCCGGCTGGGGGTTACAGACTCGGCCCGCATAGCCCACTTCCTGAGCTATTCGCTGACCACGGTGTACAACTATCGCAGCAAGATACGAAACCGCGCGGCAGGCGATAAGGAGGCTTTTGAGCAGGAGGTAATGAAGCTTTGAGTAAATGAAGAATGAAGAACGAAGAATGAAGAATTGTGGCGCAGCCTTCGTGCTTAATGGGAATTCTTCATTCTTCATTTACAAGAATTCTTCATTCTTCGTTCTTCATTCTTCATTTACTGTTTTCCTTGATGAAGTGCACGCACCCTGCGCCGACAATCAGCAGCACGCCGGCTACCACCAGCATGCCGGCTTCTTGGGGGGCGCTGCCCTCGGTGGTGAAGGCTTTCAGCACCCAGCCGCCCGTAGCTGCGGCTACAATTTGCGGAATGCAGATGGTGCCGTTGAACAATCCCAGATACATGCCCATGTGTCCGCCCGTCAATGCATTGGTGAGGATGGTGAAAGGCAGGGCCAACATGGCTGCCCAGGCGCAACCTATCAGCAGGAAGGATACGAACAGCATGTAGGGGTCGTGTATGAAGAACGTGGACATGAAGCCGATGCCACCCAATACGAGGCTCAATGAGTAAACCAGTTTGCGGTTCTTAAAGGCAGGGATAGCCATAGCCCACAACACGGAGCCGATGGCTTGCACGGCAAAGAGGATGCCTACCCAGTCGCCGGCGGTCTGGTATTGTTGCGACTGGGTGTCGAGTATCCAGCGCGTTACCCCGTCTTTCACCACCTCTATGGTAGGGGTGTCGAACGCATTGGCGGCTACTGTGCCGTTGGTGTAGGTCCACATGAACATGAAGGCTGCCCAGCAGAAGAATTGCACCAGTCCGATGGTCCAGAAAGCCTTGGGGGCCTTGGCCAGCAGGCGGAAGATGTTGGTCTTCTCTTCTTTCTCTGTTTCAGTCACATTGTGGTATTCGGCATAAAGCTGGGGCGGATACTCCTTGACCTTGGCAGTGGTGTAGATGACGCACAGTATCAGGATGGCTGCCCCGATGTAGAACGAGTAGATTACAGAGTCGGGAATCACTCCCTTGGGGGCCACATTGCTGATGCCCATGGCGGCAAAGATGAAGGGGAACAGGTAGCCTATCAGGCTTCCGGCATTGCAGAGGAAGCTTTGTATGGAGTAGGCCAGGCCTTTCTGCTTTTCGTTGACCATGTCGCCCACCATCATTTTGAAGGGCTGCATGGCGATGTTGATGGAGGTGTCGAGCAACATCAGCGAAATCAGGCCGAAAACCATGGCGGCCGAAACCGTCATGCCGAAGCTGCCCGCGTTGGGAAGCAGGCACATCACCAGTACGGCTATCAGCGCCCCTACAAACAGGTAGGGGATGCGGCGCCCGAAACGGCACCAGGTGCGGTCGCTCAAGGCGCCTATGATGGGTTGCACGATAATGCCTGCCAGCGGGGGCAGAATCCAGAAATAGCTCAGGCTATGCGGGTCGGCCCCCAGCGTGGAGAAGATGCGGCTGATGTTGGCACTTTGCAGGGCGTAGGCTATTTGTACGCCAAGGAAGCCGAAGCTGATGTTCCATAGCTTCCAGAAGCCTAAATCGGGAATTTTTCTCATGGCTGTCAATAAAGATTAATATCGCCCGCTTTCGTCTATCATCCGGCGGACTTTGTTGTTGAAATCGGTTTGTTGCATCAGGTATTCCAGTGTGACGTGCATGCGCCAGCGCCAATAGAACTGGGGCACGGACGGCACGTTGATGCGCTCAATGTCGATGTCGGGGTTGCGCAAGGCCTCGTCCATGGCTGTCCAGTCTTGCCACGTCAGGATGCAGAGCATGGAGGGGCTGTACAGGTGGCGTCTTACTACGTCTTCGCAAAGCCATCCCGGTGCATGGACGGGCAACTCACCCCAGTGCTTCAGCTCGTGGTAGAAGAAGCGAGCAGAGGTGTTGCGGTCTTCCTCCCACCAGCCGCGGAAGGAAGACATGTCGTGCGTGCCGATGGTGCAGACGGAGCGGAAGGGGTATTGGGCCACGTGCCCGAACTCGTCTTGCGGGTTCTTGGGCATGCGCTGTATCTCGAGGGAGAGTATCTGCAGTTGCTCCATTACCCAAGGCACACAATCGGGCACCATGCCTAAGTCTTCTCCGCACACCAGCATGGAGGTGGACTGGGTAAGGATGGGCAGCTTCTTCATGGCTTCGTGATACCAGAAGTCGTTGTGCCGTTGGTAATAGTAGTGGTTGTACAGACGGTTGAAGGCGTCTTGCTCCCCTCCGCTCAGCTGGCGGTAGATGTAGTCGTTTTGCACGGCGATGCGGGGGTGATACATGTCGGCATTGTCTCGGTCGGGTATGAACAGCACGTCGCTTATCAGGGCATACAGTCCTTCTTTCAGGTTGATGTCTGCTTCATCCGTTTTGCCGGCAAAATAGGCTTCCACCTTGCGCTGGGTGTCGAACTCCGGGCGCATGGCGTAGATGTCGTGATGCAGGTGCTGTACAAACTTTTCCTTTACTTCCCGGCTTCGTTCACCGAACATTTCCTCCAGCATGTAGTCATTGATGAAGGGGCGCGTCATAAACTCTTTTTGGAAGTGCAGCCCGAAGCTTTCAATCTCGCTCACGCTCATGGGCAGCGAGGGGGAGAATTGCCCCAACAGTCCGTGCACGGAGTGGATGGGGATTTCCCAAATGCGGAAGAAGCCCAGGATGTGGTCTATGCGGTAGGCCGTGAAGTAGTCGGCCATCTTGCGGAAGCGTTTTCTCCACCATTGGTAGCCGTCTTCCTCCATGGCTTTCCAGTTGTAGGTGGGCAGCCTCCAGTTCTGCCCTTTGGTGGAGAAGGCATCGGGCGGGGCGCCTGCCTGGCCGTTCATGTTGAAGTAGTAGGGCTCTACCCATGCCTCTACGCTGGTGCGGCTGATGCCTATGGGGATGTCGCCTTTCACGATGATGCCCCGGCTCCGCCCATAGTTGCAGGCGTCGAGCAGCTGGATGTGGAGCTCGTATTGCACGAAGTAGTGGAGGGCAATCTCGTCGTAGACTTCACTTTCGGGGTTGCACAGCTGGGCAACGTTTTCTTCATTATAGGTGCTGAAGTCTCCCCATTGGTGGAAGTCGGGCGTGCCGAAGTGGTCGCGCAGGTAGCAGAAGGCAGCGTAGGGTTGCAGCCATTGCTTGTTCTCGTCAAGGAAAAGGCGATAGCTTTCCGTGGAGGAGAGGGCGTCTTTCTCTTGCAAATAGATGGCTTTGAGATAGGCGCGCTTGGCGTGGTTTACAGCCTCATAGTCTACTTGGGGCAGGGCATTGAGGCGGATGCGTTCGGCTTCAAAGCGTTGTGCGGCTTCCTGGTCGTTCAAGGCAGGAAGCTGCCTCAGGTCGACATACATGGGGTGGAAGGCGTAGATGGAGATGCTGCTGTAAGGATAGGTGTCCGTCCACGTGCCGGTCATGGTGGTGTCGTTGATGGGGAGTACCTGCACGGCTTTCTGGTGTGTGTCGGCTGCCCACTGTATGTAGGTCTTCAAGTCGCCGAAGTCGCCCACGCCATAGCTGCCCTCCGAGCGCAGCGAGAAGACGGGGATGGCGCTGCCGGCTATCCGGCACGACACATCGGAAAAGTACACCTCGGCCTCCGCGGGAAGGTAGGTCTCTTCTTCCTCCAGGTGAGGCAGGTAGAGGGCACGGTTGTCGCCTCTTTCCCAGTCGGCAATGTCGCCGGACTGGTGGTCTATGGCTACAAACTTATATTCAAAGGCTTGCGGCAAGGTGTCGGCTCTCAAGGTCAGCTGCCACACGTTGGGCTTCACTTCCTGCATGCGTAGGGGCTTGCCTTCCTTTCCCCAATTGCCCAAAGCCTGGCCTTCGCCTGTAAGGGCAAGCGCGCGTTGCCGGGCACCAAGACCGGGGCACAAGGCGCGCAGGGTGATGCCGGCATCGTCTTGCCCGTCCTCAAAGTGCACAGGCGTGTGCGTGGCATCAATGCCATTGAAAGCGGCGCTATAGCGGTAGCTTTCGGCAGGAAGGTCGCGCCAATTGTCGTTTACTATGTAGTGATGTTCCCCGATGCTGGCCGGGCAAAGCGTATGGGCAATGGCGCCAAACTCTTTGCGGATGCACTTGCCATTGCGGTAGACGGCATAGCGGTAGGCAATGGCCTTTTGCCCTTCGGCGGGCTGGTATTCACAAGTGCCTTGCCACAAGTGGCCGTCGGTGGTAGAGAGTTCTACTTCTATTTCATTGTCCAACACGGCAAAGAGGCTTTCTCCCCATGTCGTGCGATACTCAATGCGAAAGGTTAATTTCATTATGTCTTGGTATTAGGGTGATAACATATATATGATTGTCGGCACAAATGTAGCGAATAAATAGGAGAAGGGCTTGCCGTTATGAATGAAAATATAAGTATCCAAGTAGTAAAATTCCCTTTTCTGCATCTTGTAGGCATGATTTCCTTTCCGGAAAATATAAATGCATGGTATGGCTTTGCAGCATGGTGTCACGCGCTGTCCGGTTTCATTCCCTATTTATATTAAGTGAATCTTATTTATTTGGTTATGAATAATATAACTGTTCTATTATTTACATTTTCCTTTCAATATCCCGGCGTGTGAGGGTAAAGCCTCTATCTTTGTTTGCAACCTGTGGCAACATTCTAACACATAACTATAAAAACAACAACCATGAAGGTAAAACACCTGTTTGTAATGTCGATGCTCGCAACGGTGGGGTGCAACCCGGCCCAGCAGCATGTATCCGATTCGTATGACGAATATCCCGTGTATAAAGGCGATTGGGAGGAGATGTCTTATTCCCCCTCTGCTACGCGCTTTGCGCTGTGGGCTCCCACGGCCGAGGCAGTAAACCTTCTGCTCTATGAAGCGGGGCAAGGAGGGGAAGCCGTCCGCACCTTGTCCATGGAGGCTGCCACCGATGGCATGTGGAACGCCTCGGTAGACGGCAATCTGAAGGGGAAATTCTACACCTTCAATGTCAAGGTGGACGGCGAGTGGCTGGGCGATACGCCCGGCGTCATGGCCAAGGCGGTAGGCGTGAATGGCGACCGTGCAGCGGTGGTAGACTTGCGCGATACCAATCCCGCAGGGTGGGAGGCCGACGTGCGCCCGCCGTTGAACAGCTTTGCCGACATCGTGCTCTACGAGATGCACCACCGCGACTTCAGCATGGACCTCAATTCGGGCATCAGCCACCGCGGAAAATTCCTTGCCTTGACAGAGACGGGCACACGTTCCGCCGCAGGCGACCGTACGGGCATTGACCACCTGAAAGAGTTGGGCGTAACCCACGTGCACATTCTCCCCTCCTTCGACTACTCTTCGGTGGACGAAAGCCGCCCCGACAGCGCGCAATACAACTGGGGCTACGACCCTAAGAACTACAACGTGCCCGAAGGCTCGTACAGTACCGACCCCTACACACCCGAAACCCGTATCCGCGAGTTCAAGCAGATGGTGATGGCATTGCACCGGGCCGGCATCCGCGTGGTGATGGATGTGGTGTACAACCACACCGCCGTGACCGAGGGAGGGAACTTTGAGCGCACCGTGCCCGGATACTTCTACCGGCAGACGCCCGAAGGTACCTTTGCCAACGCCTCGGCCTGCGGAAATGAAACAGCCAGCGAGCGCCCCATGGTGCGGAAGTTCATTGTGGAGTCTGTGAAGTATTGGGCGGAAGAGTATCATGTAGACGGCTTCCGCTTCGACCTTATGGGCATACACGACATTGCCACCATGAAGGCTGTCCGCCAAGCCTTGGATGAGGTAGACCCCTCCATTTATATATATGGTGAAGGCTGGGCCGCTTCTGCTCCCCAACTCCCGACGGACAGCCTGGCCATGAAGGCCAACACGTGGCGTATGCCTGGCATCGCCGCCTTCAGCGACGAGTTTCGCGACAGCTTGCGCGGCCCCTTCGGGCACGACGAGCAGGGAGCCTTTGTCATCGGCCGCAAAGGGCACAAAGCCGGCGTGCGCTTCGGCATAGCGGGAGGCGTGGAGTATGCCCAAGTGGAAGAAGACCCTGCGCACCCCGCCTTTTGGGCCGGGCAACCCACGCAGTTCATCAGCTACGTGAGCTGCCACGACGACCTTTGCCTGGCCGACCGCTTGAAGGTGACCCAACCTGAGGCTTCCCCCGAGCGCCTCAAGGCTTTGCAGAAGCTGGCGCTTACGGCCGTACTGACCTCGCAAGGCGTGCCCTTCATCTTTGCGGGCGACGAGGTGATGCGCGACAAGCAGGGCGTGGCCAACTCTTTCCGCAGCCCGGACAGCATCAACACCATCCGCTGGCAGCTGAAGCATGACAACCGCGACCTTTTCGACTACGTGAGCGGGCTGATAGCCTTGCGCAAGGCGCACCCCGCCTTCCACTTTGGCGATGCTGAGAAGGTGCGCAGCTTCCTGCGCTTCATTCCGGCAGCCGATGAAGAGGTCGTGGCCTTCAAGCTGACAGGCAAGCCGCAGGGAGAGACGTGGGACGAAATCATCGTCGTGCTCAACCCCCTATCGAAACCCACAACAGTAAAGGTGCACCAAGGCGACTACCGCATAGCGTGCATGGATGGCCGTGTGTCGGCCGACCCCGCGCGTCCGTTGGCTACCATGACGGGCGGCGTGCTCACCGTGCCTGCCTGCTCGGCACTCATTGCTTATAGGTAAAAACAATATACATAAATCGTTCCATCTTCGCTCCTTATTCGCTTCTATAGCGACGGAAATGGAGCGAACATGGTACGAACTTGGTACGACTTTGGTACGACTGAGGTCCCTGCGGGGCATAAAAAGAGGCAAATGGTAAAATGTATTTACTGTTTGCCTCTTTTCTTCCGGCATTTCTTGAGGTTGATGATGGGGTTATGTCCTCTTTCTGTATGTTGTGGCTGCTACGAGGCTGAACAGCAAGGCAAATCCGGTCAAAGCGGCATATTGCGTCCAAAGGTCGGCCAGGGTAGAGCCTTTCAGATAGACGGAGCGCATGATTTCGATGAAGTAGCGCGGCGGGATGGCGTAGGTGATGCATTGCGCCCACCGTGGCATGGAGGCTATGGGGGTGAACAGTCCGCCCATCAGTTGGAACACGACGATGAAGGCGAACATCACGAAGATGCTCTGCAGAATGGTGGCCGACTTGTTGGCAATGAACACGCCCAACCCTGACATGACAAGGCTGAACAGGATGGCGGCCAGATAGATGTTCGCGACGTTCCCTTCAGGCACCAGTCCGTAGACCAACCAACCGATAATCATGCCTACCGTGACGACCAGTATTCCCACGGCCCAATAAGGTATGAGTTTCGACAAAACAAACTCCAGCCGGCCTATCGGCGTGACGTTCATGGCTTCGATGGTTCCGGTTTCTTTCTCGCTGACCAGATTGAGGGTTGGCAGGAATCCGCAGATGATGATGAGCAGCACCACCATAAGGGCAGGAATCATGTAGTTGCGGAAGTTGAGCGTGGGGTTATATAAATTCATCGTAGCGGATTCTTGCATAGACCGGCTGATGCCTTGCTCCGCCTGCCAGCGCGAGACGGTGTTGGCTATGGACATGGTGGCGTATTGCGCGCCCAGTGTTCCCTTGGTGGCGTTCACGCCGTTGGCTTTCAAGTCGAGTTTGGGGCGTTTGCCGTTTGTCAAGTCGTTCAGATAATCTTTGGGAATGGTGACAATGGCATCCGCCTCGCCCTTTTCTATCTGCCGGAGCGCCTCGCCGTAGCTGAAATAGCAACCTGTCACGGACAAATACTCCGAGGCATCCATGTCTGCTATCATGCGGCGTGAAAGTTCCGTCCGGTCATTATCCACCACGGACACTCCCACGTTTTTCACGTCGAGTGTCGCCACAAGGGGGATAATCAGCATCACCAAGATGGGCATGGCCACAATCAGGCGGGGAATGATGGGGTTGCGCTTCATCAGCGACACTTCTTTCTTAAGCAGTATCTTCAATGTATTTGCATTCATACAGCTTTCAGTTTTTAGCATTAAACTTCTTGATGGCCAGGGCCAGTACAGCCAATGTCATTCCCGACAAGACCAGGACTTCCGTCAGCACGTATCCTACGGGAAGCTGCTGAATCATCAGCACCCTCATGGCCGAGATGTACCATCGCGCGGGGATGATGCACGTGAGCCATTGCAGGACTAACGGCATGTTTTCCACGGGAAATATCATGCCGGACAGCAGGACTACGGGTATCATGAACATCACGCCGGAAACCAACAAGGCAGACACCTGCGTGGAGGCGATGGTGGAGATGAGCAGTCCCAATGCAAGGGCAAGGATGACATACAAGATGGTCACCCATATCACGTGGATAACGCTGAAGGAGAAGGGCAGGCCCAGCACGGTATAGCTCAGCACCAGCACCAGCGTCAGGATGATGCACGACAGCAGGAAGTAAGGCACCAGTTTCCCGAGGATAATGGTGCGGGGACGCACCGGCGACACCAGCAGCAGGTTCATGGTGCCCGTCTCCTTTTCGCTGACGATGGACACGGAGGTCATCATGGCGCAGATGAGGATGAAAATCATGCCCATGATGCCCGGCACGAAGTTATAAGCGCTTTTCAGTTGGGGATTATAAAGTGTGTTTGTCACCACCGGGATGCCTGCCCCGGAACTGATGATACTTTCTATATAAACCGTGGAGGTTTGTGCCATGGTGGTATTGGAGGCATCCACAATGATTTGGTGCCTCAGTATCCCGTCTTCCGTGCGGAACACGACGGCGGCATCGGTCTGCCCTTTCCGTAAAAGACTTTCCACTTCGTGATAAGGCACGATGCCTTCAAACGTGAAGTAGGCATTGGCACGGAGGCGGTCTATGATTTGCCTCGTTTCGTCCGTATGCTGTTCCACCACGGCGACTACCCGCACGTTGTTGACCTCGGTGGAGATGGCGAAGCCGAACAGCAATAGCAGCACGACGGGCATGACCAGCACCACCGTCACCGTGCGGAAGTCGCGCAGGAGGTGCAGCACCTCTTTCTTGATGAGTGATTGGAATATCGACATGCTAATTCATCATTCTTAGTTCTTCATTAAGATTAATCTCCCCTTTTCGCATCTTTCGCCACGATGCGGAACACCTCGTCCATTGTACCGGCATGGTATTGCCGTTTCAATTCTTCAGGACTGTCCAATGCCTTGATGCGTCCGTCCACCATGATGGAGACGCGGTGGCAATATTCGGCCTCGTCCAGATAGTGGGTGGTGACAAAGACAGTCATGCCCTCCGATGAAGCCCGGTAAATCATCTCCCAGAACTTGCGCCGCGTGGCGGGGTCAACGCCTCCGGTAGGCTCGTCCAGAAAGACAATGTCCGGGGCATGCAGCGTGGCAGCTGTGAAGGCCAGCTTCTGCTTCCAGCCGACGGGGATTTCCTTTACCAGTACATTCCGCAGATGTTCCATTCCTAACATGCTGAAAGCTTCATTTGTCTTTTCCTTTATCTTTGGGGCAGGCATGCCATAGATGGTGGCGAACAGGTTCAGGTTCTCCCACACCGTCAGGTTTTCATAGAGCGAGAATTTCTGGCTCATGTAGCCGATGTGCCGCTTGATTTCTTCCGCTTGGTTGAGGATGTCGCAGCCTGCCACCGTCCCGCTGCCCGATGTGGGGAGGCTGAGCCCGCACAACATGCGCATAGCAGTGGTCTTGCCCGCTCCGTTTGCCCCCAAGAATCCGAATATCTCGCCTCGGCGGACTTGCAGGGTGATGTGGTCGACGGCGGTGAAGCTCCTGAACTTCTTGGTGAGGTCTTTCACCGATATGACTATCTCCTTATCCATCTTCCTTAGCCAATTTAATGAACAAATCTTCTATATTCCCTTTTGCGGGCCAGAGGCGGGCATCGTTCAAGCCTTTCTGATGAAGCTTGCTGCTTGCAGCATCGGGGTTGAAACCCTCGTCAGTCACGACATGCAGCGTGGCGCCGAAAGTATAGCAATCCGTTACCCCCGGAAGGGTGCGCAACGCCTCGAGGAGTGGATACATCTCCTTAGCCGATGCGTTGTAAAGGTTCTTGTCCATGCCCTCAATCAGTTTGTCGGGCGTGTTCACGTCAAGAATCCTTCCCTTGTTTATCAGGGCGATGCGTTCGCAGCGCTCGGCCTCGTCCATGTAGGAGGTGGAGACCAGGATGGTGATGCCTTTCTCTTTCAGCGTGGCTAGCATGCCCCAGAACTCGCTGCGCGACACGGCATCCACGCCCGTGGTGGGCTCGTCCAAGAGCAAGACTTTCGGGCGGTGTATTAGCGCGCAACTCAGGGCCAGCTTCTGCTTCATGCCGCCGGACAAGGCTCCCGCCCTGCGGTTGGGAAACTTCTTCAACTGCTCGAATATCGGGGCTATCAAGTCGAAGTTGTCCTCTACGTTTACTCCGAACAGCGAGGCGAAGAAGTGCAGGTTCTCGCTGACGGTGAGGTCGGGGTAGAGGGAGAAGCGCTCCGGCATGTAGCCTATCTTGGTGCGCAGTTTCCGATAATCCTTTACCACATCCAGACCTGCTACGGTGGCCGAGCCTTCGTCGGGGCTGAGCAGAGTAGTCAGTATCTGGTATAGCGTAGTCTTCCCCGCGCCGTCCGGGCCAATGAGGCCGAACAGAGAGCCTTCGGCCACGGAGAACGTCACGCGGTTCAGGGCGGTGAGCTTTCCGTACCGTTTCGTCACACCTTGAATGTCAATTACCTCTTTCATAAGCGCACCTCTCCATACTGTCCGAGCTTCAGTCTGCCGTCATTTTCAACGGCGATTTTCACCGCATAGACAAGGTTTGCCCTGGTGTCTTGCGTCTGTATGGACTTGGGCGTGAACTCGCTTTCCTGCGCTATCCAGGTGATGAGGCCCGGATATTCGTATTGCTCATCTCCGCCAAAGTCGGCTATGACGGTCACTTTCTGCCCGATGCGGATATGCGCCAGCTGCGAGGCGGTGAAGTAGCTGCGCAGGTAGATGTCGTCGAGGTTCGCCATCTTGAAGAGAGGCCTTCCGGGGGTGGCATATTCGCCTTGTTCGGCGTACTTCTGCAGGACGGTGCCGGTGATGGGGGCGGCGATGTGGCTCTTGCGTATCTGTTCTTCTATCTGCTCTTTCTGATATTGCAGGGCAAGAGCGCTTTCGGTGATGGAGCTGCGGTTCTTGTCGAGGGTGGAGAGCAGGCTTTCCAACTGTCCGCGCAGGGTTCTCAACTGCGCATGGGCATCGTCGCTTTGCTTCTGAGTGGCTGCTCCGTTGGCAAGCAGGCGGGCTATGCGGGCGCACTCGTTCTGCTGGTGGGCTATCTGCGAGCGCAGTGCCGCAGCCTGTGCCGCGATGTCGGGCGAGGATTTCTCGGTGGAGAGCTGCTGGCTGTGCAACTGTTTCTGCTGCAATGCGAGCAATGTGGTATCTATCAGCCCCACCTGCTGCCCGACAATGAGGCTGTCTCCCTCGTCGACATTGAACATGACCAGTTTTCCACCGATTTCAGAAGATATGGTGACGGCGTTTGCTTCGAAGATGCCTGTGGCATCATACTTTTCAGTGTTCTGGCAGGAGGCCAGCACAATTATGATGAATGCGGAGAATAGGGCTGTCTTTTTCATTGATTCAATGTATATTTCAGTTGGTAAATGCTTTGGAGAAGTTGGATTTCTTGGTAGGAGGCCGTGAGGCGGGCTTGTCTCTCGTCCGTCAGCTTGGTGAGCAGGTCGGTGGCATCGATTACGCCGTTGTCAAGCTGGGATTCTGCCGCTTTCCGCACATTGGTGCGGAGTTCCACTATCCTGTCGTTCTCTTTCATGATGGCTTTCAACTCATCGATATGGTCGAGCTGCGAGCGGGTCTGCATGTTTGTGTTGAACAGGAACACGTCGCGTTCCACGGCAATGTTGTCCGATGAAAGGCGCAGCTTCCGCCTGTTGTTCTTCTTGGTGTAAAATGCGCCTATGTTCCATGACACCTTTACTCCGGCAAGGATGTTGAACGACGGGTCGCGGTTCATCATGCTCTCGAAGTAGTTGAATCCCGGATAGCCGTAGTAGGCTTGGGCGAACAGTCCTATTCGAGGCATTGTGCTTGCCGTGATGCTTGCGTTTCTTGCTTCATTGGCTTGCAGCTGTGCTTCGAAGTGCCTTAATTCGGGGCGATTGGGCATCAAGTCTTTGGGAATGGAGGCATCCGGTTTCACCAGTTCCTGATTGGTAAGGCTTTTTCCCGTGAATATTCCCAGCACTTTCCGATAGCTTTTCGCCGTGCTTTCCGCTTGGATAAGTTGTTGCGAAGTGCTTAGGCATTGCGCCTCCACCATGTCTACGTCGCTTTGCATGGCGGTGCCGTTCTCGTGCATCGTCCGCAGCTTGTCGAGGTTGCTTTGGAGTAAGGTTTGCATGTTCCGGGTCTGTTCAGTCTGTTCTTCAATGAGCAGGATGCCGAAAAAGAGGTCTTCCACCCGTTGGCGGATGGCGTAAAGCTGAACATCCAAAGCTGCCTTTCGTTTCGCATCTTCGGCGCGTTCTATTTTCCGTTCGGTTTTCGCTGAGCCTCCATCCCAGATGTTCTGGCTGATGTCGGCGCCTACTTTATATTGCCATTCGTTCAGTCCGGAGATGGATGTGCCCAATGATTCCGGAAAGGAGGGAGTTGCGTTTTGCACAGTCCCCTGTCCGTATACATTGATTTGCGGCAGCCAGCTTTTGTTGATGTCGGACAGGTTCACATCCTTAGTCTGCTCCAACAGGTTGTACTTCCGGATGAGTGGATAGTTGCTTTGTGCCAATGCGATGCACTCTCCCAAGGTGGTCTGGGCAGAAAGATGGATGCCTGTGAGCAATGCCAACGCCAAAAGCAAATATGGTTTCAGCATAGTCAGCGTATTTTAAGTTTGTTCAAAATGGTTTCTACATTCTCTTTCTTGCGTAAAGCTAAGAATTCTTCATAGCTTCCGTAGCAATTTCCTATCGCCCCATAGACTATAGGCGCCGCCATGAACGGAAATATGTTGAGTGACACGATGTCGATCAGTAACATCCGTGCATCGATTTGCCGGCAAAGTCCTTGGGTGGCATATTCGTTAATCTTGTGCTGGAGATTGCCCAAAAGGCTATCTGCGATGCCCAATATTTCATTCTTCATATTCTCAATCTGCTCAGGGCGTGTGAGCACTTCGTTTACAATGAATCTTGGCAAATCCCGGTTGGCCGAGATGAAGTCGAAATGTCGCTCAATGCCTTGCCGCAGTCTTTCCTCCAGCGGCAAGTCGGCATCGCCTATGGCACTTAATAGAATGTCGGCCAGCATGTTTATCTTCTCCGACACAATTCGCTCAAAAAGCTTGTCCTTTGTGCGGAAATAATAGTGCAGCATGGCGTGTGTCACTCCGGCTGCTTCGGCAATGGAGGCGGTTCTTGCCCCGGCAAAACCTTTCTCGAAGAACTCCTTTTCAGCAGCTTGTAGAATTCTTGACTCTGTGCCCTGTGACTGGTTAAATTCTTTATCCATATCGTATAACGTTTAAGTTTAACTAATTGAACTAACAATTTTATTAGCGCAAAAGTGAAGCATTTTCTTGGATTATCCAAGTAGATTCTTGGAAAAGGCAAGAAATAAGTGCTTATTTATGGAATGTTAACCTTTGTTTGCTTAGCGTTTTCACTCTATCCGCTTGCAGGCGTTGAGTTGCAGGAATTCGTTGAGCATGATTTCGTAGTTGCCGTATAGCATGATGTGGTGGTTGCCCAGAGGGTTTTGCAGGAAGTATCTGGCGGGAGTGTTCATGCGCACACGCACTTGGGTGCGGCACATGTTGATGTAGTTGGTGTTTTCGGTGAGTGTGCCGGTGGAGAGGTAGTATTCGTCCAGGCACTCGCCGCCGCACTTCACCAGGGTGACGTCGCCCGTGGGCAGGATGCCTTGGATGCCGATGCTGCTTTCCGTTTCGAAGTGGTTGCGGATGATGAATTGTTCCGTCTGCTTGACGCCTATGGTGCAGTGCGACAAGACGATTTCGTTGGTGCGGGCGTTTATCATGGAGGGATTGGCCATGAAGCAGGGTTTGCCCGTCAGCGCCTTGACCACGAGCATGGTGAATACCGACTGCAAGTCGCCCTCGCATCCGGCCACGATGCCTTCATCGTTCAGCAGAGAGAGGGCGAGGCATCCGGTCACGCCTATCATTTCCACCAGCCGGAAGCAGCTGAGGGTGATGGCATCCAGCCGTTCTTCGTGGATGATGGCTTTGAGGGCGTGGTGCAGGCGCATGGCCTTGAGCATGTCTTGGGGTGTGGCTTCGCGACAGGCTAGGGCTTGCGAGGCCAGCTGTGCAGAGGCGTTGCCCACCTCGTCGTCGGTGATTTGGGCATAGCGTTTGGCTATGCACTCCAAGGGGATGTCTACGTATTCTATGCCCCAGCGGCGTTTGGCCAGCAGGTAGTCGGCATTGCTTGCTATGAGCCAGCCCGAGGGGGTGCCCATCACGCCTATGCGCATGCCTTTCAGGCTTTGTTGAGCACGGAAGTTGCTGTGCAGCACAAAGATGCGTTTGATGACTTCGGAAAGCTCGCCGTGCAGTATTTCGCTTTTCATGCCCCTGCCCCTGAGCCAGGTGGATATTTCGAGGGCGGCGGCCAGTGAGTTCTGCATGCCGTCGGCCAGGAGGATGGTGGGGCGGGGCAGTGCCTCGAAGTGCTGGATGACCATCCGCTCCACCCCTCCCGTGGCAATGAATACCAGCGCGAAGTCGTTTTCCGTGAGCCTCCCCATGTCTTGGCAGTCGATGAGGTTTACGGTGAAGTATTTCTCCAGCTCGGTCAGTATGACTTCGTGCGAACTGCGCACGACGGAGTGTTTTTGCAGGGTGGAGGCGAAGGTAATCAGATTTATAACCATGTCTGTTATTTTGTAAAGCTTTTGTTTTTCACAGGTGTAAAGATAAACCTTTCTTTCCAGATGGCATAGCGTTTTCATGATTTTAAAGTTTTTATGCCGTTGGCATCCTCGCGTTTCAAATAAATGCGTACATTTGCAACTTAATAACCAAAAGTAACAACCAATGCCTAAGATATCCATCCGCGGGGAAGAAATGCCCGCATCGCCCATCCGGAAATATGCCCCGTTGGCCGAAGCTGCCAAGCAACGCGGGGTGCACGTTTATCAGCTCAACATTGGCCAGCCCGACTTGCCTACGCCGCAGGTGGCGCTCGATGCCATACGCAACATAGACCGCACGGTGCTGGAGTATAGCCCCAGCCAAGGCATCAGAAGCTACCGCGAGAAGCTGGTGGGTTACTACGCGAAGTTCAACATCCGCTTGACGGCCGACGACATCATCATTACTACCGGAGGCTCGGAGGCGGTGCTTTTCTCCTTCCTGGCGTGCTTGAATCCGGGCGATGAAATCATTGTGCCCGAGCCTGCCTATGCCAACTACATGGCCTTTGCCATCTCCGCCGGCGCAGTGATACGCACCATTGCCACGACCATCGACGAGGGCTTCTCCCTGCCCAAGGTGGAGAAGTTCGAGGAGCTCATCAACGAGCGCACGCGCGCCATCCTCATCTGCAACCCCAACAACCCTACGGGCTACCTCTATACGCGCCGCGAGATGAACCAGATACGCGACCTGGTGAAGAAATACGACCTGTTCCTCTTCTCCGACGAGGTGTATCGTGAGTTCATCTACACGGGCTCGCCCTACATATCGGCCTGCCACCTGGAGGGCATCGAGCAGAACGTGGTGCTCATCGACTCGGTGTCGAAGCGCTACTCGGAGTGCGGCATCCGCATCGGGGCCTTGATTACGAAGAACAAGGAGATTCGCGACGCCGTAATGAAGTTCTGCCAGGCGCGCCTCAGTCCACCGCTCATCGGGCAGATTGCAGCCGAGGCTTCGCTCGATGCGGGCGAGGAGTATCAGCGCGAGGTGTACGACGAGTATGTGGAGCGCCGCAAGTGCCTTATCGACGGGCTGAACCGCATCCCCGGCGTGTATTCGCCCATCCCGATGGGGGCATTCTACACCGTGGCCAAGCTTCCGGTGGACGATTCGGACAAGTTCTGCGCCTGGTGCCTCAGCGACTTCCAGTATGAGGGCGAGACGGTGTTCATGGCGCCTGCCTCGGGCTTCTACACCACCCCCGGCGCGGGGCGCAACGAGGTGCGCATCTCCTATGTGCTGAAGAAGGAAGACCTGACCCGTGCGCTGTCCATACTGAGCAAGGCGCTGGAAGCCTATCCCGGGCGGACGGAGTGAAAACACACAAGAAATGAGCCTTTCTTGTTTTATAGCGCGGCGCATGTATCGCGCAGAAAGCGGCAGGCGGCAAGCCTCGCGCCCCGCCGTGCTGATAGCCACAGCGGGCATTGCCATAGGGCTGGCGGTGATGATTGTGGCCGTGTCCATCATCGTGGGCTTCAAGAGCGAAGTGCGCAGCAAGGTGGCCGGCTTCGGCTCGCACCTGCGCATATCGGGCTTGCAGGGAGCCAGTGCCTACGAAAGCAATCCCGTGGTGGCCGACGACTCGCTGATGGCCTGGGCCTCCGCCCGCCCCGGGGTGAAGCACGTGCAGCGCTACTCCATGAAGCCCGGCATGCTGAAGACCGACGACGCCTTCATGGGCATGATGCTGAAAGGCGTGGGGCAGGAGTACGACACGGGCTTCCTGCGCCGGCACCTGGTGGAGGGCGAGGTGCCCCAGTTCAGCGACTCGGCATCGTCGGGGCAGGTGCTCGTCTCCCGCTCGATGGCCGGCAAGCTGAGGCTGAAGCCCGGCGACAAGCTGGACACCTACTACCTGGGCGGCAACGGCGAAGGCAGTGTGCGCGCCCGCCGCCTGCAGGTGGCCGGCATCTACGAGACGAATTTTGCGGAGTATGACAACCTCTTCATCCTGGCCGACCTGCACCTGGTGAACCGCTTGAACGGCTGGAAGCCCGGGCAGGTGAGCGGCCTGGAGGTGGAGCTGCGCGACTACGGCCGGCTGGATGCCGCCACCTGGGAGCTGGGCGACGAGCTGGGCGGCCATGCCGACAGGTATGGCGCGGAGTACTGCGTGCGCAACGTGGAGCAGCTCAATCCCCAACTCTTTGCCTGGCTGGGCATACTGGACGTGAACGTGTGGGTCATCTTGGCCCTCATGACGGGCGTGGCGGGCTTCACCATGATTTCGGGCCTGCTCATCATCATCATCGAGCGCACCCCTATGATAGGCCTGCTCAAGGCCCTGGGGGCGAGGGACGGGCTGGTGCGCCGCGTCTTCCTGTGGCTCTCCGTCTTCCTCATCGGCAAGGGCATGGTGTGGGGCAACGTCCTCGGTCTGGGCTTCTACCTGCTGCAAAGCCTCACCGGCGTGTTCAAGCTCGACCCCGCCACGTACTACATGGACACCGTCCCCGTGTCGCTCCCCGTGTGGCTCCTCCTGCTGCTCAACGCGGGCACCCTCGTCGCCTCCCTGCTGATGCTGGTGGGTCCCTCGTTCCTCGTCGCGCGCATCCATCCTGCCCATTCCCTGCGCTACGAGTAGTTTCTCCCCCTCTCCTCCTGTGTATCCCCCGTGCGTCATCCCTGATTCATCCGACGCAAAGGTAATCGCTTCGTGCGAAAAGGGCAAAAATGGGGAGGCGCTAAGGCGTGAAAAACTGTTAACGGAAACAACTTTCTTTCGCCCTGCGTCAAGAGCGGGCACGGCCGGGGCAGTGCGAAGGCAGCGTGGAGCCCTTGCGGAGGGGAGGCTTTTGCAAGAGCGTGCGTGCCGGTGGCGGAAATATGTTGACATGCAGGCCACGCAGTTGTGATGTGTGCATGTAGTGCTGTTTGCCTCTCTTCACGACAAACGACAGTCGACAGTTATTTTTTTCGGCTTATACATCTCTTCGCTTTTATTTCTTATGGAATATTTATATTATAATATATATACATAATATAAAAATATATTTACAAATATCACATACGGTGGTGTGAACCTAAAAAAACTAACTGTCGACTGTCGTCTGTCGTGAAGAGCATCATGTTCGTTTGGCAGACGCCTACTCTTTCCATGCCCCTTTGTCTGCGATTTTTTTTGAAATATTAACCTGTCTTGCCGGTAATATTTGCCCCGTTAAGGCATGCCATTTTTGCGCGGATGAAAAAAAATCCGTACCTTTGTCCAAGCAGATTCATCCTTGGTTGGCACACAGATGACACAGATTTTACAAGATGACCACAAATACCATTCTTCTAAAGAAAATCTGTGAAAATCTGTCTCATCTGTGTCATCTGTGTGCCATCGCGATAAATTATCATTTTCATTTTTTTACGCTTGCTTATGAAAAGACTTGTAAACTCCTCCCTCCTCCTGTTGTGCACCCTCCTCCTCCTCGTGCCCGGCGCGCTGCTTGCGCAGAAGCAGGTGGTGGAGTTGAAAATAGTGGAAACCTCGGACGTGCATGGCCATTACTATCCCTACGACTTCACCGCGCAGCGCGACGCGCCGGGCAGCCTGGCGCGTGTATCGGCCTTCGTGAAGGAGCAACGACGGGCGTGTGGCGACGACGGCCTGATTCTGCTGGACAACGGCGACTTCCTGCAAGGCCAGCCCTCGGCCTATTACTACAACTACATGGACACCGTGGCGCCGCACGTGGGCGCCGCCATGCTGAACTACATGGGCTATGACGCCGCCAACATGGGCAACCACGACGTGGAGACGGGGCGCGCCGTGTTCGAGCGCTGGGCTGCCCAATGCCGCTTCCCCGTGCTGGGCGCCAACATCGTTGAGGAGGCCACGGGCCGTCCGCGCTTCAAGCCCTACGTGGTGGTGGAGCGGCAGGGCGTGCGGGTGGCCGTGCTGGGCATGATAACGCCCGCCATACCCATGTGGCTGCCCCGGGGGCTGTGGGCAGGCCTCCGCTTCGACGACATGGAGCAGACGGCGCGCCGCTGGATGGAGGTTATTCGCGAGAAGGAGCACGCCGACGTGGTCATCGGCCTCTTCCATGCCGGGAAGTCTCCCTACGTGATGGGCGGCAAGTATCGCGAGAATGCCTCGGCCGAGGTGGCCGCGCGCGTGCCCGGCTTCGACGCGGTGCTGATGGGGCACGACCATGTGCGTGCCTGCACCAAGGTGGCCGGCGCGGAGGGCGACTCGGTGCTGCTCGTCAACCCCGGCAGCAATGCCCTCACTGTGGCCTGCGTGGACATCACCCTGACGGTGGAAGACGGCCGGGTGACGACCAAGCACGCGGAGGGCACGCTGGCCGACGTCAGTCAACTGCCGCCCGACGCCGACTTCCTGCGCCACTTCGCCCCCCAGCGCGAGGCTGTGCAGGCCTTTGTGGGCAAGCGCATAGGGCGGCTTGCGGAGACCATCTCCACACGCCCTGCCTACTTCGGCCCCTCGGCCTTTGTCGACCTCATCCACGAGCTCCAGCTGGAGATAGGCGATGCCGAGATTTCGCTGGCCGCCCCCCTGTCGTTCGACACGCAGATAGCGGCGGGCGACGTGTGGGTGAGCGACATGTTCAAGCTCTACAAATACGAAAACCTGCTCTACACCATGCGCCTCACCGGGCAAGAGGTGCACGACGCGCTGGAGATGGCCTACGGCTTGTGGACGGGCCAGATGCGCTCGCCTGCCGACCACCTGCTCCTGCTGCGCCCCACCCGGCAAGATGCCTCGGCGGAGCGGGCGGCTTTCCAGCACCCCAGCTATAACTTCGACTCGGCGGCCGGCATCCGCTACACGGTAGACGTCAGCAAGCCCGCCGGGCAGCGCGTGCACATCATCAGCATGGCCGACGGCACCCCCTTCGACCCTGCCCGTGAGTATCGCGTGGCTGTCAATTCCTACCGCGGCAATGGCGGAGGCGAGCTGCTCACCCGGGGCGCAGGCATCCCGCAGGAGGAGTTGGCCGGGCGCATCATCCGCTCCACCGACAAAGACCTGCGCTTCTACCTCATGCAATACATCGAGCGCAAGGGCACCATCACCCCCCATGTGCTGGGCTTGTGGAAGTTCATCCCCGAAGATTGGGCATCCCAGGCCGCCAGGCGCGACTACGAATACCTGTTCGGCGGAGAGGAATAGGGGGGGAGCGACGGCGGGCCTCTATTTCGCCACGTTGTTCACCGGCTTCCCTGCCAGATAGGCGCGGATGTTGTCCAGCATGATGCCCGTCAGCCTTTGGCGCGCGGCGGTGCTTGCCCAGGCAATGTGCGGGGTGATGTAGCAATTCCGAGCCGTGAGCAAAGGGTTGTCGGCGCGCGGCGGCTCTTGCGAAAGCACGTCTACGCCGGCGGCAAAAATCCGCCCGCTGTTCAGGGCATCGGCCAGGTCTTGCTCGTTGACGAGCGGCCCGCGCCCGGTGTTGATAAGGATGGCCGTGGGCTTCATCAAGGCGAGGCGGCGGGCATTCACCATCTCGCGCGTGGCATCGGTCAGCGGGCAATGCAGGCTCACGACGTCGCACTGGGCAAACAGCTCGTCCAGCTCCATCTTCTTGATGCCGTGGGGCAATTGCAAGGGCGACTTGGAGGTGTAGGCGCACACCTCCATCTCGAAGCCGAAGGCAATGCGTGCGGTGGCCATGCCTGTGTGCCCCAAGCCTACGATGCCCAGCTTCTTTCCCCGCAGTTCGATGAGCGGCGTGTCCCAAAAGCAGAAGTCCTTGCTTCGCGTCCAGCGCCCTTTGTGCACCTCCTCCGAGTGGTGCTGCACCTGCGAGGCAATGTTGAGCAGGTGGGCAAACACCATTTGCGCCACCGAGGCCGTGCTGTAGGCAGGGATGTTGGTTACGATGATGCCGTGCGCCTTGGCGGCGTCGATGTCTACAATGTTATATCCCGTGGCCAGCACGCCTATGTATTTCAGTGCAGGCAGTGCGGCTATATGCCCGGCGTCGATAACTGTTTTGTTGGTCAGCACGATTTCCGCGCCTGCTGCGCGCTCCAGCACTTCGCCGGGAGCCGTGCGGTCGTAGACGGTGCATTCGCCCATGGCTTTCAGTTCATCCCAATTCAAGTCTCCGGGGTTGGCGGCGTAGCCGTCCAGTACTACTATCTTCATGTTCGTGTGTTGTTTAAGTAGCGCGCGCAAGCGCGCTTTAATGAAGAATTAAGAATGAAGAATGATGAATTCTCAAGGATGCAAATGCGGTGGTAACTGAATTCCCCGCCTCCGGGGGAAGAGGAGAATTCAGTTACTTCCCTAATTCTTCATTCTTAGTTCTTCATTCTTCATTTCGGGGCTGCGCCCCGCTAAATTATCATTTCCCTTCCCCTTCCAGCAACGTCTGCACGATGCGTTCGGCGGTGCGCCCATCCCAGCGTTCGGGCAAGGTGGTGCAGTGCTTCCATTCGCCGCTCATCAGGCGGTCGAGCAGGTGGGCAAGGGTGACGGCGTTTTCTCCGGCCAGCTCGTTGGTGCCGTTGCGCCAGGTCTCAGGGTGCTCGGCGTAGGTGTTGAGCGTGATGCAGGGCACGTCGAGGAAGGTGGCTTCTTCGGCAATGTTGCCCGAGTCGGTCACGATGCCCGTGGCCTGGTTGATGAGGAAGCCGAAGTGCAGGTAGCTTTGCGGCGGCAATATGTGCAGGCGGGGCGAGCTGATGGCCAGCGACTTGATGGCCTCCTCCACATACGGATGCAGGGGAGCTACGATGGGCAAGTCTCCCGTCTTGTCGAGCAGCGTTCGCATCAGGTCGCGCAGCACGGCTTTCTTCTCCAGCAAGTCGCGCCTGTTCAGTGTGAGCAGCAGGTAGTGCCCCTTCCGCAAGCCCAGCACCGAGAACCACCGGGGTTGCACCAGGCGGTGGCGATTGTAGCGCGTAGTGTCTATCAGGATGTTTCCCACGTAGTGGATGTATTCCGGAATCATGCCCTCGCGGTTGAGGTTGCGGTTGGCGGTCATGCTGGCGGCAAAGAGGTAGTCGGAGATGGCATCGACAATGGTGCGATTCACCTCGCGCGGCATGTTCATGTCGAACGAGCGGGTGCCGGCAATGACGTGGGCCACCTTCAGCCCCCGCTTCTTGGCTACTACGGAGCAGGCCATGCTGGCCGTCGTGTCGTCCACCACCAGCACCACGTGGGCGGGGTGGGCATCCAGCTCGCGCTCGAAGGCCAGCATCACGTCGGCGGTCACCTGCGAGTGGGTGCGCACGTTGATGCCCAGGCAGGCGTCGGGGCAAGGCATGTCGAGGTCGGAAAAGAGCGAAGCCTCCAGGCAGGGGTCGTCTGCGGGGCCAGTATAGACGATGCGGTATGCCATGTCGGCACCCGTTTTCCGCGCGGCATCTATGGCACGGCACAGGGGGGCTATCTTCATGAAGTTGGGGCGTGCCGCCGATACAATGGTTACTTTCATAGGCTCGAAGTTTTTTTCACGGGCAAAATTACGCTTTTCCACGCGATTTTTTTGTTACTTTGCCGGCAAATTTATCTCATTTTTATGCCTACGTTCGTACAAATATTGGATTTCATCGGTACCTTTGCCTTTGCCATCAGCGGCATACGGCTGGCTTCGGCCAAGCGGTTCGACTGGTTTGGCGCCTATGTGGTGGGCTTCGTCACGGCCATTGGCGGGGGTACGCTTCGCGACTTGTTGCTCGACGTCACCCCCGCTTGGATGACCGACCCCATCTATCTGATATGCACCGGGCTTGCCTTGGGGTGGGTCATCTTGTTTGGCAAGTATCTTATTCATCTTAACAATACCTTTTTTATATTCGACACCATAGGCTTGGCGCTGTTCACCGTGGTGGGCGTGGGCAAAAGCCTGGCGCTGGGTTTCCCCTTCTGGGTGGCCATCATCATGGGCAGCATGACTGGCGCTGCGGGCGGTGTGCTTCGCGATGTGTTTATCAACGAAATCCCGCTCATTTTCCGTAAGGAGATTTATGCCATGGCGTGCGTAGTGGGCGGGCTGGCCTACTGGCTTTGCGCGTTGGCGGGGCTTGACGATGTGGTGTGCCAGGTGGTGTGTGGCGTGGTGGTCTTCCTGACGCGCATCCTGGCGGTGAAGTACCAGATATGTCTGCCCGTTCTTTCGGGAAACGAACATTAGTTGCCCCCTCCTCCGCCCGGCATCATGATGCTGTTGAGCGGAAGGCTCGAGTCTTCGCGGTCGCGGATATCCGTTGAGGAGGCGGCCACTTTCTTTTGCGAAGGCTTGAGGTTGCCAATGCGGAGTGTGAAGCCTACCATGAACGCGCGGCTCTTCACGCTGGTGCGCATGCGGTTGGTGAAGTCGGCGCCGGTGGTTTCCGACGTAATCTTCATGCTCCGGCTGAAGGGGTTGATGGCGCTGAGGCTGATGTTGAGCCTGTCATCCTTCAGAAAGGCGCGGCTGATGCCCAGCGTGTGGACATTGAAGCCCCCTGAACGGCCTTGCAGGGTGATGCCCGAGGTGCTTCCGAAGTAATTCCCACTCAGTTTAATCTTGCAGGGCAGCGTGTGTTGCACGCTGGCCATGACCGATTGTTGCCACCCGTGGTTGCGATACCCCAGCGAGGGCGAGCGCAGGTCGATGTAAGACGTCGTAGAGTTCACCGTCAGCCTGGTCTGGGGCAGGATGCTCCAGTTCAGGAAGAGGCTCAGCTCCGTGGTGCGCCGCTTGCCTATGTTGCCGTAGGTGGTGTAGAGCACGTTGTCGTCGTAGCGGGTGAATTCCTCCATGGCATTGTTCAGAAAGGAGTGCCTGAGCGAGGCGTTGAGCATGAAGCGCGTGGTAAAGAGGCTGTAGTTCAAGTTGAAGTTGTGCGCCTTCTCGGGCTCCAGCGCCGGGTTTCCGTAGGTGACGTGCGTGGGGTCTTGGTTGTCGACGTAGGGGTTAAGATAGCCTATACCGGGGCGCGAGATGCGCAGGTTGTAGCCGGCACCCAGCTGGTGGCCGTTGCCGAAGTTGTAGTTCAGCGAGAGGGCAGGCACCACGTTGTTGTAGTTCAGGCTGAAGTCCGTGCCATTGCCGCGCAGGAAGCTTACCTTCTGATGGGTATGCTCGTAGCGCACGCCGGCTTTCATGCCCCATTTTCCTGCCCGCAGGTTGTAGCTGCCATAGGCGGCGGCAATGTCGCTGTTGTGCCGATAGTCCAGGTCTTCGCTCTCGCTGCTGCTGCGCCTCATCACATATTTGGCGCCCATCTCTATCTCATGCATCGCGCCGAGGGGCAGGGTGTAGTCTGCCTGGAAGGTATGCTCCAGCATGTTGCTTCGGTCGGTGGAGTAGCGGTCTGCGAGTCCGGCTGCCTGGGCCTCCTCGCTGCTGCCGCCGATGGTGAAGAGGCTGGTGGCCTTGTTCTCCTTGGGTTGCGTGCCGATGCGATAGGCTAGCAGCAGGTTGTGGCGCGGATTATTACGGAAGGTGTGCCGATAGTCCACGCTGCCGTTTACCGATAGGCTCTTGTTGCGGTTTTTCAGCTGGGTGTCGTAGCCGAAGAGAGTCTGGCCGCCGTTGCTCAACAGGGTGGTGCCCAAGCCGTCTGTCTGTTGCGGCATGTGAAACAGGCCTACCGATACCGAAAGGCTGTTCAGCGTGTCTATCTCGTAGCTGGCGTCGAAGTTGCCAAAGAGCAGCCGGGTATTTCCTTTTATGTTTTGTGCATAGTCCAGGCGGTTGCCCGTCTGTGCTTCGTCGCGTATGTTTGTTATATCCATTTCCGGGATGCGGACGTGGGTGGCGTTCACGTTGGCCGATAGAGTCAGCTTGCCGGTCTGCACCATGGCATAGGCGCCTCCTCCCTGGTTCAAGTTGCCGGCCGAGGCGTTCAGACTCAGGTTGTAGCCTTCCAGTCCGCTACTGTCTTCCATGGTGATGTTGAGAATGCCGCCCACGCCCTCTGCGTCATACTTGGCGCCGGGGTTTGTCTGCACCTCTATCGACTTGATGCTGGAGGCGGGCAGGGCTTTCAGCGTCTGGCTGGGATTGGCGCTCATCATGGCGCTGGGCTTGCCGTTGACGTACACCTGGAAGCTGCTGCTGCCGTTCACCTTGATGTTGTCCTCGCCGTCTACGGTGACCATGGGCACCTTGCGCAGCATCTCGAGGGTAGTGTTGGTGTTTGCATCGGGGTCGTCGGCTACGCTATACGATATCTCGTCGATGTCCATCTTCACCAACGGTTTTTGGGCCACTACCTCCACGTCTTCCAGCATTTCGGACGATTCCCGGCTATACATCGTTCCCAAGTCGGCTTCGGGACGGGCGGAGCTGACGTTGAACTCCCTGGCCAGCGGCTCGCGCCCCACGGAGGTGACGTGCAGCACGTAGGTGCCATATCGGGGCAGGGCGATGCTGAAGCGCCCCTCCATGTCGGTCACCCCCATGGCCACAGGGGCTTCGGCCTCGTTCTGCACCACGCGCAGGGTGGCATAGGGTTCTCCGCTTTGCGTCAGCGAGTCTACCAGCAGGCCCTTGACGCGGGCAACGGTTTCTACCGGTTGTGCGGCTTGCAAGGCGATGCAGGCAAGCCATGTGGTCAGTAAGCTTATCAATGCTTTTTTCATATTCCTAATGGGTTTTAGTTGGTCTTTCTGCTTGCAAAGGAAGCTCATCCCCTTGGCTTGTTCAAACTTATCCGACCAACGGCGGTTTTCCGTTCGACCAACCTCCGCCTTTCGTCCGACGAGATGTGGGCGTATCTTCGCTCTGAAACAGTGCTGAATGCCTCGCAAGGTAGCGTTCCAACCCTCGCAAGGTGGCGTTTCAACCCCCGCGAGGGAGCGTTTCAACCCCGCAAAGTAGCGTTTAAATGCCCCCTCCGTGGCCTATTCTCAATAATTTCCCTTATATTTGCTGCATGAAAACATGGACAAGACATTTGGATGTGGCCGTGCAAGTGCTGCTCTGGGCGATGGTTCTGCTATCGCCGTTTCTGGGCACACTGTTCAGCGGGCAGTCGTTGGCCGCAGCCATGACGGTCGTGGGGTATGTCATACCTTATGTGCTGTATCTGATGTCGGTGTTTTATGCCAACTATTTCTTCTTCATCCCCAGCCTGTTGTTCCGCAAGCGGTATTGGGTGTTCATCCTGGGCAATGCCGGCCTGGTGTGCTTGTTGAGGGGATTGCTTTCTGTCGTCATGTCCTGGCAGCTGGGCGAGATTCCTCCGATTCCCGCAGGCATCCGCGTGGCTTTCGACTTGCTGGGAACGCTGGCCGTCATTCTCTTTATACTGGCCGCCATTGCCCTGCGCGTGCAGAAGCGCAACCAGCAGCTGGAGATGGAGGCCGCCGTGGCCGAACGCGAGCGGCTGAAAAGCCAGCTGAACCCGCACTTCCTCTTCAACACGCTGAACAACATCTCCTCACTGGCTGCCTTCGACCCCGATGCCACCCAAGCCTCCATCAGCCGGCTGAGCGACATGCTGCGCTACGTGCTCTACGAAGGCAGCAAGCCCGCCACGCCCATCCGCGACGAAATGGCTTTTATGGAAGACTACGTGGAGCTGATGCGCCTGCGTTATGCCGACACGCTGAAGGTGAGCCTTGCGCTGGAGCCGGTGGAGGGCGAGCTGCCGCCGCTGCTCTACATCTCGTTGCTGGAGAATGCCTTCAAGCACGGGGCCAGCAGCCGGCATGCCTGCTACATCCGCGCATCGTTTGGCCGGGACGGGGACGGCTGGCTCTGCTTCACGGTGGTCAACTCTCTGCTTCCGGCTGAAGAACGCAATGCGTCAAAGCAAGCCGGAGGTGTAGGTATAGAGAACCTTCGCCGCCGCCTCCGCCTGCTCTACAAAGAGGCCGATTATAGTCTGGAAGTGGGCGAGAGGGCCAATCTGCCTTTCGGGGAAGAGGTGCTGGACATTCCGGCTTACGAGGCTTCTTTAAGAATAAAAACGAAAAGATAAGTGACCTATGGCTGACATGATGTTGACTTGCATGGTTGTCGATGACGAGCCGCTGGCCGTCAAACTCTTGGCCGGCTTTGTGGAGCGGACTCCCTTTCTCCGCCTGGTGGGGGCATATCTCGACCCCTTGGAGGCGATGGCTGCCCTTACCCCTCAGGTCGACCTCCTGTTTCTGGACATACAAATGCCGGGCCTCACGGGGATGGAGCTTTCCAAGCTGGTGCAGCCGCCCACGCGGGTCATCTTTACTACCGCCTTCAAGGAGTATGCCTACGACAGCTACGAGGTGCGCGCTCTGGACTATCTGCTGAAGCCCATCACCTACCAGGCCTTTCTGAAGGCTGCCACCCACGCACGGAATGTGCTCGACCGCCCGGCCCCGGCTGCGGAGGGCGATGCCGTGCAGGCGGCTTCCCCTTCTTCGTATCTCTTTGTGAAGAACGACTCCAAGCTGGTGCGGGTGGATTTCGACCGCATATTGTTTGTCAGCGGCTTGAAGGACTATGTGCGCTTTCACCTCACGGACACGCCGCGTCCCCTGATAGCCCTAAGCACCATGAAGAGTGTGGAAGACCGTCTGCCTGCCGACCGCTTTTGCCGCGTGCACCGCTCGTACATCGTGGCGCTCGACAAGATTGAGAGCGTAGAGCACAACCGCATCCGCATAGGCGATGAGCTGATACCGGTGGCTCCCGCCTACCAGGACGTGTTCATGAAGAAGATAGGTGGGTGAGGGGCAGAAAAAAGGCGCGGATTCAAGGTGAACCCGCGCCCCGTTTTCAATTTTTAATTCTCAATTCTCCATTTCAGAAAAGTGCGTCCTTCGCGTTGAATAGCTTGCGTTCGCTCAGCTTCACCACTTTGCCGTACTTTTCCAGGCGGTCGGTGTCAATCAGCTTGGGGTTGCCGATGATGCCTATGCGGTAATGTTTCCCCTTGATGTGCTGCTCGTAGAAGCGCTCAATGTCGTCAAAGGTCAGCGCGTCAATCTTGGGCAGGTTTTCCTTGGCGGGGTCGCCTTCATAGCCCATGCGTCGGCAGACTTCCATGTATTGTGCCTTGCTGCGGAAGTCGGGGTGGCTGGTCAGTGCCTCTTGCCGCAGGTAGCTCTTGATGTTGTCTATGCGGTCGGGGTTTTGCGGCATGTCGGTCAGCAGAGACATGAATACGTCCATGGCATCGTTCACTTTGTCGTTTTGCGTGCCGAGGTGACCGTACAGAAAAGTTTGGTTTCCGGGCAGGGCAGGGGTAATGATGGAAGCGTCGGCATAGTAAGCCATGGAACGCTTCTCGCGGATTTCGTTCATCATCAGTCCGTTGAAGCTGCCCGAGAAGTATTGGTTGAAGGCATCGCGCAGCACGTCGTCCTGTTTGTCGTAAGCATCCATGGGCAGGCAGAGGAAGATTTGTGCCTGTTCGGCATCGCTGTTCGGCAGGAAGTAGATGGTGTTTTCCTCGGCCGATGCCAGCGGCTTGTCTTGGGGCGATACGGCGGGACGCTCGTTGGCCACCAGCGGAAGGTTCTTGCTCAGGATGTCATACACCGTTTCGAAAGGCAGTGTGCCGCAGTAGAATATCTCCGCCTCGTAGTTGCTGGCGCGGTTGATGTCGCCCGTCAGTCCGGATACCTGCAGTTCGAGTATCTCCATGTCTGTCAGTTCGGTGAGGTACGATGACCGGTCGCCATAGCGCAAGTATTGCGAAAGGGCATCGGCCAGGATGTTCACATTCTCCTTGCGTTGTTGGCGCGTGCCCAGCAGCGAGCCTTTCAAGCTGCTCAGTTGCTTCTCGTCGAGGGCGGGCATCAAGATTTGTCTCGACAGCAGTTGGCAGGCTTGCACAAGGGTCTCTTCGTATCCGCGCATGGTGATGTACAGGTAGTCGTCGTTGGCGCTTACCTGGCAAGTGGCGTTCAGCCGGCTCAGCTCTTCCTTCAGTTGCTGGGGCTCGTAGGCGCCCATCACGCCGGCATTGTTCATCAGTTCGGCGGCAATGCCCAGCTGGGGAAATTCACGCTCGCCCGCCCCGTAGCGCAGGGTGAGGCTGAACACGTTGTTTTCGGGGTTTTGCGTGTAGTACAGTTTGGAGCGGTCGTTGAGTTTCTGCTCTTTCACGTCGTTGAAGTCGATGAACTTTTCTTCCACTTGCCCTATGCTCATGCGTTTGAACTGTTTGGCATAATCCGACTCTTGGCCTACGGGTGGTTCGATGGGTTTGTATCCGGGCTTCTTTATCTTGTTGCCTTTGTCGGGCTTGCCCTCTTCTATGTAGAGGGCGAGGTAGTTGTCCGCGAGGTACTGGCGTGCCACGCGCTTGATGTCTTCGGTGGTTACGGCCAGCACTTCGTCTTTGTAGCCCAGCACTTTGCCCAAGTCTTGCTCATAGATAAAGGCATTCATCAGCAGCATGGCCTTGGTGTTGTTCGACTCCATTTGCAGGTCGAAGTCGCGGCACAGGTTGGCCTTGATGGCATTCACTTGCCAGTCTTCAAACTCACCGTTGGCAATCTTTTCTATGGCTTTCAATGCCTTGCGCTCGGTGCTTTTGTTCGACTCAAAGCGGCGTTGGTTTTCGTCATACAGGGGGATGCACTGCACGATGTTGCGCCCCTGTTCGCGCATGGTCATGGGGGAAGCTCCGGCACCGGTCAGTTCTCCGTCCAGCGACAGTTTGTCCAGCGTGCCCGTGTTACTGCTGTTGCTCAGCAGGGACATGGCTATCTCCAGCGGCTTTTCATCCGGATGTCCGGCAGGTACGCCCGGATAGATGAGGCACACGTTGGGGTAATAGCCTATCTTGGCGGTGTATTGGGTGCGCCCTTTTATCTCGAGGTCGGGATACGTCTTGCGTGCCGGTGTGGCTTTTTTCGGCAGCCGGCCGAAGGCGGCGTTGATGCGTCCCACAATCTGTTGCGCCTTGATATTGCCTACCAGGATGAGCACCATGTTTTCGGGCGTGTACCAGTCGTTGTAGAAGTCAATGAGCTTGCTCAACCTCGGGTTCTTCAAGTGTTCGGGAAGGCCGATGATATCTCTGGCATAGGGATGGCCTTCGAAAGCTTTTGCGCGGATGAAGTTGCTCTGCAAGCTCGAAGGATTGTCTTGATACATATTATACTCCTCGTACACGTTCTCCAGCTCCGACTGGAAAGTGCGGAATACCGGGTGGCGGAAGCGTTCGGAAGTAATCTCCAGCCACTTGTTTATCTGGTAGGCGGGAAAAGAGTTGTAGTAGTAAGTCAGGTCGAAGCTGGTGCCCGCGTTCATGCCTTTGCCACCCATGCTTTCCATTAGGTTGGAGAATTCGGTCGACACGCTCACCTTGCCTGCCTGTACCGTCAGGCCGTTGATTTCCTGGCTGATGGCTTCTTTCTTCGCAGGGTCGGTGGCATCCGCCATCTCGTCATACTTGGCGATGATTTGCTGGTAGAGGGGCTCTTCGGCAGCCCAATCCAGCGCCCCTATCTTGTCCGTGCCTTTGAACATCACGTGCTCCAGGTAGTGGGCCAATCCGGTGTATTCTGCCGGGTCGTTCACTGAGCCCGTGCGCACGGCCACGATGCCAAACACGTCCGACTTTGTGTCATCTTCCCAAATGTAGACGGAGAGTCCGTTTTTCAGCTTTAAAGCCTTCAGCCCTTGCGCCGATGCCGTAAAGGGCAATCCTGCCAGAACAAGAAGTAGCAGGAGTAGTTTCAATGTCAATGTTTTCATAATAAAGCGTTTTATTTTGAATAAATGATAATTTAGCGGGGCGCAGCCCCGAAATGAAGAATGAAGAACTAAGAATGAAGAATTAGGGAAGTAACTGAATTCTCCTCCTCCCCCGGGAGGAGGAGTACCCGAAGGGGGAGGTGGTAGGTAAAAGTGTAAATCTCTAAAAATAGGGATCTCCTCCCCGGAGGCGGGGAATTCAGTTACCACCGCATTTGCATCCTTGAGAATTCATCATTCTTCATTCTTAATTCTTCATTAAAGCGCGCTTGCGCGTGCTAAATTCCCATTTTTTGTAATGAGTGCCAAAACTATGAAAAAAATCACAGCTAACAACAGATTTGGGCATAAAAAAATCCCCTCCGGTGCAGTCTCGGAGAGGATTCTGTAACAATGTGAGGTAAAAGTGCAGGCTTGGCTCACCTTTCAGCCCGCATGGGATTGTGCAAGAAGTCCTGGTAGGCCAGGCGAATGCCGTCTTCAAGTTCCGTCTTGTAGGTCCATCCCAGGGCGGTGGCTTTCGACACGTCCAGCAGCTTGCGGGGCGTTCCATTGGGCTTTGTCTTGTCCCAGCGTATTTCTCCTTCATAGCCCACCACTTTGGCTACCAGTTCCGTCAGTTGCTTGATGGTCAGCTCCTTTCCTGTTCCTGCGTTTACTGTCTCGTTGCCGCTGTAATGGTTCATCAGGAATACGCACAGGTTGGCCAGGTCGTCCACGTAGAGAAACTCACGCAGCGGGCTTCCGTCTCCCCAGCAGGTCACGAAGGGCAAGTTTTGCACTTTAGCTTCGTGAAAGCGCCTTATCAAGGCAGGTAGTACGTGGCTGTGCGTAGGGTGGTAGTTGTCGTTGGGGCCATACAGGTTGGTGGGCATCACGCTGATGTAGTCCGTCCCATACTGCCGATTCAAGAATTCGCAATACTTCAATCCCGAAATCTTGGCCAGTGCGTACGCCTCGTTGGTCTTCTCCAGTTCCGATGTCAGCAGGCAGCTCTCCTTCATGGGCTGCGGGGCCATGCGCGGATAGATGCACGACGAGCCCAGAAACTCCAGCTTTTTGCAGCCGTTCTGCCAAGCCGAGTGGATGACGTTCATCTCCAGAATCATGTTGACGTACATAAAGTCGGCCAATGCGCTTTCATTAGCCACGATGCCTCCCACCTTGGCAGCAGCCAGAAATACGTATTCCGGCTTTTCTTCGGCAAAGAACTGCTCCACGGTTTCCTGCCGGCACAAGTCCAGCTCGGCATGGGTACGCGTAATAATATTGGTGTATCCTTGTCTTTGCAGTTCGCGCACAATGGCCGATCCCACCATTCCCCGGTGTCCGGCCACGTATATTTTAGCGTCTTTCTCCATACAAATGTTCCTTTTTGCGCTACAAAAGTAGGCAAAATCCTGCTAATTTGTCCCATCTTTCGCCGCTTCTCCGTATATTTGCCCCCGACTCAACAAGAAAGAAGGAAGAAATGTGAAACGATTGGCTGTCATAATGGCGATGTTGTGGGCGTTGCTCTGCACGGCGGGGGCAGTGCCGCCTCCCCGTCCGCATCCGGTGGCTCCCGATGCCGCCACGCGCTCGGCGGACAGCATCATGCAGCAAGTCATCTTCTTTGCCCCCATGTATGCCAAGGCGGTGGACAGCTATAAGGCCAGCCTGTACATCAAGGGCTATGTGGACATCCGGAAGAAGAATCACATCCTGCGCTTTGTGCCCTCCATGTTCCGCTTGCGCAAGGGCGTGAGGGAGTACATGGTGGAGTCGTACAGCGACCTGCACTTCACTGCCCCCAACCTCTACGACCAGAAGGTGAAGGCCAGCGTGGGCACCGTGCGTGAGTTTTGGGGCATGGACGAGCGCCTGCCCGAATACTTCTACGTCAACGTCTATGCCCCCACGCTGTTTTACGACAAATTCATCTCGCCCCTGGCTTCGGATGCCAAGAAATATTACACCTACCGCATCGACTCGGTGATGCAGAGCCGCGACGGACGCTTGCAGTACCGCATCCGCTTCATCCCCAAGAGCAAGAGTTTCCAGCTGGTGGGGGGATACCTTGTGGTGAGCAACGACGTGTGGAGCGTGCGCGAGGTGCGCTTTGCAGGGCAGTCCAGCCTGGTGCGCTTCAACAACCTGGTGCGCATGGGCGAAGTAGGCGCCGCCGACGAGTTCTTGCCCGTCAGCTGCCACCTGGACGGCACGTTCCGCTTCCTGGGCAATGTCATTGACGGCGACTATACGGCCGTGCTGGACTATGGCGAAATCATTCCGCACCAGTTTGACTTGCCCCCGCGCCAGGGCAAGGAGCAATACGACCTGACGGACTACTATACCTTGCGTTGCGACACCAATGCCTACCGCCGCGACACGGCTTACTTCAACTCCATCCGCCCGTTGCCACTTACGGAGCACGAGCAGGGACTGTATCGCGACTACTTTCTGCGTAGCGATACCCTGCGTAATCCGCCACGGAAACGCAGTAAACATTTAGAGTTTTGGGGGCAGGTAGGCGATGTGCTCACCAGCCGCTACACCGTTGACCTGGCACAGATAGGCAGTGTGCGCTGCTCGCCCCTCATCAACCCCTTCCTGCTGAGCTATAGCGGCAGCAACGGTTTCTCGTACAAACAGGAATTCAAGTACAACCGCCTCTTTGCGGGCGACCGCCTGTTGCGCGTCAGGCCGCAGATAGGTTACAATTTTTCTCGTAAAGAGTTTTACTGGCGCGTGCGTGCCGACTTCGACTACTGGCCCCGCAAGCGTGCCGCCGTGCATGTGGATGTGGGCAACGGCAACCGTATCTACAGCAGCGACGTGCTGGACGACCTGAAGTCCATGCCCGACAGCCTGTTCAACTTCGACCAAATACATTTGGATTACTTTCGCGACCTGTACTTCAAGTTCTACCACACGTGGGAGATTGTAAACGGCCTGACGCTCGACGTGGGCCTCACCCTGCACCGGCGCACGGAAGTAGAGCGCTCCAACTTTCAGATAAATTACCCCGTCATCAGCCCCTCCGGCGGTTCGGCATCTGCGCAGGCTACGGCCACTACTCCCCCGCATCCGGGCATTGACATGGACATACTGAGCCGCCTAAGCCACGTCTATACCAGTTTTGCCCCCCGCGTGCGGCTGTCGTACACCCCCGGTCAATATTATTATATGAACGGTGACCGCAAGGTAAACATGCATTCGCGCTACCCCACCTTCTCCGTCGAGTGGGAGCGGGGCATCGAAGGCGTGCTGCGCAATTCGGGCACCTACGAGCGTGTGGAGCTTGACGTGCACCACCAGCTGGCTCTCGGGCCTATGCGTACCCTGTTCATGCGCGTGGGCGGCGGCATGTTTACCAACCAGAAAAATACTTACTTCGTGGACTTTGCCTACTTTACCCGCCACAACCTGCCCGTGGGATGGAACGACGAGGCCGGCGGCATGTTCCAGCTGCTGGACCGGAGGTGGTACAACTCGTCCGACCGCTACCTGCGCGGGCACGTCACCTACGAAGCCCCCTTCCTGCTGATGCGCCACCTCATGAAGTACACCCGCTACGTGCTGAACGAACGCCTCTATGCCAATGCCCTCGTGGTGCCCCACCTGAAGCCTTACATCGAGGTGGGCTACGGCATCGGCACCCACGTCTTCGATTTCGGTGTCTTCGCCAGCTTTGCCAACTGGAAGTACAAGGAGGTAGGCTGCAAGTTCACCTTCGAGCTCTTCAACCGCTAAGACGCAGCAGTTGTTTCCCGGCTTTCAGATTCCTGTCATTTTGTCATTCCTTCCTGTCCGTATCAAAGCCGTTTTTTGCCCGTTTTTCGCCTGGATTTTGTCCAAATTCCGTCCGGTTCTTCTTCGTACCAAAGTCGTACCAAGTTCGTACCATGTTCGTTCTTTTTCCGTCGCTATAGAAGCGAACAGGGAGCGAGCCTGATGCGTCCCGCAAGGCGTTCATTTGGCAGATTGCAGCGGTGTCAAAATGTCAGTCTCCGGAGCCAGCGAGGCGATTTCTGCTGTCCTGTTCTTGCGGATTCATAATAAATGTTTAACTTTGCCCGAAGATTAACATTTATGCAGATGACACGGCGAATAGTCTTATTTATTGCAGCGTTCCTGCTGACGGTATCCGTGGCTCACGGGCAGGATGCGGCGAAAGGCATCGTGGAGGCTTTCCGTAAGGGAAACTCCGTGGAACTGAACGCGTTGTTGGACGACAAGGTAAGCATCGTCATCGAGGACAAAAACGCCGGCTCCGGCAAGCGGGCAGGAGAGGAGGCTTTGGCCGGCTTCTTCCGGCTGCACAAGGTGCGGGGCTTCGACCTGAACCACGAGGGGCGGCGGGACGAGTCGGGCTTCGTGGTAGGCACCCTCCGCACGGAGCAGGGCAGCTACCGCGTGCATTGCTTTCTGAAGAAAGAGAAAGGCAATTATTTTATTCACCAGATAAGAATCAATAAAAACAATGACTAAGGAACAAGAACTGATAGACAGGCTGATAGACCTGGCTTTCGCAGAAGACATAGGCGATGGCGACCATACCACGCTGTCGTGCATACCCCCCACAGCCATGGGCAAGTCGAAGTTGCTGATTAAGGAGGCGGGCATCTTGGCCGGCATTGAGGTGGCCAAAGAAGTATTCCGTCGTTTCGACCCCACCATGAAGGTGGAAGTGTTTATGAACGACGGCACCGAGGTGAAGCCGGGCGATGTGCCCATGGTGGTAGAGGGCAAGGTGCAGTCGCTGCTGCAGACGGAGAGGCTGATGCTGAACATCATGCAGCGCATGAGCGGCATTGCCACCATGACGCACCGCTATGCCGAGCAGCTGAAGGGCACCCACACCCGCGTGCTGGACACGCGCAAGACGACGCCTGGCATGCGCATACTCGAGAAGATGGCGGTGAAAATAGGCGGGGGAGTGAACCACCGCATCGGCCTGTTCGACATGATTCTGCTGAAGGACAACCACGTGGACTTTGCCGGAGGCATAGACAAGGCCATCACGCGCGCCAAGGAGTATTGCCGCGAGAAGGGCAAGGACCTGAAGATTGAGATTGAGGTGCGCAACCTCGACGAGCTGCAGCAGGTGCTCGACTTGGGCGGGGTGGACCGCATTATGTTTGACAACTTCACCCCCGAGCTGACCCGCAAGGCGGTAGAGATGGTAGGCGGACGCTATGAAACTGAGTCGTCCGGAGGCATCACTTTTGACACCTTGCGCGACTATGCCGAGTGCGGCGTGGACTTCATTTCGGTAGGCGCGTTGACCCATTCGGTCAAAGGCTTGGACATGAGCTTCAAGGCGTGCTGAATTTCCTTTACCGTGATATATTCTTTGTGAAAAGATTGCCTCTTAACTTCTTTTAAGAGAAATAGAGGCAGTCTTTCGGGCATGTGCCCGTCTTTTAAGTAAACGGCGCGTGAAGGCGTCCACAAGATGACACTGACGTTGGACAATGAGACAGAACTTGTAGAAGGTTGCCGGGCGGGGAATAATGCTGCCCGCAAGGAGTTGTATGTCCGTTATGCCAAGCAGATGTTGGCCGTGTGCTACCGCTACACGGGCGATGTGGAGGCTGCCCACGACGTGTTGCACGATGGGTTTATCAAGGCGTTCACGCACTTCACCTACAGGGGTGAGTGCTCCTTGAAGTCGTGGCTGACGCGGGTCATGATGACCCAGTCCATCGACTTCCTGAGGCAGCGCGAACGCTTTGCCCGCCTGGTGGTGTACGAAGAGCAACTGCCCGACTGTGCCGACGAGGAGCCGGTGGCAGGCAGCGAGGCCGACAGCCTCTCGCAAGAGGTGCTGATGGAGTTGCTGGCCGGGTTGCCCACAGGTTGCCGGACGGTGTTCAACCTCTACGTGTTCGAGGAAAAGTCGCACCAGGAGATTGCCTCGTTGCTGGGCATCAAGGAGCATACGTCTACCTCGCAACTGCACCGTGCAAAGTTGTTATTGGCAAAGAGAATCAAAGAATATATCGAGCATGAAAACAGAAGATGACATAACCCGCCTTTATCGCCGGCACCTGGCCGATGCGGAGATGGACGTGCGCGACGGCTTTTGGCAGTCGTTGCAGGCCGACCTGGCTAAGGCCGAGGGGCGTGCCGTGCCTTTACGAAGGCGGTGGCTTCCGCGTGTGGCTGCTGCGGCCAGCATAGCCTTGGTGCTGGGCGGGGCCTCGGCGGCTTTCTGGTATTTGTCCCAACGGCCCGATGTGCAGGAGGCCATCGCCCCGGTGGCTTCCATAGTGCCTGTGCCCGAGGTGCGGGGTGACCAAGTGGCAGAGTCTTTTCCTTCGCCGGTAGCCGCGCCTCCCGTAGCGCCGGGGCAGCCGGTGGCCTACCGGGCTTCTGCGCCGGCTGCCGCAGGGGGGGCGGAGGCTGAAGAGGGTCAGGTTTCCGTCCGCTTTTCCATTACGATTACAGAGAACGGGTATGTGCGCCATCCGCAGTCGGCAAGCAACTATCGGCAAGCTTCGCATGGCCGGCAGTCCGCAGCCCAAGCCTCGAAGGAAGAGGCACCGGCGGAAACCCCATCCCGCTTGCCGGCAGAAGCCGCCCCAAGCAACTGGGCGTTGAAGGCAGGCATAGGCACGGCTTTGCCCAAAGGACAGTATGCCGCACCGCTTGTGACCACTGTGGGGGTAGAGCGCCGCTTGGGCAAGCGCTGGTCGCTGGAAGCAGGCTTGCAATACACCCGGCTGGGTGGGGAGCGGGTGCTCCATACTATAGGTATCCCGGTGCGTGCCAATGTGTTGCTGGCGGAGAATGATAAGGTGGATTTCTATGCCATGGCAGGAGGAATGGCCGAAAAGATGGTGGCCGGAGCGGCTGACAACAGCTTCCGTGCCGAGCCGGTAGGCTTGTCGGTAATGGCGGGCGTGGGTGTGCGCTATAAGCTGAACCGGCGTCTGGCACTCTTTGCCGAGCCTGCGGTGACCCACCGGTTTGCCACCGCTTCGGAGACAGAGACGCTGCATAGCGAGCGGCCTACCAATCTGCAACTGTTGTGCGGCATGCGCATGCTTTTCTAATCTGATTAATATGATTCCTATGAAAACTTCATTACTATATACCTTGCGCAGTGCTTTTGTCGCGCTGGCAATTCTTCTTGCTTTTGCCTTTGACGCTTGCACGCATGAGACGTTCGATTATAACCATCCCGATGTCGATGTCTTTGTCCATCAGCTCAAGTCGGGCGAGCTGGCCTGGCCGGCCGACGGGCAGATGCAGGGGCTTCCCAAGTTTACGATGAAGGACATTGAAGCCCTCTTGTCGTATGCCGACGACTTGTCGGAAATCCCCTCTTTCCCCTTGGCTCCTGTCTCTTATTCGGCCGGCGGAAAGCTTCGCCTCGGGGAGTGTATCCTCTGGACAGTAGAATCCCTTCGCTTGGGGCACCATGCTTCGATGGGTTGCAAGATGGTGCATGTGGATGCCGAAGACTATGAAGGCATCTACTTCTTGACGGACGAGGAGGTGCTGGATGCCGTGCAACGCTACCGCAACTGGTGGCAGATGCGCCAGTTGCCCCGCACCATGTGGACCATAGACCCTTGTTATGATGAACCGCTTTGCGGCAGCGGCTACATGTGGTGGTGATGTGCCTGTCCGCTTGATGATTGGTGTATGAAGCCTGTGTTCGTTCTTTGTACGTTGCTCCTCGCGGCTGCCTGTCCCTTGTGGGCACAGCAGTGGAGTGTGCAAGACTCCGTGCGCCTGCAACGCATTCTCGGGCAGGAAGAACAGCCGCGTCTGAATCCCGATGCCTTGCGCGAGTTGGAGCAGATGTTTATGGGCACGCCCCGTATGGATGCTTCGCGCCCGTGGATGGAGGCAGACCCTACACTGCCTCATACCTCGCCTAAGCCAAAGGTCAAGATGACTCTGCGCCCTTATTCGGCCAACACCCCCTACAACTGGGACCCCGTTTACCAGTGCAAGATAGACATTGACCGCCCCGAGGGCATGACCATTCCCCGCGTGGCGGGAGGCGCCTCTCCCTCGGGCTACAGTCTGATGGCTATTTTTACCCGCGAGTTCTGGGACCGCAAGGGGCGCCGTCGGCGTGCCCGCACGTTGGAGGCGTTGCGCATGTATGGCGATTCCATCACCGTGCATGTGAAAAAGCCGGCCGTCGGTGCAGAATAATACCATTATTGGATAACACAGTATCATACTATTTCGCCGGAATGGGCTAATTTTGCCGTTGAAAATCTTATTGCTTCATCCAATAAATGAATTGACCCATGAAAAAGAACTTGATTCTTGCTTTGTGCCTACTCCTGGCAGGAGGCCTGTCGGCACAAGACCTTATCCACCTTAGTACTCCCCACACGTCTTTGGTGCTTTCCGCGCCCGAAGGAGGCAGGCTGCGCTATGTGTACTACGGCACCAAATTGACCCACACAGACCTGAAGGCTTTGGAAGGCACGTCCATAGCCGATGCCTATCCGGAATACGGCTCGTCGTGTCCGGCAGAAGCGGCTCTTGCCGTGACCCAGGCCGACGGCAACATGTCGCTGCAACTGGAGGTGGAGCGCGTTGCCACTACCGATTCAGACGGAGCGCAAGAGGTGGCTATTCGCCTGCGCGACACGGTTTACCCTTTCAGCGTGGCCGTGTGCTATCGCGCTTACCATGATGTGGACATTATTGAGTGCTGGACGGAACTGACAAACAGCGGGAAAAAGCCCGTCACGTTGCGCCAGTTTGCATCGGCCTACCTGCCTGTGCGGCGGGGTGATGTATGGGTGAGCCATCTACACGGCTCATGGGCCAATGAAGCCAACCTTGTGCAGGAGCCGCTGAAACCGGGAATGCTGGTGATAGACAACAAAGACGGCGTGCGCAACTCGCATACCGACCATGCCGAAGTGATGCTCTCGCTGGACGGCCGTCCGCAGGAGAATGCAGGCCGCACCATTGGGGCTGCCTTGTGCTATGCAGGCAACTACAAACTGCGCATCGACACGCACGACGGGGAGTATCACAACTTCTTCGCTGGCATCAATGAGGAAAACTCTCAGTATGTGTTGGAGAGGAATGAGACTTTCTGCACGCCGGAATTGGCCTTGACCTACAGCAGTGAGGGACTGAGCGGTGCCAGCCGGAATTTTCACCGCTGGGCACGCCAATATAAACTGGCCAATGGAACAAAGCTGCGTAAAATTCTACTCAACAGCTGGGAAGGCGTATATTTCGACATTACGGAGGAAGGTATGGACCAGATGATGCAGGACATTGCCGGAATGGGCGGCGAACTCTTTGTGATGGATGACGGGTGGTTTGGCGCGAAATATCCGCGGAACAAGGATACATCGAGCCTTGGCGACTGGGTAGTAGATACCCGCAAGCTGCCTCATGGCATTAGCGGCTTGCTGGCCAATGCGAAGAAACATGGCATAGGTTTCGGCCTTTGGATTGAGCCCGAAATGACCAATACCACCAGCGAACTGTATGAAAAGCATCCCGACTGGATAGTGAATGCCCCGCAGCGCGACCCCGTCACCGGGCGGGGAGGCACGCAGCTGGTGCTCGACCTCTCGAATCCCGAGGTGCAGGATTTTGTGTTCAATCTGGTCGACACGCTTATGAGCAATTATCCCGGGTTGGAATATCTGAAGTGGGATGCCAATATGTCCATTCCCAGCCATGGCTCCGGCTATCTGCCTGCCGACCGCCAAAGTCATCTTTACATAGATTACCACCGCGGGCTTGAGCAGGTTATGAAGCGCATACGTGCCAAGTATCCCGACCTTACCATCCAGGCTTGTGCCAGTGGAGGAGGCCGTGCCAACTATGGCGTGCTGCCTTGGTTTGATGAATTCTGGGTGTCGGACAACACCGATGCCTTGCAACGTGTGTATATGCAGTGGGGAACATCGTTGTTCTTTCCGGCTGTAGCCATGGCTTCTCATATCAGCGCTGCGCCCAATCACCAGACATTCCGCACTATTCCCTTGAAATACCGCATTGATGTGGCCATGAGCGGGCGCCTTGGCATGGAGATTCAGCCTAAGAACATGACCGATGAGGAAAAAAACTTGTGTCGCAAGGCCATTGGCGAGTACAAGCAGATACGCCCGGTGGTGCAGCAAGGGGACATCTATCGCCTCCTTTCGCCTTATGACAAGCTGGGTGCCGCCTCACTGATGTATGTCAGTCCGGAGAAGGACAAAGCCGTGTTTTATTGGTGGAAGACCGAGCATTTTGTCAATCAGCACCTGCCTCGCGTACCTATGGCAGGGCTTCATCCGGACAAATGCTACCGGGTACATGAGTTGAACCGCATAGACAACAAGCCTCTTGACTGTGAGGGCAAGGTGTATACAGGCGCCTACCTCATGGCCAACGGACTTGAGCTGCCTTATAACCACGTGGTGGATTACCATAAGCAGAATGACTACGCAAGCCGCGTGCTTTACTTGGAGGAGGTGGAGCGATAAGTGCCATTTACACCTCCCGTCTCTTCCAAGCTTCAATCAGCCTGCGCGCGATGCTCAGCTTTTGGGGCAGTTCGGGGAGGTGGTCGCGGTGGTAGAAGGCGCCTGAGCTCAGTTCATCGCTCTGCAGCTTGATGGTGCCTCCGGCATAATCGGCGGTAAAGCCTACCATCAGTCCGCTGGGGTAGGGCCAGGGCTGGCTGTCGAAATAGCGGATGTTGGTTATTTCCAGTCCGGTTTCTTCACGCACTTCGCGCGCCACGCACTGCTCCAAGGTCTCGCCGGCTTCTACAAAGCCGGCCACCAGGCCATAGAAGGTGCCGCGGAAGTTGCGTGCATGTACCATCAGAATCTCGTCATCGCCCCGGCGCACCAGCACAATGATGGCGGTGGATACTTGCGGATAGAGCTCGAAGCCGCAGTGTGGGCATCGCTTCATGATGTCGGTATGTTGTTCTGTCTGCGTTCCGCAGGCAGGGCAGAACCGGCTATGGGCATCCCAGTAAAGTATCTGGTAGGCTTTGCCTGCCGCGCGGTAATCTGCCAGCCCAATGTGGTCGAACGAGGCGCGTAGCCCTATGAATGTCCATCCTTCGGCCGCGCATGCTTCATCAAGGGCAAGTGCCTGCACCGTGTCGCCTGTAGGCAGCAGCACGCGGTGCACTTTTTTACCCGCTGTCCAGGCGGCAGGCACTTCGCCTCCCTGTGGCAGTCTGCATTTGCCTTCAGCTTCTTCTTTCAGCAGTAATTTGTCCCCATAGAAGGCGCATAGGGACAACTGCGCATCTATCTGTCTGTTGTTCATAAGCCATGTCGTGTTTTGCGGGTGCAAAGATAGGATTTTCTTTATTCTTCATTCTTCGTTCTTCATTATAAATGCGTACCTTTGCACGCTGTATCTGCCAGACAGGGCAGTAACTGTACGGATATTTATAACTTAATATATTTTTAGATACAATGGCAGTAGAACTGAAAGACCTCACGAAACGCAGTGAGAACTATTCCCAATGGTACAATGAATTGGTGGTCAAGGCCGACTTGGCAGAGCAGTCTGCCGTGCGTGGCTGCATGGTCATCAAGCCTTATGGCTACGCCATTTGGGAGAAGATGCAACATGAACTGGACCGCATGTTCAAGGAAACGGGCCACGTCAATGCTTATTTCCCCTTGCTTATTCCCAAATCCTTCCTTAGCCGGGAGGCCGAACATGTGGAAGGCTTTGCCAAAGAGTGTGCTGTGGTGACCCACTATCGCTTGAAGAACGACACCAACGGCGGAGGGGTAGTGGTAGACCCGGCCGCCAAGTTGGAGGAGGAACTCATTATCCGCCCCACGTCGGAGACCATCATCTGGAATACTTATAAGAATTGGATAAACTCTTACCGCGACCTGCCTATCTTGTGCAACCAGTGGGCCAATGTGTTTCGTTGGGAGATGCGCACCCGCCTGTTTCTGCGCACAGCCGAATTCCTCTGGCAGGAAGGCCACACCGCACACGCCACCCGCGAGGAGGCTGAAGAAGAAGCCGTAAGGATGTTGAACGTATATGCCGACTTCGCCGAGAAATACATGGCATTGCCCGTCATCAAGGGCGTGAAGTCGGCCAACGAGCGTTTTGCCGGCGCGCTCAATACTTACACCATCGAGGCCATGATGCAGGATGGCAAAGCCTTGCAAAGCGGCACTTCGCACTTCCTTGGCCAGAACTTTGCAAAAGCTTTCGACGTGCAATTCGTTAACAAGGAAAACAAGTTGGAGTACGTGTGGGCCACTTCCTGGGGAGTATCCACCCGACTGATGGGAGCCCTCATCATGACTCACTCCGATGACAACGGTCTTGTGCTGCCGCCCCACCTTGCCCCGATACAGGTGGTGATTGTGCCCATCTACAAGAATGCCGAGATGCTGGCCAAGATTGATGAGAAAGTGGCAGGCATTGTGCAGCGCCTCCGTGCCATGGGCATCAGCGTGAAGTATGACAATGCCGACAACAAGCGTCCCGGCTTCAAGTTTGCCGACTACGAGTTGAAGGGTGTGCCCGTGCGCCTCGTCATGGGTGGCCGCGACTTGGAGAACAACACCATGGAAGTAATGCGCCGCGACACGCTGGAGAAGGAAACCCGTTCGTGCGACGGCATTGAGCAGTATGTGAAAGACCTGCTGGAAGAGATGCAGGCCAACATCTACAAGAAAGCCCTCGACTATCGCAACCGCCGCATCACCACGGCCGATACCTACGACGAATTTAAGCAGAAGATAGAGGAGGGCGGCTTCATTCTGGCTCACTGGGACGGCACTACGGAGACCGAGGAGAAAATCAAGGAAGAGACCAAAGCCACTATCCGTTGCATTCCGTTCGACTCCTTCGTGCCGGGCGATAAGGAGCCGGGCAAGTGCATGGTTACCGGGAAGCCTTCCCAGTGCCGCGTGATATTCGCCCGTTCGTATTGATGCGGGAGATATAAGGACATATTGAATTTAGAGCCTGTCGTACAAACGTGCGGCAGGCTCTAAATGTTTTTATGCTTCTATGTGAGTACCCAATGCTTCGTTAGTTCTTTTTCTTCCGGAAAGCGGAAGGATATTTGTTTTTAGGGGGGTAAAAGAATTGAGTTGTAATCCGTTGATGATGTTTATCGGAAAGGATTACCCCGACACCACCTTCAGCCCGACAATCGAAAGAATCAGCGTCGAGATAAAGAACAGACGGGCGAAGCTGACGGGTTCCTTGAAAAAGAGAATGCCCATCAGCACCGTGCCCACTGCGCCAATACCCGTCCAAACGGCATACGTTGTGCCAAGCGGCAACACCTTGATAACCCTTGAAACGAGGTAAAGGCTCAATGCGACGGCAAAGAAGGTAGCCATTCCCCACAAGCCTTTGCCCAGCCCCGTTGCGTGACTGAACTTGCCCAGGCAGAAGGTGAAGGCGAGTTCGACGCATCCTGCCAAGATTAATAAGAACCAACTCATTTTTTACATCATATAACATCACTGCCGGAAGCAGATGCCCGGCAGTGATTACCTTACAAAGTTTTTAGAAATTGATGCTTCCGCCATCGTATGCGGCAGCCAACAGTTGCTTCAGCTCTTCAACCGTTGCCTTGCGCGGATTGAATCCCGTGCACGGGTCTTTGAAGGCATTTTCAGCCATACGGTCCAGTGCAGCCGTCCATTCTTCCCGGCTGATGTTACCGTATTCAGCGATAGAACCTGCCACGTGTACCTTGCTGCGTAGTTCCTCTACGGCACGGGCGAATTCCTCACCTGTCCGTTTGCCGACCAAAGCCGCCAAATCGTCATAACGTCCCGTAGCCTTCATATTGTAACGGATAACATTGGGCAGGACAATGGCATTCGCGCAACCGTGGGGCACGCCGAATGTTCCACCAATCTGGTGCGCCAACGAATGAGCGATGCCCAGCCAAGCGTTAGTAAACGCATATCCGCCCAAGCAGGACGCATCGTGCATGTTCTGCCGTGCAATCTCGTTTTCGGGTTCAGCCATCGCTTTCTCCAGATTTTTGAAAATCAACTCAATGCCACCTTTCGCGAAAGCATCGGCATAATTGTCATCCACATTGGATACATAAGCCTCCACGCAATGTGTCAGCGCATCCAGTCCGGTGTTTGCCGTTACGCTGGGAGGCATCGACTTGCAAAGATCTCCGTCCACGATGGAAAAATCGGGCAGTAATTCGTAGGAAACCAACGGATATTTCACGCCCTTCTCCCTATCGGTGATAACGGCCAATGCCGTGATTTCCGTTCCTGTCCCACTTGACGAGGGGATTGCGGCAAAGCGGGCCTTCTTCCGCAACGGAGGGATGCCGCACACTTCCATCATCTTCTCGAAACTCAAGTCGGGATGTTCATACAGCACCCACATTGCCTTGGCAGCATCAATGGCCGAGCATCCCCCAATCCGATAATCCAGTCCGGCTGGAAGTCGTCGAACACTGCCGCGCCTTTCCTTACGGTCGTGATGGAAGGGTCAGCTTCCACACCGCTGAATACGGTGCATTCAAAACCGTTCTCCCGCAAAATGTTTTCTACTTTCTCCAAGCTGCCGTTCCGCTTCACGGAGTTCTGTCCGGTTACTATCACAGCACGTTTGCCGTGAATGTTCTTCAACTCTGAAAGAGACCCTATGCCGTGATAGAGTTCTCCTGCTCCAAATAATTTCGCCATATCAATCTTGTTTTTAATTCTTAATTGCAGCGCAAAGTTACGGCGTATGGAGCGGCAACCCTTTATAAAAAAGAGACGGCGATTTATAAAAATGGGAACAGGCTATTTTTCCCCGCCGATTTTCTTCAACACCGATTGCCTGAAATCCATCGGTGTGCATTGGAATTCCTGTTCGATATACTTATTCAGTGCCGATTGGGAAGAGAAACCAAGCTGGAAAGCGATTTCTTTAAGAGAAAGAGCCTCGCCGACAAACAGTTTCTTCAATTCGAGGGAAAGCTTCTCGTGGATGATTCCCAACGGGGACATACCACCATACGAATGGCATACGGCAGTCAGTTTCTTTGCCGATACGCCCAGGTCCGTTGCATATTGCTGCACTTTCCGTTGGTCGCGATACTGCTCGTCCACCTTCTGACGAGAACGGATGTAAAGTGAGCGGTCGCTGTCATTGGTTTTAGGGTTGGTATCTGACGGAAGCGCATCGAATATCTTCAGCAGCATAATCTTTATCATAAACTTTATCTGGTACTTCCGCGCAGGATTCAGCGCACTGCCGCTGTACGTATCTTGGATGTGTGCCACGAAAGAGAGCAAGTCGTCCATACGCTCAGGCATCGCACATAAATCCACCAAGTTGCATTTCTTCTGCAAGTCGATATTGTAATCTTTCAGTTCATTGGCCAATATCTCGGTGCAGAAGATGGTCTCGTCAAACATCACCGCCACAGCCTCCGCATCCTCCGACAATTCCAGACGATGTATCTGTTTCGGGAACACGAGCGAAAGAGACGGAGCTTTCATCTCTTTCAATTCAAAGTCAATCAAATGTTCCGCCTCACCTTTGGTCAGCAAAATAATCTGATAGCAGTCGTGCCGGTGTGGGGCATCCGCCTGCCCTCGGCCTATCAAGGTAGTGACGAAGAAATTGGAACACGGGGCATTGCGGGTATAATCGGCCAAATATCGGGTTTGTATATCCATATTATATATAGTTTCAAAAAGCGAGAGCGAAGATAAGGGAAAATGGGGAGCGGGGCAAAATTACTGCCGCTTGTCTTTTCCATTTATCCTATAACGCTATTTACGTCCACATAATAGTTTGCCGGATTGTTGCGGTACATACACGCGTACCTTCTTTTTCGGGTCTATCTCGTAGCTTTCATACCAGAAAGAGCCGCTGTGAAAGAAGTACACCCGTCCGTCCGGTGCGGTGTAGCGGCAACTGACCGTGATGGGGTGTCGCCTGTTCATAGACTGGCTTGTATCCTCGCTGATTCCGGTAATTTCCGCTTCCACCACTTTCCCGGTAGCCAACAACCGACGGGCTTTCCGCTCACGGCTGCGCTTCGCGAGCCAAAAGGCAGTGCCCATCCCGACGAATACGAATCCCATAAAAACGAAAAGGGAAATCAGCCAGCCGTTGGAGTCCAGGTAGCGCACTTTCTGCGGATTGCCTTTTTGGTAATACACGGTTATCCGCTTGCCCGGATGCATGGAAGACGTGGCTACATTGAGCGTGGTTGCATAGGTATTCCCGCCTACGGTATATCTCACAACGGGGGTACCCAACGATTCGCTGGTCACTCCGCGCATGGCAAGGATAACGGCATCCACCGGTTCGGCGTTTTGCCGGAAAGTATGGTCGCTGACGCCAACGATGATGCTGACGGCGAACAAAATGATACCTACCGAAATGAATATGCCGCAAAATACACGGATGAACGCCTTGTCTTTCCGCTTGCCTTTGGCCAATGTCTTTTCTCTATCGTAATGCATGATGGATGATTAAGGATTGAGCAACAAAGGTAGCAGCCGGATGTTTCATTCGGGCTGCAGGCGCATTAAATTTAATGTGGATTTATCCTGACGGATTGATGTTGTCCCCGCTGGGGACGGCGGTTATCGGGGCGATGAAATATCTAACGGCAATCAAATCAGCAAGTTCAATCTAAGGAGATTGCACACAGCTTATGCAAGAAGCGCTTCAAAGGCTTACTTCATTGCCTCCCCCGTAAAGGAGAACGGCAACAGGCTGTTCACCCCCTGCAGTTCATAGATGCCCTCCGTGCCATAGAGCAGGATGCGCATGGGGTGGCTGAAGCGTGTTTCTGTCTCGAGCATCACCTGGCGGCAGGCACCGCAGGGGGAGATGGGCTTTTGGAGAAATTCGCCCCTTTCATTGCGGGCGGCAATGGCCAGGGTGTCGACCGGCTGGTCGGGATAGCGCGAGTTGGCATAAAACAGCGTGGTGCGTTCGGCGCAGAGGCTCGAGGGAGAAGCGGCATTCTCTTGGTTGCTTCCGCTCACTACGGTGCCATCGGCCAGCCGGACTGCTGCTCCGACGGAGAAATGCGAGTAGGGAACATAGCTGCGGTAGGTGGCCTGGCGGGCAGCGTCTATCAGTTGGCGGTCGGCCTCGGCCAGTTCTTCGTAGGCAAAGACCTTGACGTGAATGTGGAGTTGCAGTGTTTTCATAAGTAACTAATCATATTTAGTTTATGTTATAAATGGGAATTTAGCGCGTGTGCATTTTCATTTTTCATCCGCAGATGACGCGGATGACACGGATTCTTTGGGGGCTTCGCCCACGTGTATCATCTGTCATTAGCTACGCCAAAAACCTCTTTTTATAGTCTGAGCAAAGCGAAGAATCTTCTATTATGTGAGAGATGCTTCACTACGTTCAGCATGACAAAAGAGAAAAATCTGCGTCATCCGTGTCATCTGCGGGTGAAAATTAAACGACATGCTAACAATAATCAGCGGGAGGGCACACCCAGCAGCTTCTTGGCATCGTCTTGCGTGAACATGGAGTCTATCTCGCGGAGGATGGTCTCGTAGTTCTCCTTATCTACCAGGCGCGGGGCAAACGCGCGCAGCACCTGCATTTTGTCATCGTCGAAGGTGAAGAGCGACATCATCTCGGCACACTGGCGGCAGGTGAACAGTTTGTGTCCTACAGTGGCGCGTATCAACTTTATTTGGTCGTCTGGGGCAATTTCCCGCTTCACCTTCTGGTAGAAGTCGCGGAACGCCCTGTCGGGCATGGCATTGGGATAGACCGGTTGTACGGGTACCACCGCTACCGGCTCTTGCACCACGGGGGCAGGGGGCAGCTGCGGCTCGCGGTCGGAGGCATGGAAGGAATCCATGTAGACCAGTCTTCCGTCTTCAAAGCGCACAATGACGGTGGTGTAGTCGCTGTCCAGCGGGCTGAACAGCTTGCGGTACTCCCATTCCTCCAGCCCGTAGTCTATGCGGCGGAAGTCGGGCCGGCCCAGCAGTTTTGTCACTTCTTCCTGGGTCATGCCCTGTCTTATGGCGTCCAAAGCATTGGCTTTGGGGTAGAACATGCTTGAGCACGATGCCAGGAAGAGGGCACCGGCGGCAAGCAAGCTGGCAATGTTTCGTCTTGTCTTCATAAAGAAATTTGTTTTCCCGGCCTCAAATGTAGGCAATTTTGCGTATTTATGCTTGCGCCGGAAGCTAATAAATAGTAAAAGGATTGTTTTTCTCGATTCTTTTACGGACTTTTGCGGCATTAACCAACGACGAAGTCTCCATGAAGTATGTTTTCCGACTGCTTGCTTTGGCTGTTTTCCTCCTGCTGATGATGCCGGCCGGGGCGCAACGCAGAAATGCCCGCTACAACGAATATATCCGCAAATACTCCTCCCTTGCCGTGGAGCAGATGAAGAAATACAAGATTCCGGCCAGCATCACCCTGGCCCAGGGCCTGCTGGAGAGCGGGGCGGGGCAGAGCACGCTGGCGCGGAAAAGTAACAACCACTTCGGCATAAAGTGCCACAACACGTGGCGGGGGCGCAAGGTCTACCACGACGACGATGCCCGGGGCGAATGCTTCCGCGCTTACCGCAAGGTGGAAGACTCCTACGAAGACCACTCCAAGTTCCTCACCAGCGGGGCGCGCTACGCCTTCTTGTTCAAGCTGAAGCAGACGGACTACAAAGGCTGGGCCCGCGGACTGAAGAAGGCCGGCTATGCCACCGACCGCTCGTATGCCAACCGCCTGATTACCATCATCGAGGACTACGACCTGTATAAGTACGACACCAAGGGCATGAGCCGACGCGAGGCCCGCCGCTGGGAGAAGCTCATCAAGAAGAAACCCTGGCTGGTGAACCCGCACCCCGTGTACATAGCCAACGGCCTGGCCTACGTGGTGGCACGCGAGGGCGACAACTTCCGCCTGCTGGGCGGCGAGTTCGACATCAAGTGGAAGAAGCTGGTGGACTACAACGACCTGCACAAGGATTACACGCTGGAGCCCGGCGACATCATCTACCTGAAGAAGAAGAACAAAAAGGCCATGAAGCCCTATACCTATTATATAGTAAAGGACGGTGACTCCATGCACTCCATCTCGCAGATGTTCGGCATCCGCCTGAAGAACCTCTATAAGCTGAACGACAAAGACGGCGAATACATACCCGAGGTGGGCGACCGCATCTGGCTGAGATAGTCCGCCCCACTATCCGAAAATGCACAGGGTGTCCGGAAACGGACACCCTTCTTTTTTGCTTTCCTGTTTGCACACAGCAAGTTACATCTTTGGCATGGATTTGGCAAGGAGTAGGGTGCAATGTACGTAAACAATTAAACAAGCATACTATGGATAGAGAAATTCCGAAAGAAGTGCGCCAGAAGGAGCGCAACAAGAAGTTAATCCGTTACGGCATCGGCGCAGCGGCTGTCATCGTCCTGCTCAGTGTACTCATCTCGCTGATGCGCACCGGGGTGAAGGAGAAAGACCTCGTGTTCTCCACCGTAGACCAAGGCACCATCGAGGTCAGCGTAAGCGCCTCGGGCAAGGTGGTGCCGGCTTTCGAGGAAATCATCAACTCGCCCATCAACACCCGCATCCTCGAGGTGTACCGCAAGGGCGGAGACAGCGTGGACGTGGGCACCCCCATCCTGAAGCTGGACCTGCAAAGCACCGAGACCGAGTACCGCAAGCTGCTGGACGAAGAGCAGATGCGCGACTACAAGCTGCAACAGCTCAAGGTGAACAACGAGACCAAGCTGAAAGACCTGGCCATGCAGGTCAAGGTAAAGGAGATGACCCTGAACCGCATGCGCGTGGAGCTGCGCAACGAGCGCTACCTGGACAGCATAGGCTCGGGCACCACCGACAAGGTGCGCCAGGCCGAACTGAGCGTCAACGTGGCCCAGCTGGAGCTGGAGCAGCTGCGCCAACAGTACGAAAACGAACAGGAGGTGCTGGCCGCCGAGTACAAGGTGCAGGAGCTGGACTTCAGCATCTTCCGCAAGGGCTTGGCCGAGATGAAGCGCACGCTGGACGACGCGCAGGTGCGCTCGCCCCGCAAGGCCATCCTCACCTTCATCAACGACCAGATAGGCGTGCAGGTGGCGCAGGGTGAGCAGATAGCCATCATCTCCGACCTGAGCCACTTCAAGGTGGAGGGCGAGATAGCCGACACCTACGGCGACCGCGTGGCAGCCGGCGGCAAGGCCATTGTGAAGATAGGCAGCGAGAAGCTGGAGGGCATCGTGAGCAGCGTCACTCCGCTGTCCAAAAACGGCGTCATCTCCTTCACCGTGCAGCTGCAGGACGACAGCAACCGCCGACTGCGCTCGGGCCTCAAGACCGATGTCTACGTGATGAATGCCGTGAAGGAAGACGTCCTCCGCCTGGCCAACGCCTCTTACTACGTGGGCCGCGGCGAGTACGACCTCTTTGTCCGCACCTCCGAGGGCGAGTTGCAGAAGCGCAAGGTGCAGCTGGGCGACTCCAACTTCGAGTATGTCGAGGTGGTCAGCGGACTGGAGCCGGGCGACCAGGTAGTGGTGAGCGACATGAGCCAGTATAAGAACAAGAATAAGCTGAAGGTAAAGAAGTGATGTTCCCAAGCCTTGGGAAGCTTGTTCCCAGGCTGTGGGAAGCCCGTTCCCTCGCCTTGGGAACAGCGTTCCCCGCCTGTGGGAACAACATTCCCAGGCTTAGGGAAAAGCTGGGAAAACCATCCCGCTGTGACACAATGTATTAACAGAAATACCTAAATAAAGAAGAAATGAGAATCAAGACCTACATCAAGCAAGCCTGGGCGTTGCTGCGGCAGAACCGCCTGTTCAGCACCCTCTACATCGTGGGCACGGGGCTTGCCATCGGCATGACCATGGTGATGGCTGTCATCTACTACGTGAAGCTCGCGCCGGTCTACCCCGAGGTGAACCGGGGGCGCACCTACACCCTCTCCAATGCCAGCTTCAGCACGGAGCGGAGCACCTACCAGGCCGGCCTGTCCTACCGCGCGTTGCAAGACTGGGCACTGGGCGTGAAGAATGCCCAAGTAGCGTCCGCCGACCTCCAGGCCGACTTTGCCGAGAACTGCTACATACAGCCCGCTGACCGCACGGGCGACTTCCACCCCCAGACCAAGCTGACCGACCCTGCCTTCTTCCGCATCTACGCCTTCCGCTTCCTCGAAGGCAAGCCCTTCACCGAGGCCGACCTGGCCAGCGGCCTGCACGCGGCGGTCATTACGGACGACCTTTCGCGCCGCCTCTTCGGCACGACTCGGGAAGTGGTGGGGCGCACGTTCAGCGTCAACTTCATGCCCTTCCGCGTGGCGGGCGTGGTGAAGAGCGGCAGCTACCTTACCCGCAGTTCCTACGCGCAGCTCTACCTGCCCTACACCGTGACGCCGGGCTACGAGGAGCCTTTGTCTCCCCAATTCCCCTATGTGGGACAATTCGCGGTGACCTACCTGGTAGAGGATGCCGCCCAGGCCAAGGCCCTCCGCGCGGAGATGCTGGACATACAGCGGCGCATCAACCTGGAGCACAAGGACGAGTGGAAGATGGACATCTGGGAACAACCCACATCGCACACCCGGAAGGTGTTCCAGCGCTACATCAACCAGGAGTTCAACGCCTGGACCGTGGTGCGGCAGCTGGGGCTGATGGTGCTCGTGCTGCTGCTGGTGCCTGCGCTCAACCTCAGCGGCATGATAGCCAGCCGCATGGAGAGCCGCCTGGCGGAGATGGGCGTGCGCAAGAGCTTCGGCGCCGGGCGCAAGACGCTGCTGGGCCAGGTGATGTGGGAGAACCTCGTGCTCACCCTGCTGGGTGGCGCGCTGGGGCTTGTGCTGGCCTGGCTGATGCTCTATGCCGGGCGCACGTGGGTATTTACTTTGCTCGACCACTATGCTTTCCCCATCCCCGCCGGGGCGCAGGCCTACGTGTCGGGCGAGATGCTCTTTGCCCCGGCGGTGTTCCTCTGCGCGCTGCTGGTGTGCGTGGTGCTCAACCTGCTCTCGGCCCTGGTGCCGGCGTGGATGTCGCTGCGTAAGCCCATCGTTTATTCACTGTATGAACGCCGCTAACCACTAATCACTAATCACTAAACGCTACAATAATGTTCCGACTGATATTGAAAACCCTTTGGGCACGCCGCCGGCGCAACGGCTGGCTGCTTGCCGAACTGATACTGGTGTGCATTCTCTCGTGGGCCATCTTCGACCCCGTGCTGATGATTACCCACGACCGTCGTTTGCCCCTGGGCTTCGACCCCGACCGCCTCTGCCTCCTGTCGGTGGACATGCTCCACCCCCAGGCACCCGGCTACGACCCCGCTGCTGCCGACTCTGCCGGGCGCGTCGATGCCTTTCTCAACCTGGTGCAGCGCGTCCGCCAGCATCCCGACGTGGAGCTGAGTACGCCGGTGTATGCTTACTCCTTCCCCTGCTCGCAAGGCAATACCTCCGGCGCCTATACCGCCGAGGGCGACTCGGTGGATAGGAATGTGGGCATCATCTATTACTTGCCCCATACGCAGTTTTTCGAGACCTACGGCTTTCAGGCCTGCAAGGGGCCTTCGCCCGAAGAACTGTCCGATGTCTCCGGCTTCCAGCTGGTGCTGACAGAGAGCACGCTGCGCACCTTCTTCCACACCGACGACCCGCGCGGCAAGCGCTTCTGGGAGTGCGGCGAGGGAGACACCACCTATATACCCGTCTCCGGCGCGGTGGGCACCATCCGCTACCGCACCACGTGGCGACCCAATGCCCTGGGCTTCCTGCCCATGTTCGAGAGCGACTTGGCGGAAAGCATTCCGGCCGATATGAGGATAGTGCTTCGCCTCAAGGAGGGTGTCAGCATGGAGCGCTTCGTGCACGACTTCCAGCCCTGGATGCTGGCCAACGTGCGTGCCGGTAACCTTTACGGGCGAGACCTCACGCCCTATCCCCGGCTCATCCGGGAGCAAGAGGAGGGCGAGGTAGGCTCCGTGTACCATCGCAACCTGCTGGTGGCCGTGTTCTTCCTGGTCAACCTTTGCCTGGGCGTGGTGGGCACCTTCTGGCTGCAGACGCGCACCCGGCGCGAGGAGATAGGCGTGATGCTGTCGTTCGGCGCAACGCCGCGGCGCATCGTGGGCCTGCTGCTGGGCGAGGGGGCGGTGCTTACCACCCTGTCCGTGCTGGTGGGCTGCTTCATCTACCTGCAATACGCTCTGTCCGAGGGGCTGGCGGTAAGCAACGAATGGATTCAGCCCACAGAAACCTACTGGGTGGACAACTTCCCGCTGCACTTCCTGGCCGTGTCGGCCTTCGTGTACGTGCTGCTGCTCGTGGTGGTGCTGGTGGGCGTGTACATTCCGGCACGGCGCATCAGCCGCATTCCGCCTACCGAGGCGCTGCGGGACGAGTAAGATTAGTGGTTAACGGTTAGTGATGAGTGATTAATGCACAGTTGTTGCAGCACATTAATCACTAACCGCTAAACACTAAACACTGATTGACAGACAACATTACATTCATTAAATACATTTACTACTATGAGTATGATTAAACTGACAGCGGTGAACAAAATCTACCGCACGGACGAGATTGAGACACAAGCCCTTGAGAATGTGAACCTCGAAGTAGAGAAGGGCGAATTCCTCAGCATCATGGGGCCTTCCGGTTGCGGAAAGTCTACGTTGCTCAACATCATGGGCCTGCTGGACCTGCCCACCAGCGGCACGGTGGAGATTGCCGGGACGGACACCACGGGCATGAAGGACAAGGAGCTGGCCGCCTTCCGCAACCGCAACCTGGGCTTCGTGTTCCAGTCGTTCCACCTGATTAACTCGCTCAACGTCATCGACAACGTGGAGCTGCCCTTGCTCTACCGCCACATGCCGGCCAAGGAACGCCGCCGCCTGGCAGAGGAGGTGCTGGCCAAGGTGGGCCTGACGCACCGCATGCGCCACATGCCCACCCAGCTCTCCGGCGGACAGTGCCAACGCGTGGCCATAGCCCGTGCCATTGTGGGCAATCCCGAGATTGTGCTGGCCGACGAACCTACCGGTAACCTGGACTCGAAGATGGGTGCCGAGGTGATGGAGATACTCCACACGCTGAACAAGGAAGACGGCCGTACCATCGTGATGGTGACGCACAACGAGGAGCAGGCCAAGCAGACCAGCCGCACCGTGCGCTTCTTCGACGGAAGACAGATAGGGTAACGCTAAAAACAGACACATTATGATTAAGCAATACTTTCTGCAAGCCTTGTCCCAACTGAGGCAGCAACCCCTCATCAGCCTGGTGACGGTGGCGGGCACGGCGCTCTCCATCTTGCTCATCATGCTGGTAGTGATGATACAGCAGGTGCAGGTAGAGCCGTTTGCACCCGAGAGCAACCGCGACCGCATGCTGCACGTGAAGTGGCAGAGCCTATCCAACGAGGAGTGGGGCGACGGCACCAGCAACGGCCCCTGGAGCGCAAGCTCACTACGCGAAGTGTATGGCGGGCTCACTACGGCCGAGGCGGTGACCATCTACAGCGTGTGGACCGCCCCGATGCCCGTCAGCCTGCCCGGGCAACCCGCCCGCTCGGTGGATGCGCGGACCACGGATGCCACCTTCTGGCACGTGTTCGACTTCGCCTTCGTGGACGGCAAGCCTTACGGCGAGGCCGATGTCCGCTCCGGTCTGCCTGTGGCGGTGATGACGGAGAGCGTGGCACGCGCCCTCTTCGGCACCGTGCAGGCTGCGGGGAGGGAGTTCCTGCTGGCCCATGCCCCCTTCCGCGTGGCGGGGGTGGTGAAAGACGTGTCCACATTGGCCTCCACGGCCTACTCGCAGCTGTGGGTGCCCTACACCGCTATGGACGAGGATGGCAACACGTGGAACGACGGCCTGGCGGGCATGATGTCGTGCACCATCCTGGCCAAGACGCGCGATGATTTCCCCGCCATCCGCGAGGAGTGCAACCGCCGCCTGGCCGCCTTCAACACCACCATCAGCGAGCAGGGCTGGAAGATAGTGAACCGCAACCGCCCCTACGACCAGGAGAAGAACGTCCTCAGCTTCGGTGCCAACTACGAGCCCGACGTCCGCCTGGCACGCCGCCAGCGGTGGGTCACCTTCGCCATCCTGCTGCTGGTGCCCGCCATCAACCTGAGCAGCATGACGCAGAGCCGTCTGCGCCAGCGCGTCAGCGAGATAGGCGTGCGCCGTGCCTTCGGCTGCACCCGCGCCGAGCTCATCGGCCAGTTGTTGTGGGAGAACCTCATCGTCACCCTGCTGGCCGGCGTGCTGGGGCTGCTGCTCAGCCTGGCCTTCGCCTACGGGGGCAGCCACCTGCTCTTCGCGCAAGAGTACAGCCAGACGCTCAACCCGCCCGCTGTCGACGCCTCCATCCTCATCCACGCCTCCACCTTCGGCTGGGCCCTGCTGTTCTGCTTCGTGCTCAACCTGCTCAGCACCGGCATCCCCGCCTGGCGTGCCGCGCGGATGAACGTGGTAGAGGCCATCGGGGGGAGGCTGCACTGATAACGATACCTCCGCCTAGGTCGAGACGAAACCTCCGCCTTGGTCGAGACGAAACCTCCGCCTAGGTCGAGACGAAACCTCCGCCTTGGTCGAGACGGAACCTCCGCCTTGGTCGAGACGAAGCCTCCGCCTTGGTCGAGACGAAGCCTCCGCCTTGGTCGAGACGAAGCCTCCGCCTTGGTCGAGTGACGACCTTCCATAAAATATGAAATAACAATACGACAAATGCAAAAGAAACTTCTTACACAGATACGAAACGAGTGGCGCAGCAACCTGTGGCTGGCCCTCGAACTGCTGGTGGTGAGTGTGGTGATGTGGTACATCACAGACTTGCTGTATTGCCGCGTGGCCACCTATCTGGAGCCGAGGGGATTCGACACCTCCCACTGCTACCTGCTCACCATGCGCCAGCTGACGGAAGACAGCCCCGAATACCACCCTTACGCCTCCGACGAGGAGGTCAGGGACGACATACTGGAGCTGGTGGAACGCCTGCGCCACCGCCCGGGAGTGGAGGCCGTCAGCCTGTCGCAAAACTCTTACCCTTACAATGGCAGCAACAGCAGCGACCGCATCAGCTACGACACCCTCATCTCGCCCGACGCCATCCGCCGCCTGGTGACGCCGGACTTCATGCGCGTCTTCCGCTACCAAGGCGCCCGGGGCGAGACGCCCGAGCAGCTGGCCGAGGTGCTGGAGCGCGGCGAGTTCCTGGCCTCGGAGAACCTCTTCCTCAACAAGCACTTCGACATTAACCGGCTGACGGGCAAAGACGGCTTCCACCTCTTTGGCGACACCGCCATGAGTTTCCGCCTGGGTGCCGTGCTGCAAGACGTGCGCTACTGCGACTACGAGGAGGGGCGCTTCTGCCGCAGCTTCGCCTACAACCTGGAAGAGCTGGCACGCTACAACCCCGGATACATCAATACGGACAACGAGCTGTGCCTGCGCGTCACCCCGCAGGAAGACCACGACTTCATAGCCCGCCTCAAGGCCGACAGCGAGGGCCAGCTGCGCGTGGGCAACATCTACCTGAGCGACGTGCGCAGCTTTGCCGACATCCGCCGCAGCTACCAGCAGGGATACAGCAACCAGCTGCGCAACTACCTGGTAGGCATGGGCTTCCTGATGCTCAACATCTTCCTCGGTCTGCTGGGCACCTTCTGGTTCCGCACGCAGCAACGCCGGGGCGAGATAGCCCTGCACAAGGTGCACGGGGCCACGAGCCGGGCCGTGTTCAGCCGCCTGCTGGGCGAGGGGATGCTGCTGTTGCTCATTGTCACCCCGCTGGCCTTGCTGGTGGACTACGTCCTGGCCTCCGCCGAACTGAATGCCTGGCGCGGGGGCACCACGCTCCAAGCCGGGCGGTTGCTGGCCTGCGCCGGAGTGTCGTTCCTCCTCATTGCGCTGATGATAACCGTTGGCATCTGCATCCCCGCCCGCAAGGCCATGCGCGTACAGCCCGCCGAGGCTCTTCACGATGAATAAGACTACTTATAAAAACGAATACACACTATGTTTAGACTCTATTTGCAACAAGCCCTTTACCACCTGCGCGAGAATCCCATCATCACGTGGGTGTCGGTGCTGGGCACGGCGTTGTCCATCTGCATCATCATGGTCATCGTCATCACCCTGCGTGCCCGCGTGGCCGATTGCGCCCCCGAGGTGAACCGCAGCCGCTCGCTCTACGTGCCCAACATGTCCTACCGCGCCAAGGGAGATGATAGCGGCAACTCGGCCAACTCCATGATGTCCGTGCAGACCGGTCGCGAATGCTTCAAGCCGCTCACCACGGCCGAGGCAGTATCCCTTTATACTTATCCTTCAAAGATGCGTGTCTCCCTGCCCGCCGGCGAGAAGCTGGCTGCCGATGCCCGCATGACGGACGAGGACTTCTGGACCGTCTTCCAGTTCCGCTTCCTCGACGGCAAGCCTTTCACCGCCGCCGACGTGCAGAGCGGTCTGCCCCGCGTCGTGATATCCGCCGGGGTGGCGCGCCGCCTCTTCGGCAAGATAGACGGCGTGGCCGGGCAGCACCTGGAACTGAACCACGTGGACTACCAGGTGGCGGGCGTCGTGGCCGATGTCTCTACCCTGGCCAGCGATGCCTACGCCCAGGTGTGGATACCCTACACGGCGGGTGGTGCCGAAGACTTGTCGTGGGGCTACAATCTCATGGGCCCCATGAAGGCGGTCATCCTGGCCAAGAGCCCGGCGGACTTCCCCGCCATCCGCGAGGAGTGCGAGAAGTTGCGCCGCAAGTACAACGATGCGCAAGAGGGCGTGGAAGTGTTCTACCGCGGTCAGCCCGATACGCAGTTCACCCACCTCTACCGTTCGTGGGCATCGGAGCCGGACATGTCGGGCGTTGTCCTGCGCTATGTGGCCGTCCTGCTCATCCTGCTCATCGTGCCGGCCATCAACCTGAGCAGCATGACCCTCTCCCGCATGCGCAAGCGGACGGCCGAGATTGGCGTGCGCAAGGCCTTCGGGGCCACGGGCGGCGAGCTGATGCGGCAAGTCTTCCTGGAGAACCTGCTGCTCACCATCCTGGCGGGCATCCTGGGCCTCCTGCTGAGCTACGGGGCAACGATAGCCTTGAGCAGCTTCCTCTTTGGCAACCAGGCCAATGCCATGCTGGCCGGCGAGACCACCTTGTCGGCCTCCACCTTGCTCAGCCCCTGGATATTCCTGGCAGCCCTGGCCTTCTGCCTGCTCATGAACCTGCTCAGTGCCGGCATTCCCGCCTGGCGCGCCTCGCGGATGAACATTGCCGATGCCATTAACCAGAGGTAGGGGATAGGTATATTAAGAATATAGTAGGCAGTAGCCGGTAGTTAGTAGTCGGTAGTCAGTAGTCGGCATGAAGTGCAACGTGTTATTCATATTCTGACTACTATCTACCAACTACTATCTACCAACTACTATCTACTGACTACTAAAGATAACAACAATGAACTCTATACTGAAACAGATAAAGAACGAATGGAAGGCCAATGCTTTCCTGTTCATAGAACTGATGGTAGTGTTTGCCATCCTTTGGTACATTGTCGACTGGGTGTTTGTTACCGGGCGGGTGTACTTTGCCCCCATGGGCTTCGATACCGACCATTGCTACGAACTCACGGTGAGCAAACTCGATGCCAAGTCGCCCCTCTACGACCCCGAGCTGACGCCTGAGGACGACATGGATGCCTTTATCGAGATAGCCGAACGCCTTCGGCACCGCCCGGGGGTGGAGCATGTGGCCATTTCGCAAAACAGCATCCCTTACAACGATGGCAGTAACGGCTTTACCGTGTGCGTAGATACCGTGCCGGTCAACACCATGCGGCGCTGGATTCAGCCCGAATTCTTTCAAGTGTTCCGGTTGCAGGGCGTGGCCGTGCTGGGTGAAGACGGGCGGACGGTGTACACCACCAGTGCCGACTCGTTGGCATGGGCATTACGCAGCCGTCCGGAGGCCTTGGTACTGTCCAAGAATTTTGTATCCGACACGCGCCATGCCGAGTTGGGCTTGCACGATGCCTTGCCCTTGCTGGGACGCTCCTTGCCGGTGAATTTCCCGGAGAATGACTTCCGCATGCCCGTCACCGGCATCTGCCAGCCCATGCGCTGGAGCCATTTTGAGACCTCCGAGCAGTGGGGAGGCCCGGTGATAGCCACCGACCTGCCGCGCGAAACGATGATAGCCTTTGGCAACCCCATGTACCTGCAGCTCAGCCTGCGCGTCAGTCCCGATGCCGACGGCGGGCAAGCCTTCATGGAGGCCCTGATGGACGATGCCGACCGCCAGTACCGCGTGGGCAATGTTTTCCTGCTGGACGTGCAGCCTTTTGACGACCTGCGCTACGTGATGGAGTTGGAGGATGTGAACGAGGTGCGCACACAGCTCTGCATACTGGGCTTCCTGCTGCTCAACATCTTCCTGGGAGTAATAGGCACCTTCTGGTTCCGCACGCAGCACCGCCGGCAGGAGGTGGCCTTGCGCATGGCCATGGGCAGCACGCGCTGGGGGGTATTTGCCCGCCTGATGGGTGAAGGGCTGCTGCTCCTGAGCCTTGCCGCCATACCTGCCCTGTTGATAGCCTTCAACTTAGGCTTGGCCGAGCTGGTTGAGGTGGACCGCGTGGCGTTCAACGCCTCCCGCTTCCTGGTGTGTATAGCGGCCGCGTGGGCGCTGATGGCATTGATGATTGTGGTAGGCATCTGGTATCCGGCCAGCAGGGCCATGCAGGTGCAGCCAGCCGAGGCGTTGCACGATGAATAAGTGAAATGGGAATTTATATGGCACACAGATGACACAGATTCTACGTGATGACCACAGATACATAGCGAATTCTACGTGATGACCACAGATACATAGCGAAAAAATAAAAACTGTGTAAATCTGTCCCATCTGTGTCATCTGTGTGCCGCCCCGCTAAATTATCATTTATTCACTTCCTGCAAAGCATAAAGAGAGGGGCGCGAAAACCAGATTCGCGCCCCTCTTTCTTCTTAATTTTTAATTCTCAATTTTCAATTTTCCATTTATACGATGCCTTGTGCCATCATGGCCTTGGCCACCTTCATGAAGCCGGCAATGTTGGCGCCCTTCACGTAGTTGACGTAGCCGTCGGGCTCGGTGCCATACTTCACGCAATTTTCGTGGATGTTCTCCATGATGGAGTGCAGTTTCTGGTCTACCTCCTCGGCGCTCCAGCTGAGGCGTTCGGAGTTCTGCGTCATCTCCAGGCCAGAGACGGACACACCGCCGGCATTGGCAGCCTTGCCCGGGGCGTAGAGTATCTTGGCTTCTTGGAATACGCGGATGGCTTCCGGCGTAGAGGGCATGTTGGCGCCTTCGCTTACGGCCATTACACCGTTGGCCACCAACTTTTTGGCATCCTCGCCATCAATTTCATTCTGCGTAGCGCTGGGCAGTGCAATGTCGGCCTTCTCGCCCCAGGGACGTGCGCCGGCCACGTACTTCACGCCGGGATATTGCTCGGCATACTCGCGGATGCGGCCACGGTAAAGGTTCTTCAGCTCCATGATGTAGTCCAGCTTTTCGCGGTCGATGCCTTCGGGGTCGTATACGTAGCCGTCGGAGTCGCTCATCGTCAGCACCTTGCCACCCAGCTGGAGCACTTTCTCGGCCGTATATTGAGCCACGTTGCCCGAGCCGGAGATAAGTACCGTCTTGCCCTGCAGGTCCATGCCCTTGGTCTTGAGCATCTCCATCAGGAAGTACACGTTGCCATAACCTGTGGCTTCAGGACGGATGAGCGAGCCGCCGAACTCCTGGCCTTTGCCGGTGAGGACGCCGCTGAACTCGCGTGTCAGCTTCTTGTACATGCCAAACATGTAGCCCACTTCGCGTCCGCCCACGCCTATGTCGCCGGCAGGTACGTCGATGTCCGGCCCGATGTGGCGGCCCAGCTCAAGCATGAAAGCCTGGCAGAAGCGCATCACCTCGGCATTGCTCTTGCCGCGGGGCGAGAAGTCGGAGCCGCCCTTGGCGCCGCCCATGGGCAGGGTGGTAAGGGAGTTCTTGAAGGTCTGCTCGAAGGCCAGGAACTTCAGGATGCCCAGGTTGACCGATGCGTGGAAGCGGATGCCGCCTTTGTAGGGGCCGATGGCGTTATTGTGTTGCACGCGGTAGCCCATATTGGTCTGCACCTGGCCTTTGTCGTCCACCCAAGTGACGCGGAACTGGTATACTCGGTCGGGGATGCAGAGGCGCTCAATCAAGTTGGCCTTCTCAAACTCCGGGTGCTTGTTGTATTCTTCTTCGATGGTGGAGAGTACTTCCTCCACGGCTTGGTGGTACTCTGGTTCGTTGGGGAACCGTCTTTTCAAATCTTCTAATACCTTTGCTGCATTCATAACATGTAGGTTTTAATGTGATATTGGTTTTAAAAAATGAATCCTAAACAAGTCTTTTTTGAATCTCTTGGTAAGCTTATCTCTTGATTTCGGTTGCAAAAGTATATATAAATCTCTACTTTGCAAACAAATTAGAAAGTTTTTTGTCCGTAAAGCATTAAATTGTTGCTTTTCCCGGCATTTTTATGCAAAATGATAGGCAAACGTGCTTGCATGCGCATCATTTCGCGTATCGGCCGCTTACCTGGTGTTTCCACGGCTTGTCAATTTTTCCGCCCCACCTTGTCTGTATTTGCTACGTTTCTCCTTCGGTCCATAGAGCCGGGGCGGGAGCGAAGCAGGTACGAACCGGGTACGAATAGGGTAGGTAGTGGGTACGAAGTTGGTAAATCCTTTTAGTAAATATGGATGGTATAGGGTTGACAGACAGGAATATAAAAATAGAAATATCTTGTCAGAGAATAGGTATGAGGCATTTTCCGGTGTAAAGAGTTATAAACTTTGTTGTAAGGAAATGATGATTCCCGCCATTGGCGCCATGCCATGCTGTATGCCGCGGTATGTCCTGTATAGGGCCTGGCGTACAGGGGTGGGGATGCAAAAATGCCCCGGGAGGAATGCTTTCTTTTCCGAAACATCCTCCCGGGGCATGGGGATTAGAGAATTGATGAGTGAAGTGTGTTTTCTGTTACTTCTCCGTCTGGAACTTGCGGCTCACCTTCATCAGGTTGGTGGCGTAGGTCACTACGTTTTGCGCTTCCTGAATCATGGTGAGGTACACCATGCTCACCTTGATGCTGCCGTTCTGGCCTTGGATGCGTTGCAGCTCTTCGCGCTTCAGGTGCGAAAGCTGGCCGTTGAGGTCGTTGCTGCGGCGTATTTCTTCGTCCAGGTGGGCGTAGTCGTTGCTTTCCATCGTCTGCTGGCAGTTTTGCAGCAGGTAGGTGATGTCTTCCGTAATGTCGGCAAATTCGCCCTTCTGTATGGCGTTCAGTGGCTTGAAGTTGTTGTCTATATGCTCCAGGCACGGTTCGCACAGGCGCCCGATGCTATACACCAGTTCGCTGGCAAAGTCGTTACCCTGGTAGTAGTAGAGGCCTTTCTCGAGCACGGTGTTGTTGTCCAGGCGGCTCATGGCCAGGGTGCCGGTGCGCTTCATCTGCTTGATGAGTTGCTTCTCGAACTTCACCGAGCCCATGGAGCGGCGCAGGCCGCGCAGGTTTTCGTGCAGGAAGGAGGTGACGGTGCGCTCAAAGTTCTCTTTGGCAAAGGCCAGCACCTTGACGAGCTCTTCGCGGGTGTGCTCGCGCAGCAGGCTCAGTACCTCGGCGTTGTCGGTGCTTTGCATTATCTGGCGTACCTTGTCGCTGGCTTTTTCCTTCTGCTTGCGTTTTTTGAACATCACCTGGCTATGGATGAGGGCATAGACGGCCACGGCTATCAGCGCCAGGATGGCTATGGTGCCTCCGAAGTGGATGATGAGCGCTACGAAGAAGCAGATGGTGAAGGCCGCTCCGGCGGTGATGAACCATCCGCCGATGACGCTCAGTACACCCGTGATGCGGTATACGGCTGAATCGCGGCCCCAGGCACGGTCGGCCAGCGAGGTACCCATAGACACCATGAAGGTGACGTAAGTGGTGGAGAGGGGCAGTTTCAGCGATGTACCCAGCGCGATGAGCAGGCCGGAGAGCACGAGGTTGACCGAGGCACGCACCAGGTCGAAGGCGGCACCGTCTTCCAGCGTCAGCTCCTCCTTGCGGAAGCGGGAGTCAATCCATGCCTTGGTGCGCTCGGGCAGCATCTTGTTGATGGCGTTGGACAGGGTGAGGCTGAAGCGCACCAGCTTGCGGGCAATGGGGGTGCTGCCGAAGCCTTCTTCGCCTTCGTCCTGGCGGGCGAGGGACACTTCGGTCTGGATGACGTTGTGTGCCTTTTTCGATGTCCACAAGGCGTACACCATTACGGCACCTGCACCCAGGAGGAAGTACCACGGCGTCTTGGCCGAGTCGAGCAGCGAGGTCATCAGGAAGCCTCCGGGGCCTGCGTCAAGTCCGTTGGCCATGTAGTCCTGGTAGGCGGAGTATCCGGCCAGGGGCACACCGATGAAGTTCACCAGGTCGTTGCCGGCAAAGGCCAGGGCCAGGGCAAAGGTACCCATCATCACTACAATCTTCAGCACGTTGACGCGGCACCAGTGCAATATCTGCATCAGAATGGTGAAGAACACAAACATGCCGATAACAAGCACGCCCGTGTGGTCGTGAATCCAGGCGTTCAGTTCGGGCGTCATGAACGAGCTGTCCTTCAGTCCCTTGATAAGCATGAAGTACACGATGCTCGTGGCGGCTATGCCCCCGAAGATGGCGATGCTGTACTTAAGGTGTTTCTTGAAGTTGTAGGTGAAGATGGCGCGTGCAATCCATTGCACCAGTATGCCGAAGAAGAAGGCTATGGCCACCGAGACGAAGATGGCCATGATGACCGTCAAGGCCTTGTCTGTGTTGATGAGGTGGCCCATGCCTGTGCCGTCATCGCCCAGTGTCTTGACGAGCGCCAGGGCAAACGTGCCGCCCAGCAACTCGAACACCATCGACACCGTGGTCGAGGTGGGCAGGCCCATGGTGTTGAACACGTCGAGCAGCACCACGTCCGTCAGCATCACGGCCAGCAGGATGCACATCACTTCTTCAAAGTAAAAGTATTGCGGCTGGTAGATGCCGTGGCGGGCGATGTCCATCATGCCGTTACTGAGAGCTGCTCCTATGAACACGCCGATACTGGCGATGACGAGCATGGTTTTGAACTTTGCCGCCTTTGAGCCGACGGACGAGTTGAGGAAGTTTACTGCATCGTTGCTCACCCCCACTATTAGGTCGAACACAGCGAGCACCCCGAGAAAGATGACGATGCACAGATAGATTGTTTCCATGTAATGTAATATGTAATTTAAATGATGATTCTACCTTCTCTCATTTACGGGTGCAAAGGACGGGATTGCGTGTTGCACGGAAATGTCATACATGTTACAATCGTGTTACAAATCGGTGTTCTTCCGGCGCAGATATTCGTAGAAGTCGTATTGGGCGCGTGCCTTTTCCCGGGCGGGGCAGGCGGATTTCCATACATTGCGCCCCTCCGGGTTGAGCCACACGGCCTTCCTCCGGTCGGCCAGCTGGAGGTGCAGCATGTCCGTAAGTTCCTGCTTCAGGTCGGGGTCGAGCACGGGCGCCACGGCCTCGATGCGCCTGTACAGGTTGCGCTTCATCCAGTCGGGCGAGCCAAGGAAGAGTTTGGGTTTGCCCCCTCCGCCGAAGTACCACACGCGGGCATGCTCGAGGAAGGTATCCACCAGGCGCGTCACCCGGATGTTCCGGCTGAATTCCCTGCCCGGAATGAGGCAGCAGATGCCGCGCACGATGAGGTCTATCTGTACCCCGGCTTGGGAAGCCTCGTAGAGCAGGTCTATCATGGCGGGGTCTTGCAGGGCGTTCATCTTGAGTATCACCCTTGCGGCTTTTCCTTGCCGAGCCAAGGCCATTTCCTCGCGGAGCAGGCGGCTAAGTTCGGCAATGAGGTTGAAGCGAGCCACAAGCAGGCGGTGGAACACAGGTGCCTCCACCTTGCCCCTGAGGGTGCGGAACAGGGTGTGCAGGTCGTTTACCAGCACGGGGTTGGAGGTAAACAAGCCGCAGTCGGCATAGAGCGTGGCGGTCTTTTCGTTGAAGTTGCCTGTGCTGATGTAGGCCATGCCCGGCAGTTTATGCCCCGTGGCGGGGTCGCGCCTCAGCACGAGTGCCACTTTGGCGTGCACCTTCAGCCCCGGCAGGCTATAGAGAATGCGTATGCCCGAGGCCTCCATCAGCTGGGCGGTGGCCAGGTTGTGCTCTTCGTCGAAGCGTGCTTTGAGCTCGACGAACACGGTGACTTTCTTCCCGTTACGGGCGGCGGAGATGAGGGTGTTGATGACGGCCGAATTGTCTGCCACGCGATATTGGGTGAGCATCACTTCGTGCACGGAGGCATCGGTGGCCGCCTCGTGGAGGAATTGCAGGAAGTGCCCGAACGAGTGGTAGGGGTAGTGCAGCAGCAGGTCTTTCCGTTCCACCCGGCGGAAGATGGAGTCGAGCCCGGCCAGCACCATGGGCTGTGGCTTGCCGGGCAGCTGGCGCAAAGCGTCGGGCAGGGGCAGACGGCGCAGGTCTTCCAGGTTGAGGTGCTTGTCGCCGGGCACCAGCTCGCGCTTGTCTATGTGGTAGGCATCCGTGAGGAAGGCTAGGTAGTCGGCGGGCATGGAGCGGTCGTACACAAAGCGGCAGATGACACCCGTCTTCCGCCGCTTCACCTTAGCGCGCACCTGCTCGATGAGCTGGGGGGCATTGGTGGCTCCTTCGTCAATCACGATGTCCGCGTCGCGCGAAATCTTGATGCAGTAGGCCGACTCTACCTCATAGCCGGGGAATATGACATCGAGATTGGCCTTGATGATGTCTTCTAGATACATTATATAATAGGTATTCCCTCGGCGTGGAAGCTCCACGAAGCGGGGAGCTTTGCTGTAGGGCAATTTCATGACGAAGTATTCCGGGGGCGTGCCTTCTTCTCTTTGCCTGGGCTTGACGCGCACAGAGAGGTATAGCCTGTCGTTGCGCAAGAAGGACACCACTTTGTCCCTGCCCACGGGAACCGGGGCGAGGTAGGGCAGTACCTCCTCGCGGAAGTAGGTGCGCACGAAGGACTGGTGTTCGGGCGTTTGAACCTCACTCCGGCTTTGTAGGAACACCACGTGGGCGCGCCTTAAAGCGGGCAATAGCTTTTGCTCGAAGATGCGTACGCGCTCTTCCAGCTGGCGGTTCACTTCGCGGTTTATTTCCTCCACCAGCTCCATGGCCTCTTGCACTGTTTCGGCCCCGTCGGCAGGTATCTTTCCTGTAGCCACGGCTTTGTGGTCGGCCACGCGTACTTTGTAGAATTCCTCCAGGTTAGACGAATAGATGGAGATGAAGTTCAGCCTTTCGCCTATGGGCAGGGTATCGTCATCAGCCTCGAGCAGCACCCGGTAGTTGAACGAGAGCCAGCTGATGTCCCGCTTGAAGTATTGGTAATCCATGATGATTAAGAATAAGGTTTTATGCAGCAAATATACTATCTTTGTCCGGAAAAACAACTTTGTTGAATGAAGAAAATAGGTTTACTTTCGGATACGCACGGGTATTGGGACGACAAGTACCTGCACTATTTTGAGCCGTGCGATGAAATTTGGCATGCGGGCGATATCGGCTCGCTCGACGTGGCCAGGCGTTTGGCCGACTTCCGCCCCTTGCGTGCCGTGTATGGCAACATCGACGGACAGGAGCTGCGCCGTCTTTTCCCCCAGACCCTGCGTTTCAACGTGGAGGGGGCAGAGGTGTTGATGAAGCACATTGGCGGATATCCCGGGCATTACGACCCCTCCATACGCGGAAGTCTGCTGGCCAGGCCTCCCAAGCTTTTTGTGAGCGGGCATTCGCACATACTCAAGGTGAAGTATGACAAGACGCTGGACATGCTCCATATCAACCCCGGAGCAGCGGGCATCAGCGGCTTTCACAAGGTGCGTACGCTGGTGCGCTTCGTCATAGACCAAGGCACGTTTGCCGATCTGGAGGTCATTGAGCTGGCGGGGTAAGGCGAAGGGGCAGTGAGGGGCGTTTTTCTTATCTATAAGTTTGGCTATGTCGGCATTTTTCCCCATCTTTGCGCTTCGGAATAGCATCGAGAGCCGTGGGGCGTCGTCCTCCTTCTTATTTTATTCTCCGGTTTAAGTATTTATCTTAAAAAAAGACTGAAGTATGAAAGGAATTATTCTTGCCGGTGGTAGTGCCACCCGCCTCTATCCGTTGTCGAAGGCCATTTCCAAGCAGATAATGCCCGTCTACGACAAGCCCATGATTTACTACCCTCTTTCCACGCTGATGCTGGCCGGCATCCGCGAGGTGCTCATCATCTCTACACCGAGAGACTTGCCCATGTTCCGCGACCTGCTGGGCTCGGGTGAAGACTTGGGCATGCGCTTTGCTTACCAGGTGCAGGAAGCACCCAATGGGCTGGCACAAGCCTTCGTGCTGGGAGCCGACTTTCTTGCGGGTGGCCCCGGGTGCCTTATCTTGGGCGATAACCTCTTTTACGGGCAAGGCTTTTCGTCCATGCTGCGCAGGGCGGCATCCATTGAGAAGGGCGCGTGCATCTTCGGCTATTATGTGAAAGACCCCCGTGCCTATGGCGTGGTGGGGTTTGATGCCGAAGGACGTGTTACCTCGCTGGAAGAAAAGCCTGAAAATCCTAAGAGCAACTATGCTGTGCCCGGACTTTACTTTTACGATAGCACCGTCACGGAGAAGGCCGCAAACCTCCGTCCGTCGGCACGGGGGGAGTATGAGATTACTGACCTCAACCGCCTGTATCTGGAAGAAGGAACGTTGAAGGTGGAACTCTTCGGGCGTGGCTTTGCTTGGCTCGATACGGGCAACTGCGACAGCCTGCTCGAAGCCTCCAACTTTGTGGCCACCATACAGAACCGCCAGGGCTTCCGCGTGTCGTGCATCGAAGAGATTGCCTGGCGCAAAGGCTGGATAGACGTAAACCAGCTGCACTGCCTGGGGCAACGTCTGGAGAAAACAGAGTACGGCCGCTACCTCATGGAGTTGGCCACTACGCACAACGCTAACCGCTGATATTACTATACATAACATTATATGAAAACCTATCTTGTGACCGGAGCCGCCGGATTCATCGGCGCCAATTACATTAAGTACATATTGAAGAAGCATGACGACATCCGCGTCGTGGTGCTCGATGCCCTGACCTATGCAGGCAACTTGGGCACTATAGCCGAGGATATTGACAACGAACGGTGCTTCTTCGTCAAGGGAGACATTTGCGACCGGGCGCTGGCCGACGACCTTTTTGCCACTTACAAATTCGACTATGTGGTGAACTTTGCGGCCGAGAGCCATGTGGACCGTAGCATTGAGAATCCGCAACTATTTCTTATCACCAACATTCTGGGCACGCAGAATCTGCTCGATGCTGCACGCCGTGCTTGGGTGATGGGCAAGGACGAGCAAGGATACCCTGTGTGGCGACGGGGCGTGCGTTATCACCAGGTGTCGACTGACGAGGTGTATGGCTCACTCGGTGCCGAAGGCTACTTCACCGAGCAGACACCCTTGTGCCCCCATAGCCCCTATAGTGCCTCGAAGACGAGTGCCGACCTCGTGGTGATGGCCTATCATGATACTTACCACATGCCGGTCAGTATCACGCGGTGCAGCAATAACTACGGGCCTTACCACTTCCCCGAGAAGCTCATCCCCCTCATCATCAAGAATATATTGGAAGGTAAGAAGCTCCCCGTGTATGGCGATGGCAGCAACGTGCGCGACTGGCTCTATGTGGAAGACCATTGTAAGGCCATCGATCTGGTGGTGCGCAACGGGCGCGAAGGCCAGGTGTACAACGTGGGCGGCCATAATGAAAAGACCAATCTTGAAATTGTGCGCCTCACCATCGCCACCATACGTCGCCTCATGGACGAACGCCCCGCCCTGCGCTCCGTGTTGAAGAAGCAGGTAAAGACGTCTGACGGGCAGATTGACACCTCGTGGATTAATGAAGACCTTATTACCTTCGTGAAAGACCGCCTGGGGCATGACCAGCGCTATGCCATCGACCCCACAAAGATAAAGAATGAACTGGGCTGGTATCCCGAGACTCCTTTTGAGACGGGCATCGTGAAGACCATAGAATGGTACCTGGCACACCAAGACTGGGTGGAGCAGGTGACGAGCGGGGACTACCAGCACTACTACGAGCGGATGTACGGCGGGCGTTGACCCCACAATCTTTTATGGTAACAGGATGGTGCCCGCCAGCATCACCCCCATGAACAGCATATTGCGCGATGTTTCGCCCAATATGCTGTTTAGTTTTTTGCCCTTGCCGATGGAGACCATGCGTTGCCACGTGTGGATGTGGAGGACAAGATAGAGCAGGGGCAACGCCACATCCCAACTGTCGGCAAACCATAAGGCCAATGCCGTAGCGGCGATGCCCAGCACAAGGTATGCATAGTGGCCGAACTGTTCTCCCAGGCGTACTACGAGGGTGCGCTTGCCGCTCAAGCGATCTTGCTCGCGGTCGCGGTAGTTATTTACCATTAATAGCGTGTCGATAAGCAGGCCGCAGCAGAGGGAGGTTATGGCGACATCCCACGTCAGTGCAGGACATTGCACATAGTACGTGCCGCAGACGGGGACGAAGCCGAAGAATACGATGACAAGCACATCGCCCCATCCCGAATAAGACAGGCGGGTGGTGTAGAGGAATGCAAAGACCACGCAGACGGCTCCCAATGCCACCAGCTCCCATCCCCCGTATGGCAAGCGGGCCAATGCGAGTACGCCAAGTCCGGCCACGCAGGACAGGGCTATCGTTATGCCTATGCCCCACTTCATGGCGCGTGGTGAAATCCAGCCTTGTTGGCAAGCCCGTTCGGGGCCGAGGCGGTCTTCGCGGTCGGTGCCCCGCAGGAAGTCGTAAAGGTCGTTGATGAAGTTGGCCGCCACCTGCATGCCGCAGGCAAAGAGCAAGCACAGCAGGGAAACGACGGGGTGCAATACACCATCGTGTGCAGCCAGTGCCACGGCGGCTATAATGGGTATGGCGGCCGCCGTCAGTGTCTTAGGCCTTGCGGCAAGCAGCCATGCGCGGGGTGAGTTTCGTTTTATTTCCATAATGTGGTTTCTGCAGAAGGAATAGGGCTTAAAAGCTCTTGTCCAGTGCAATTGTGTGTATGTGTTTCCCTTTAAAGGGAATAAAGTATTGTTTTATGGCCTTTAAAGCCTTGCTCGGCAGCCTTTAAAGGCCCGCTTGGTAGGCCTTAAGGCCCCGTTTCATAGGCTTTAAAGCCTCGCTTGGCAGCTTCGTGGGCTACTGTGCATTGGGCTGGGGCAGCAGCACTACGCCCCGTTTCCGCTTGCCGTCCATCTTGCTGATGAAGGGTTGGGGCGTACGCACGTGGCGCAGCAACTCTGTTTCGTGCACGGCGGGCAGGGCGTCGAGGTAGTCCTGGTTGTAAAGCCCGTCGCCCATGTAGGCGTTGATGGTGAAGTAGCCCACGCCAAACGAGGTGAGGTTCTGGAAGAAATGCGTGCCTTGGCTGGGGTCGACGCGGTAGTTGGTGAGCCCGGCCTCCACGATGATGCGTGCGCCCGATATGTGGGGCCACTTCACTGGTATGCCCAGCCACGGGTCGCTGCTACCCCAACGGCCCGGGCCGATGAGGATGTAGTGGCGGCCGGCATCCAGCATCTGCTGGTTCAGCCGTTCTATCTCGCGGGCTATGGCGGGGTTGTTGAATGCGCTATAGCCTTGTGTCTTGACGTAGACCACGTCGTGCAGGTCGTCCATGATGCCGTGGCCCAGCGAGTTGTTGCTACGGAGTAACAAGTCTTCGTCGGGGATGGCGGTGAGGTCTTCGTCGAGCACCTCCTTGGTGTCTACGATGGGGCGGATTTGCAGGAGGTAGAACGTGCCTGTCTTGTCCCGCTCCCGGCTGAGGTTGGCGGCAAACTCTATCTCCACAGGGCGGCGCATCTCCTGCTGGCCGTACTTCAACGAGAGTTGCAGCAGGCGGGGCAGGGGGAAGACATCGTGCTGCAGGATGTTGGCAAAGGTGATGACCTTGCGTCCGCCCGGATAGAGGCCGTCGCGTATCACCTGGTCGTAGGGGTCGTAGGTGGAGGCGATGTAGTTCAGCGCGCCATCCTTTTCGGCCTCCTTCACATGCAGCTTGAGCAGGTTGAACCCGTCGTCTTGCGAGAAGTCCGTGGCCGCGTGGAGGTCGAGGGCATAGAAGCGCGTCTGCGTCTCGCGGAGGGCCATCTCCAGCTCGCTGGTCTGCAGCACCTTGGTGGGGTGGTAGGGCGAGAAGCGCAGGGTCAGTCCGCCATCCACGATGTATTTGCCCAGGCCCAAGGCCAGGTTCACGATGCCTTCCTCGGCTTGTTCGTCGCCCAGCGGGTAGTAGTTCAGCGAGCGGGCCACGCCGGACATGCTGGGGTAGTAGCGGTCGCCATACTGGGTGCCCACCACCTGCTGCAGGATGACGGCCATTTTCTCCTGGTCGATGACGTTGCTCGTGGCCTGCATGTAGGCCTTCGAGTCGCGGAAGTACACCGAGGCATACACGCCCTTGATGGCGTCGCTGAGCATGCGCAACATCTCGTACTTATCGTCCATGTAGGGAATCATGTAGGTGCTGTATATGCCGGCAAAGGGCTGGTAGTGTGAGTCTTCCAAAAGGGAAGACGAGCGCACGGCTATCGGGGCTTTCACCACGTCGAAGAAAGTGAAGAAGTCGCCCACCAGCCTGTCGGGCAGCTTCGCCTTGAGGAAGCAGCGTAGGATGGTGGCATCGTCGGCGTCCGACAAGGCCACCTGGTATAGCCCGTTTGTTTCCATGAACTCGTCGAACACGTCGGTGCACAGCACTACCGTCTTGGGTATGACCACACGGGCATTCTCAAACTCCTCGAACTCGGGGTGCCGCTTCACCAGATTGTCTATGAAAGCCAGGCCCCGGCCTTTCCCGCCCAACGAGCCTTCGCCTATGCGGGCAAAGTTGGAGTAGCTGTCGAAGCGGTCGCGCTCGAACACGGCCACCACGCCCTGATTCTTCATCTTGCGGTACTTTACGATGGCCTCGAAGATGAGCTTGCGGTGTGCGTCTACGTCCTGCAGGCTGTCCCACGTGATGGGCTTTAAGAACTCTGCCACCGGAAACATGGCGCGCGAATAGAGCCACCGGCTGATGTGGTTGTGGCTGATGTGGTAGAGGAATGATTCGGCCGGCACGGCAAAGAGGATGTTCTGCAGCTCCTTGAGGTTCTTCACGCGGGCAATCTCTTCGCCCGTCTCGGGGTTGCGGAAGATGAAGTCGCCGAAGCCGAAGTTATCCGACACGATGCGCCGCAAGTCCACGTCCATCTTCTTCGAACTCTTGTCAATGAAGGCTGCTCCGTACTTGGCGGCATAGGCGGCATTCTCCGTCTCGCTCGACTGGATGATGAGGGGCACGAAGGGGTCGGCCTTGCGTATGGCAGCGCAGAGCTTGATGCCCGCAAGCCCGTCCTTTTCCCCTTTCTCTACCAGCGGGAAGCGCACGTCGGTGATGACGCCCAGTATGTTGTTCTTATACTTCTCGTAGATGCCCGTAGCCTCCTGGTAGTTGCGGGCCAGCACAATCTTGGGCCGTCCCCTCATGCGCAGGGTGCGCTGGTGGGCGTTGAGCGCCTCGGTGCTGAACTCCTGGCTTTGCTTGAGCACGAACTTGTAGAGGTTGGGCAGGATGGACGAGTAGAAGCGTATGCTATCCTCCACCAGCAGGATGAGCTGCACGCCCACCTCGTTCACGTCGTGCTCCAGGTTCATCTTGTCTTCTATCAGCTTAATGATGGACACCAGCAGGTCGGTATTGCCCAGCCAGCAGAACACGAATTCGAAAGGGGTGAGGTCTTCGTTGGCAATACGCTCGGTGATGCCGTGGCTGAAGGGGGTAAGTATCACCATCGGTATGTTGGGGTATTCGCCCTTGATGTTGCGCGCCACGTCGAAGCCTTCATTATCGCCTGTGCCCGGCATGCAGATGATGAGGTCGTAGGACATGTTGCCCAGGTGCTCCAACGCCTCCTCGCAGGTAGATACCTGAGTGAAGCGTGGAGGGTAGCGCAGGGAGAGCGAGGTGTATTCGTTGAATATCTTTTCATCGATGCGTCCGTCGTCTTCCAGCATAAAGGCGTCATACGGGTTGGCTATGAGCAGGACGTTGAAAATGCGTCTGGTCATGAGGTTGGCAAACTGCGTGTCCTTGAAGTAAAGTTGGTTGAGTTTGAACTTGCTGAGCATGTCTTTTTACGGATAGATTGGTTGTTCCTTGCAAAAGTAATAGAATTCAAACCTATTCGGATAGCTTTTCTACTACTTTTTTTAGATTTATCTGTAATATTGCAACCGCTAAGCGAGGGACTGCCATTCCCCTCCTTGCCCCATGTTTTACCGATTGATGCCTATGAATGCTATACCATATATAATATATATCCTCCTGCTGGTCGCCTTGGCCGGATGTGCGATGCTGTCTATGCTTTGTCTTCGCTACAAGCGCGAGGCGGACATGCTTAGGGGAAATGCCTGCCCGGCAGACGATGTTCCCGTAGTTCACGACGTTACTCCTCTGCCCGAACCCATGGAAACTTCCTCCGCCGACGGGGAGAAAAATGTACTTCTTCTGGCTGAAGACGATCCCGACATGCGCAGCTACCTGGAGCAGGCCCTCGCTGCCGAATACCGGGTGGTGAGCGTGTCTGGCGGCGAGGAAGTCGTGGAGCGGGCCAAGGAAATCAACCCGGACATTATTATATCGGACATCATGATGCCTGCCATCAAAGGCGATGAATTGTGCCGCACCCTGAAGTCGTCGGTCGACACCAGCCACATCCCCGTGGTATTGCTTACTGCCCTTGGCGAGCGCGAAGACATCATTTACGGGCTCGAGGCCGGGGCCGATGATTACATCATCAAGCCCTTCGACCTCTCCGTACTGAAGGCCCGCCTCCGCATTGTGCTCCAAAACAGGCAACGATTCCGCTCGGCTGTGCTGCTGATGGAAAAAGACGAGGAAGAGGAGATAGATTACAGTAGCCAGCTGGACAAAGAGTTTCTGGACAAGGTGATGGATGTCATCAATCGGGAAATGTCCAACTCCGATTTCAGCGTCAACGACTTTTGTCGAGCGATGGGCATGAGCCGTACCTCCATCTACAACAAACTGAAGCCCTTGACGGGGCAAGGACCGCAGGACTTCATCCGCATCATGCGCCTGAACAAGGCCAAGGAACTGCTTAAAACCCGGCGGCACACCATCGGTGAAGTCTCTGCCCTGGTCGGGTATTCCGATCCGAAATACTTCAGCACGTGCTTTAAAAAGCAGTTTGGCGTAAGCCCAAGCAAGATATAGGAACGAAAGGTTGATATTCGAACCTTTTTTGTCAATGATTGAACTCGATTCCGGCGCATAGTGCGTAATATTGCATCCGCATACCGGAGACTTGAATGAAAATTGCACACATAAATAATACTAATTAGAATGGAAACATATTTAGGTCTTGATTTAGGTGGTACCAAGCTGCTGATAGGAGAAATGGATGCCAATGGGAACATCCTCCGTTACAAGAAGTACGACTCAGGATACTTCAACCAGAAGGCAGCGGTGCAAATCATCAAAAACTCATTGGACGACTACATCCGTACCGTGGGCTGGTACAGCCAAAAGCCGCTGGGCATGGGTGTGGGACTAATAGGCCGCGTAGACCCCAACGAAGGCATTTGGCTACAGATTGACCCCAGTCGCACGCACCCCATCGCCTTGGCCAAGGAACTGGAAGAAGCCTACGGTATCCCCTGCCACATTGACAACGACGTGAAGAGCGCCACCCGTGCCGAACGCCTTTGGGGCTTCGGGCAGATATCCAAGAATTTCGTCTACCTCAACGTGGGCACGGGCATAGCCGTGGGCACGGTGGTCAACGGGCGGCAGATACGCGGCAGCCATTTCAATGCCGGCGAAGTAGGCCACCTCAGGGTAGGGGTGCAGGTGGGCGTGAAGTGTGCCTGTGGGCGCATGGACTGTGTGGAGGCCATTGCTGCTGGCATAGGCTTCGACAATTGTGCCCGGTTGTTGCGCCCCCGCTATGAGACACGCTTGCACATCCCCGACGAGCGTGAAGGCCGCGTGCTGGTGAGCGAAGTGTTTACCCTGGCGCAAAAGGGCGACCCCCTATGCGTGGCCTTGGTGGACATTGCCTCCGAGGCGTTGGCCAACCTCATCATGAACCTTGTGCGTATGACCGACCCCGACACCGTAGTGCTGGGCGGAGGCATCGTGGCCGACGGCTACATGCACGAGAAGATAGTGGAGAAGCTGCAACCCATCACCATGCGCTTCGTCACCAACGGCGTGGTTATCACCAAGCTCAATCCCGGCTTCATCGGCCTGCTTGGGGCGGGAGCCGTGGCCATGAACCGCTGATGCCTGCGGACAAAGATACAACATTAACTTAACACACATACCTATGGTAATCACCATTGCAAACACTGAACATGAGTTCGACTGCGCCGCCGCATGGCGCATTGTCGGGCAGATGCTGGCACGCCCCGCCTCCGTCATCGGCCTTTCCACCGGTAGAACAACGGGTAACATGCACCGCCTCGTGGCGGAGATGCACAGTCGTTATCCCTTCCCGGTAGGGCAGACCACCTTCTTCGGCCTGGACGAAGTGACGGGCGTGCCACGCCATTACAGCGGTGCCTGCTACACCATGTTGAAGACAGAGCTTATCGATGCCCTTGGAGTGGACGACGGCCACTTCCTGATGTTGCCTACCCAGTGCGATGACTTCTCCCGCGCCTGCGCCGAGTTTCGGCGCGAGATAGCTCGCAGGGGAGGCATCGACCTGCTCATGCTGGGCTTGGGCGAGAACGGCCACCTGGGATTTAACCAACCTGGCTCCCCCCTGGAGGGCGAGGCGTGGGTGACGCACATGAATCCCGAGTTGGAGGAACGCATCCGCCGGGAGACGGGCACTCCGCCCGACGTGCCTTTGGGTGGGGCTACGCTTGGCATCAAGGACATCATGCAGGCGCGCCGCATCGTATTGGTGGCCAAGGGTGCCAACAAGGCGGACATCGTAAGCCGGATGCTGCAAGGCCCCGTTACCCCCGACGTGCCCGCCTCAGTGCTGCAACTGCACCCCAATTGCGAGTTCCTCCTGGACACGGCAGCAGCGGCTAAATTGGGAATTGAGAATTGAGAATTAAGAATTAAAAATTAAGAAATTAATCGCTAATCACTAATCATTAATCGTTAACCCTATTATCATGGAGCAACAATCTAAAGAGCAGGCCAGTTATCTTGGCCCCTTCCTCACGATGGTATTCCTGTTCTTCATCGTGGGCTTCCTGACAACGGCCAATACGCAATTTCAAGGCCCGCTGAAAGAAACCTTTCTGGCCGAAGTAGGCGGACTTAAAAATACCTTTGCCACGCTGATTACCTTTTCGTGGTTTTTGGCCTATCCTCTGAGTGGAGGCGTAGGTTCCCGCTGGATAAACCGTTATGGATATAAAGGCACGCTCATCCGTGGGCTGGTGGTGATGATTGTGGGATTGGGACTTTTCTTCCTTTCCTCATGGTTTACCGTGCGCTTTCCGGAAGCTGCATGGAGAGTCGGAGAGAACGTGGTGCCCTACGGCTTCCTTATCTTCCTGCTCGGTTCGTTCGTGGTGGGGGCATCGGCCACCATCCTGCAAGTAGTCATCAATCCTTACCTCACGGCCTGCTATGTGCGCGGCACGCAGCCCATCCAGCGGCTGGCCATAGGCGGGTCGGCCAACTCGGTGGGCACTACGCTGGCGCCTTACTTTGTGACGGGCGTCGTCTTCGGCGGCCTGTCGATGAGCGAAATCCGCATTGACCAGCTGATGCTTCCGTTCTTTTCGCTGATGGTGGTCATTGTGCTGGTGGTGTTTTTGCTGATGCGTTTCTCCCTGCCCGACGTGGAGGGCACCAAAGCCGAGGCCGGCGAGCGACTGGAACGCTCCGTATGGTCGTTCCGCCACTTGGCGCTGGGCGTGGTGGCCATCTTCTTCTACGTGGGCGTGGAGGTGTGCATCGGCGGCAACATCAACCTCTATGCCATGGAGCTGGGCATGGCCTCGCCCGCCTTGTTGGCCACGCTCTACTGGGGCGGCATGCTGGTGGGGCGGCTTGTAGGCAGCTCGCTGAGCAAGGTATCCCCGCGCGTGCAGCTCACCGTTACTACCACTCTGGCGGCCTTGCTCACGGTGCTGGCCATCTGCCTCGACAATCCGTGGTTGCTTTGTGCCGTGGGACTGTTCCACTCCATCATGTGGGGAGCCATCTTCACCTTGTCCGTCGCCCGGCTGGGCAAATACACTTCGGTGGCCTCGGGCGTGTTTATGATAGGCGTGGTGGGCGGCGCGGTGTTCCCCCTGTTGCAGGGCGTGCTGGCCGACGTGCTGGGTGGATGGCGCTTGTCGTGGTGCCTGGTTGTGGCCGGGGAAGCGTTCATGCTGTGGTATGCCTTGATGGGGTCGCGCATCCGTCCCAAGGATGTCGTGGCTTAGTCCGGACATTGTGTAGGCATCAATGCCATTGATGATACCCATCATTGGTATTGATGATAGGTCGAGCTTCGGACTCATCCTTGCCAAGTGTAGGACTTTGCCTCGACAAGTGTGCGTGTTACCAACGATAATCATTAATCACTAACCAATAAGAGATACATATGATGAAACATTTCAGACTGATGTTGCTTGCCGCGGCAGCCTTCCTGGCATCGTGCGCAGGCAAGCCTGCCCAAGAGCAGGCCGACCCTTTGGCCACCAAGGTGGTGGTGGCCTATGTGACTTCGTGGACCGACGTGATGCCCGACCCGGCGCTGGTGACGCACATCAATTATGCCTTCGGCCACGTGAACGACACGTTCAATGGCGTGCGGGTGGACAATGAAGACCGCCTGCACGCCATTGTGGCCTTGAAGAAGCAGAAGCCTTCGCTGCAGGTGCTGCTCTCGGTGGGCGGATGGGGCAGCAGCCGCTTCAGCGAGATGGCCGACGACGAGGCCTGCCGCCTGGCCTTTGCCGCCGACTGCGCCCGTGTGGTCCGCGAGTTCGGGCTGGACGGCATCGACATCGATTGGGAGTATCCCACGCAAAACAGTGCCGGCATCTCCAGTTCGCCCCGCGACACGGACAACTTCACGCTGCTGATGCGCGACCTGCGCCAAGCACTCGGCCCGGACAAGGCGCTGACGCTGGCCACCGTGTGCTCGGCCAAGTACATGGACTTCAAGGCCTTTCTGCCTTACGTGGACTTTGTGAACATCATGGCTTACGACATGGGCGGGCAGCAGGGACACCACGCCTCGCTCTACCCCTCCGGGCACAGCGGCTCGATGACGTCGCACGAGGCGGTGCAGGCTCACATTCGGGCAGGCGTGCCGCCGTCGAAGCTCGTCATGGGCATGCCCTTCTATGGTAAGGGCAGGGAAGGCTATCGCGAGTATGCCGACTCGGTGGCACAGGGACTGACGCCGCAGCGCTATGTGGAGCATTGGGACAGCATCGGCCTCTTCCCCTACCTGCTGGACGAGGCCGGGCGCTACGTATATGCCTACGAGAATCCCCGCTCCATCTCCGCCAAGTGCCAATACATACTGGACCACGACTTGCTGGGCGGCATGTATTGGGAGTATGAAGGCGGCACGGGGCCCGACAACCTGTGCCGGGTGGTGGCCGACGCCCTGCTGGGCAAGCCGCACAAACAGAAAGTCCTTGTACTGACCGAGCGGGGCGGGCAGCATGGCTCCTTCACCGACGCGGGTCTGGCCTGGCTGCAGGACGAGGGCAAGCAGATGGGCTTCAGCCTGACGGAGATAAACAACGCAGAGCCCATCACGCGGGAGTTCCTCCGTCCGTTCAGCCTCATAATCCAGCTGGACTTCCCGCCCTACACCTGGCCCAAGGAGGCGGAAGAGGCCTTCATAGACTACATTGACCGCGATGGCCACGGGGGCTGGATAGGCTTCCACCACGCCACGCTGCTGGGCGAGTTCGACGGCTACCCCATGTGGCAATGGTTTTCCGACTTCATGGGCGGCATCCGCTACCAGAACTACATTGCCGCCCTGGCCGACGGCACGGTACGGGTGGAAGATGCCCAGCACCCGGTGATGCAGGGCGTGCCGGCTTCGTTCGTCATCCCCGGCGACGAGTGGTACACCTACGACAAGAGCCCGCGCCCCAATGTCCGCGTCCTGGCCACGGTGGACGAGTCTACCTACACGCCCGCTTCGGACATCAAGATGGGGGGCGACCACCCCGTGGTGTGGGTCAACGAGGCCAAGGCCGCCAAGAACGTCTACTTCCAGATGGGGCACAGCGGGCAGCTGTATGACGTGGAAGCATTTACCACCATGTTCCGCAACGCTATCCGCTGGACATTGGGGAAGTGAAGAATGGCACATAGGGAATAAATTTATAGCCTGTACCCTATCTCGTTTATAGATGATAGAGGTGCAGGCTTTTTGTATGTTATGGTGGGATATCAATCATCCTGCTTTTAGTAAGCATGGAAAGGCGCCTTGAACTCCGGGCGCAGCGTGAAGGTGTCTTCCAGCGGGAAGTCCTTGGGCGCGGGTTGGGTCACGGTGCCCGTGGCTGCCCATTCGGCCCCGCGCAGCAGGGTGACCTGATAGCCGGTGCAAAGGATGGAGTAGGTCAGCTCCGGGTCGTTGCCGCAATGGCCCAGCACGTCGACGAAGACGCGCCCCTTGCCGTAGCCCACCGTCCACATCACCGGCTCGTGGCGGCCTTGCTCCTCGATGGTGGCGAGGATTTCCATGTTACGGCCCGGACCCCGCAGCTTAGTGTAGATTTCGTCCTTGAAGTGCTTCCAGCGCGGGGGAAGTCCCTGCATGATGGGGTGCCCCGGGGCGCGGGTGTCTACCACCGTTTCGTGTTGCAGGCCGTGGTATCCGGCATATCCGGGCGTATAGTCGTAGATGTATCGGCCTCCTTCTGTCCAATAGACGTAGGGTCCCCAGCGTTCGTCGCGCCCGTTCCAGGCACCTAGTGCGGTCATTTCGTTGTAGGCAGGCCAGTCTTCCATGGGGATGATGGAGGAGTGGAGCACCACCACGCCGCCGCCGTCGGACACGTACTTCTCGAAGGCCCGTCGCACGGAGGGCTTCCACGTGGCTCCGCCGTAGTTGATGATGACCAGGCTGTAGCCCTTGAAGTCGGGCTCGAAGCGGTTGATGTCTTCGCCGAAGTCGGGTGTCACCAGTATATCCACTTCAAAGAGGCCGCTGTTTTCCAATATCTTTTCGATGCCCTGGCTGGCTCCCCGCCAATAGTGGCTTCCGTCTTGTCCGGTGATGAGGAGGGTTTTGATGGGTTGCGCGGCCTGTGCCACGGGCAGGATGAGGCAGGCCAGCAGGAGTGTAAGGATTGTCTTGCGTGTCATGGCTTCCGGGTTTTAGTGTTGTTGGACGATGTGCATTCTATGCGGTCGTAGCACCGGGTGGCTTGCAGGTTGTAGCCCCGCTCGTCCACAGTGAACTTGCCGTCTTTGAAGTAAGAGATGTAGAGCTCGGCGAGGCCGTCGGCATTGCGGTCTTCCACCTTCACGTAGTAAGAGTCATACACATACACGTCGGACAGATACTTTACTTTCTTCGAGTAGTGGTCGATGATGGCGTAGTACACCTTGAAGAGGTCGAACGTGGGATAATGCCCATTGTCGTGTCCGAAGACCAATACCTCTTCCATGCCGGGCTGGTCATCCATGTCGGCCAGCAGGGTCTTTTGCAGGTAGAAGCCTTGGCGTATGGCCTGGGGTGGCGTGTCTTCCCACCCCTCTTGATGGGCGGTGCAGGCAAACTGTGCCGAGGCGGTAGTGCTGAGGCATAGCAGCATGAGGGTGTAAATCAGTTTGTTCATAGGCTATAATATATCATTAAGTTTGGATAATCCGTTCGTGCCGTCGCGCTGGTAGCCTGCCTCCTTAGCGTTGAAACGCTACCATATTGGCGTTGAAACGCTACCGTGCGGGCGTTGGAACGCTACTGCGGCGGTGTTGGAACGTTTGTTCTTGGGGCATTAATATGGGGCGCAAATTACGCATAATCTTGTAGATTCTGTGCTCTTTGCGCCCCTTTTTTATTTATCAAAAGCAGTTTTCTCCGAATGCTTCAACGTGTTTTTAGTTGAGCCATCCCGGGTTTTGTGTTAACGCGCCATTGGATGCATTGATTTCGTTCGCCGAGATGGGGAAGTAGCGGTAGCGTTCCGTCCAGCCCTTGGAGGCCAGGATTTCTTCTCCTTTGTCGAAGCGCATGATGTCGAACCAGCGCTGCATTTCGTCGATGAACTCATAGCCGCGCTCCTTGAAGATGATGTCCAAGGCCTCTTCCTGGCTCAGCCCCATGAGGTTGATGCGGTGGTCTTCGTCTTGGAAGGCGCGGTCTCTTATCTGGTCGAACCAGCCTTGCCCTTCGGCATCTACCGTGCCGTTGATGCGTATCTGTAATTCGGTGGCCAGCAACAACACGTCGGCATAGCGATAGAAGCGGAAGTTGTTGCCGCAGTTGTCGTTGGGGTTGACTTCGTTGGTGTCTTCTAGGCGGCCATGGTACTTGTAGTGGCCCAGCCATTCAAAGTTTTCCTGGCTTTCGCTGACTATGAATTCGCTTCCTGCGGGCAGTTCGCCGTTAGCCACCATCTCCTGCACCTTGCGGGCTTCTTCGCGGTAGTCTATGACGGTGCCTTCGCGGCGCGTGTCGCCTTCTTCAAACATGTTGTAGATGGTGCTCGGCATGGTGTTCTGCCCGTATCCGCCGGTCAGTCCGCCTTGTTCTCCTGAACGGGGGTCTACAATGTCGCGCCCGCTCAGCGAGCGGCACAACACCGTGTTGCCTTCGCCCTGGTTATCGCTGGAGAACTCTATTTCGTAGATGGATTCTGGGCAGAATTCACCTGCTTTCAGCCAGATTTGTCCATAGTCTTGCATCAACTGGTAGCCGTTGCCCATGATGGTTTTCATGTCGGCCAAAGCTTGGGGGTAGAGCGACTCGGCGCGATGAAACAGGATGAGCTTGGTGCGCAGCATGCGCGCGGCATCCTGGTTGGTGCGTCCGTGGACGAAGCTGTTCTTGTCCGGCAGGTTTGCAATGTTCTCGTCGGAGAGGTCTTCCATCATGAACTCGAAGATTTCATCGCGGGTTCCCTTCTGCACGTTGAAGATTTCCGATGTTTTCAGACGCTCCTTGATGAGCGGGGCTTGCTCGTAGCCCATGAAGATGTAGGCGTAGAACAGTGCCCGGTAGAATTTGGCTTCGGCCAACGATGCATTTACGAATGACGGGTCGAGAGTGCTGTGCTCGAGTTTGTCAATGAGTATATTGGCATCGGTGACGCCGTTGAACAAGCCGTAGTCCCATTCATTCCACCAGGAAGGCGAGTCGCTGGGGTCGAAGATAAAGGTGTCGTATTTTGTTTTATAAGAACCTTCGCCCAATCCGCCGCCCGTTTCCGACTCGTCGGACATAAGCGAAGCGTAGCTGAATACTTCGAGCAGGCGCACTTGTATGTCGTTGATGATGGCCGTCATGCCCATATTGACTTCGGCCTCTGTCTTATAGAATTCTTCTTCCGATACTTGTGTACGCGGGTTGGTTTCCAGAAAATCGCTGCAAGAGGCCAGGCAAAGCCCCAAGGCAAGCGTAGGGATAAATATCTTTTTCATACGTGGTTTCATTTTGTTTTGAATTGAAAGTTTAAGTTAGAATACAATGTTTGCACCGAATGTAAAGGTACGTGCTTGCGGATAGGTACCACCATCGAAACCGTTGCGTGTTCCTACTTCGGGGTCGTATCCGGAGTATTTGGTGGCGGTAAACAAGTTCTCGCCTTGCACAAAGATGCGCAGTTTTTGCAGAAGCAGTTTTTGCGTGAGGTTGCGCGGCAGGTTGTAGCCTATTTGCAGCACTTTCAGGCGCAGGTAGTTGCCGTCTTCCACGAAGAGGTCGTTGGTGTAAGTGGTGTTGTGATGCGGGTCGCCTGCTACCAGCTTGGGCAAGTGGTTGGACGTACCTTCTCCATGCCAGCGGCCCAGCCATTCAGTCTCCCAGTTGGCTTGAGTGATGTTGGCACGACGGTAGAACTTGTATATCTGGTTTCCGGCAGCTCCTTGGAAGAAGGCGCTGAAGTCGAAATCTTTCCAGTTCATGCCCAACGTGAAGCCGTATGTCCAGTTGGGGTTAGGGTCGCCAATCATGGTGCGGTCGCCATCGGATATGGTGCCATCGCCGTTCAAGTCTACGTAGCGCACATCGCCGGGTTCGGCTTTCGGTATGATTAATTTTCCTTCCTTGTTCACATAACTGTTCACTTCGTCCCAGTTTTGGAAGATGCCGTCTGTCTTGTATCCCCAAAAGTAACCGTAGGGATAGCCGGTTTCCATTACGGCTACGGCACCTCCCAAGCCACCGCCTAGTGACTGAAGGGTGCTGCGGTCAGTACCCAGCTTGGTGACTTCATTCGTGATGTACGAGGCGTTGGCGCTAAGATCGAAGTTCACTTTGCCGATATTGAAGCGATAAGATGCTTCCATTTCGATACCTTCATTTTCAACCGTACCGATGTTGGTGCGCATGGTGCGGTATCCTGTATATTCGGGCAGGCCCACGTCCATCAGCATGTCTTTGGTTTTTTTCTTGAAGTAGTCGAAAGTGAAAGAGAGGGAGTTGTTCAGCAGGCGCAGGTCAAGGCCCAAGTCAAGCTGTTCGGATGTTTCCCACTTTAATCCTGTGTTGACGTAGCCCGAGGGGAGGGCGCCTGTTTGTACCGCTCCGTTGATGACGGCGTTGTTGCCCATGCTCATCATGCTGGTGTAGCCAAAGGGGTCGATGGACTCGTTACCGTTTTGTCCCCAGCTGGCGCGCAGCTTTAAGAACGAAAGCCATTCGGGCTTGCCTTCCATGAAGTTTTCGCGGGTGATGACCCATCCTGCTGACACGGAGGGGAAGACGGCATAACGGTGTTCCGGGCCGAAGTTGGAAGAACCGTCGCGGCGCACTACAGCTTCAAACAAATATTTCTCGTCGTAGTTGTAGTTGACGCGGGCAAAGATGGAGGCCAGCTTGTGGTCGTTTCCCTTGCCTTCCACGCGCTCCAAGGTGCGGTCTCCGGTGGCAATGTCGATGAAAGCTTTATCAGGGTCTACCACCAGCAGGTTGTAGTCTGTACCTTTCAGGTTTGCATCGCTATAAGAGGCCATGGTGGTACCAAACAAGGCACCGATGCTGTGTTTGCCGAAAGTCTTGTCGTATGAGAATACGTTTTCCCATTGCCAGGAGTAAGCATCGCTTTTCTCGTCTTCTACGTAAGAAGTGGTGTTTTTGGTGGTGGCGTTGAGGTCGTAGGCTGGTATTACGTTTTTCGTAGACACAAATGCCCACTCCATGCTGGCCGAGGTGCGGTATTTCAGTCCGGGCAGAATGTCAATATCCAGGTTGAAGTTGGCATTGAATATCTGCTCTACCTTGCGTTGGTTGTTGTTCACTTGCATGGAGGCCAGCGGGTTGTTGATTTCGCGCAAGTCGATGATGTTGTACACACGGCCGTTGGGGGCGGTGACATAGTTGGGGTAAATAGTCTGATATTCGGCTATCTTGGCAGGGTCGTCCTGATAAATGGCTTCTGTGGGAGGCAGGTGGTTGATGGAGGCTATCAGACCGCTGGCTTCACTATTGCCGATGGTGCCACCCGTGCGGTTTACCCGCGAGTAGCTGGCGTTGGTGGTGAAGGTCACTTTGTTCAGAAAGTTGCGGCTCTTGATGTCAAACAGCGTGTTTGAGTAGTTCAGACGTCCATTGTATCGTTCATAGTCGGAGTGACCTTTGGCGAAGATACCTCGTTGCTTGATGTAACCAAAGGAAGCATAGTGCGTGCTGTGCTCACCTCCTCCGCTGACAGACAGCTTGTGGTTGATGATGGGCGCATTGTTGTAAGTCAGTGCGTCCTGCCAATCCGTGTTTACATTCGGTACAGAAGTAAAGTAAGGGTCAAGACCGGAATTCTCGGCCATTTCGTTCATCATCATCACGTATTGCTCTGTATTCATCAGGTCTATTTTCTTAGCCGGATTTTGGATGCCGTAGGTAAATTCGTAGTTGACGGTGGTCTTCTGCTGGAAAGAGCCTTTCTTGGTGGTGACCAACACAACACCGTTGGCACCGCGTGCACCGTAGATGGCAGCTGAGGCAGCGTCTTTCAGCACTTCGATGGATTCGATGTCCGAGGGGTTGAGGTAATCGATGCCGTTGTTGGAGGGCATACCGTCGATGATATACAATGGGTCGGAATCATTCACCGTTCCTGTGCCGCGGATGCGTATCTGCGAACTGGTACCCGGCTGACCGGATTCAGCTGTGATGGCCACGCCCGATATTTTGCCTTTCAGCACGCTGGACACACTGGTGGGGGTGCCTACGTTCAGCTCTTCGGCACTGACTTTGCTCATGGCTGCGGTTACTACGCTTTTCTTCTGTACGCCGTAGCCTACAACAACAACTTCATCCAGCGTTTCGGTGTCTTCATTGAGAATGATGTTGTAGGTTGTGTTTCCCGAAGTGACTTTCACAGTTTGGCTGATGAAACCGATGTAGCTGAATTCCAATTCAGCACCGGCAGATACCTTAAGGGTATAGTTGCCGTCGATGTCGGTAATGGCTCCGTTGGTGGTGCCTTTCTCTACTACGTTTACGCCGATGAGGGGCATACCGTCGGATGCGGAAGTCACGGTGCCGTGCACCTGTTGAGAGGTTTGAGCGTTCATGCTCAGGCAGTTCACTGCTATAAGCAGTAGGATGACTGCTGTTCGCACAAGCCATGATGTGGGCTTGAGCGAGAATGTTTGCATTGGTTTCTCGTTCATAATGATTAGGTGTATAATTAGAATGTTAGGTAATGTCTGCTTGTAGGTTGCTTATTTTTCAAACGGATTCCCTGCCGGGTCGGTGCTCACCACCCAGCGGAAGGCGTTGGTGAAGAGTAGGTTTTGCGTGGCATCGATGAATGCTTCGTCGCCGTGGCCGGTGTTGAGGTATATCATGCGGTACTTGGTGTTGGTCCACACGATGGGGAGGTCGCCGCGCATCACTACGTCCTTGATGCCCAGGGGATAGTTCTTGGGGGAGAGGGTGAGCAGCACCTGTACGTCGGGGTTCTGCCGCGGGCTGGGGTTCCACTGGTACCACTCGCTGGCGGGGACGACGAACTCGCGGGGAAGGCTGCGGGTGACAGGGTGTTCCGGTGCATCAACTTCAGCCAGTACAGGCTGAGGGGGCCAGTTGTTGCAGTAGAACACCCCGCCGCCCAGGAAGTCGACAAACCAGGGCCAACCGGTGTTTCGGTCATTGTAGGCCGCTACGTGGAAGCCCATCCATCCGCCGCCGCGCTCCATGTATTGCTGGAAGGCTTGGCGTGAGGCGGGCTGCGTGGGGTAGCCGTCGAGCATGACGACGATGCTGTAGTCCTTCCACTTCTCGTAGGTGTCCAGCGTGTCGATTTCGGTGGTAATGTCGAGCACGAAGCCGTCGCCGTAGTTCAGCTTCTTGAAGAACTCCACGGCCTGGAGGGAAAACTCGTAGTGAGCCTCTTCGGCATTGCGGGTGTAGTACACCAGGGCTTTGAAGCGTGGTGCCTTGGCGTAGTTGGCCGGATAGCCTTCCGGCTCTTGGGCTTGCGCGGTGCCTGCCAGAAGCAGGGCAAGCATGGTGAAGATAATGGTTTTCATAAGCGGATTACAGTGTTGGTATATTAATAATAGTATATTTGTTCGTGGTGCCTGAACAGCTCTGTTCGCGATGCCTGAACAACTCTGTTCAGGGTGTCTGAATAAGTCTGTGCAGTCCTCAATATTCGGCTATCAATGAGAGCCATTTACCTGCCGAGGTTACCCACACTTCTTTATAGCAGGCATTGTTGGTCTGCGGCCAGTAGGGCACATCGGCATTGCCCAGCGTGCGGATTCCTACGGGGATGGCGCCGGTGGTCTGTCCGCTGGAGAAGTTGTTGAGTTGCGGATAGCGCCGTCCTTCGCCGTAGATGAGGCTTTGGCCAAAAGGATTCTTCCCCACCGTCCAGTAGAGCTGCTCGCGGCCTATTTGTAGCAGTGCCTCATCACCCAGGTAGCGTCCCGTCAGGGCAGCGGCCTTGCCCAGGGCGAGGTGGACGGCTGTATTGCCGTTGAATATGTTGAACCATACGGGAAAACGTTTCACGTAGTGCGTGCTGTCCAGTCGTTCGCCCTGGCTCAGTTGCTCGGTGTAAAGCTCCTTTGCGTTGGTGGGCGGAAAGAGGTGGAGGGCGTAGAAGTTGGCCGTGTCGCGGTGCTCCTCGCTGTGGTAGACGCCGCTGGGCAGCATGCCATAGGGCGCGGTGTAGGGCATCAGTGCCTTGAGGTAACCGCCGTAGAGGCGCAGGGCGCTGAGCCAGCGGGCATGGTCGGGATGCTCGGGCTGCGTGCGGAGCAACTCCACAAGGGCTTGGGCATAGACCTGCTCACGGCTTTGGTGAATGTTGTGCACGATGGAGCGGCGCTCCGTGTCGCGGTAGAAGAAGCCGGAGAGTTGCCGCCCGTCGGCTTCACCCACAGGCTCCGTGCGCTGGCATTGCAGCACGTAGTCGATGTGCTCGGCGGCGAGGCGGGCATATTCGGTCTTCCCAGTCAGTCGGTAGAGCAAGCTTGCTGCCCACGACATGGTGGCGCGGTACTGGCTGTGCGAGGTGCCGTAGGTGTGTTCGTAGGGCTGGACGAAGCGGTCGTAACCATCGCGTGTCCACTTGTCGAGGGCATAGTTGAAGTCTTCTTCGGCCACGCGGCGCAGGTGCTCCTGCATGGCTGTGTCGTCCGTCAGCGAGAGGGCGGCATAGGCTTCGTAGGCGGCATAGAGGAAATTGTCGAAGGCGAAGCACTGGGTGCGTACGCTGCTGATGTCGTCCATTGTGCCCTCGATGCCGTCTGTCCAGATAAGGAGACCCATGCTGCTGGCATGCCATCCGCGGCCCAGGCGGTTTTTCAGCACAAACTCCAAGCCCCACTCGGCCTCCTCCTTGAGGCGGGCGGAGAGGGCAGGGTTGGTAGTGCGGCAGGCATTGCCGGCCTCGAACAGGGCATACATTACGTCCGCCGTCTGTAGCGTCTGTTGCGACAAGTCGCCTGCATCGTGCCAACCGCCGCAGTAGGCTACGGTGCGCCCGTCGTGTTTCGACACCAGGTCGGCATGGCATGCACCATGCACTCCGGGCACGGCATAGCCGCAACGTTGGCAGAAGATGAAATTCAGCACGCGCCACTGGGAGTCTTCCCAAATGCGCTGCCCGATGCGGAAGGGCGGAGTAGAGAGGCCGCCCTCGTCCGTCTTCAGGCAGTATTCACCCGGCGTGTGGAAGGGCGTGAAGTCCAGTATGCGGTAAGTGCCTATGGTGGTAGTCTCGGTGCGCAAAGTGTCTTGGTACACGGTGCGTCCGGTGTGTGCGTCCAGCAGGCGGAAGCCTTCATTGTCCCTACCGTCGGTTGTGGACAGAATAGCCGTCTTTTCTCCTTCGGAAAAGTAGCCTGTAGTGGAGTAGATGATGCGCCCCGGGGCAGGCTGCCATCCGCTCACGGGGTCGGGGGCTTCTACTTCTTGCAGCATCAGGTTGTCTATGTAATAGGTGGCAGAGTCACCTGTTGTTTCGTCGCGTCCCCTTAGTGTGGTGCTGAAGGCGATGGAAAGCACCTTGTCCCGCTGGTATTCTCCTATCTCCAGCGTGCAGTGGTTCCATTGCTTGTTCTGCAGAGGGATGTGGTGCGACCCCGAGGGGCGGTTGTATCCAGCTTTGGCCGGCGTGTCGGCGTTGGTGAAGGTGAGGTCCATGTTCACCACCCGTGCCCCGTCGCAATCGGGGTAGATGGAGAAGGTCAGGCGGTTGTAGGCCTCGAGGTTACGCCCTTCGCCCAGGCTGTACGTGGCGCGGCAATGGCCATAGGTGGCATAGTCCGGGTCGTCGGCGGGTCCCGTGGCTCGCCGGCCGGTGTAGGTGGCATATTGTAGCTTGATGCTTCCTTGGCTCGACACCGTATGGCGGCTGTCGTATGTCAGTGTGCCTTCTCCTTCGTGGCTCCAACCTTCAGTGCCTGCTTTCTGCAGCAGGGGGACGCTGCGCAACACATTTTTCCTGTGCGCATCGGCTTCATACGAACGGGCGGTATCCAGGGGAAGTGGCCGATGGATAAGTCCTGTGGCTAGCAATTGTTGCTCCAGCACGCTGTCTTGTGCCAGTCTGGTCTGCCCGGTGGCGGTCAGTATGCCTCCTGCCAGGGCGATAAAAGTATAAAGCAGCCTGTTCTTCTTCATGGTGATGCGGTGTTTATGACGTTATCATTTTGCTTGCAAGGTTAGCAATAAATTGCATAAGTCAGGTTTGATAACTGTCATAAATGTTCCGCATTCGTGCAAAATAACGGTATCCAAACCCCTGTTGATGTATTTTAAACCTCTTTCTTGCTTATTTTTCCGGTTCCGTACCGCCAATCCCTATCCAATGGTTGCCTTGGTACAAAGGGTTTATTCTTCCCTTGGCTTCCCTTGAAAGAAGTCTTCCACCTTCTTGTGCTCTTGCAGGTCTTTCAGCCATTTCTCCGCAGCCCTGTAGTAGATGATGCGGCTGGGGATGATATTTCCGTCCCGGATAGTGGCTTTTGGGTTATCGGCTTCTTCTTTGGGGCGTGTTTTCAGAAAGGCTTCCAGGTAATGTATGGCAGTGTCTGAGTCCTTCAATCCGGTTTGATAGAGGAGGGCAAGGTTGTAGAGTATCAGGTGGTTCTCCCGGTCGTATTCCTTATAGCGCATTTTCAAGACCTCCGCCTGGTCGCGATACCTGCCTGCCACGTAGTAGCAGTCGGCAAGGGCGGTGTAAAGGCGGTTCATGGCGCTGTCCGGCACCAAGGTGTAGCCTATGGCTTCTTCCAGGCACAGGCTGCCTTCTTCGCCTTGGAAACTTTTTTCGTAAGAACGCCCCAGGTAGTATAGCAGGTTGATGTCGTGCGGACTTTCCCGGCGGGCCACTTCCAGCACACGGCAGGCGGTGTCGAAGTCCTCGACGGCATAGCTGCTGATGCCCATGTAGTAACAGGTGCAAAAACTGCTGTCGCCTTGCTGTAGCAGTTCACGGTAGCGCAGGATGGCGGTAGGGTAGTCGCGGTTCATGCAGTAGGCTTGGGCATTGAGCTGGTTGACAATGACGTTGGTGGAGTCTTGCTCTTGGCGGTAGGCTTCGGACAATGCAATGGCATGCTCGAAGTCGTTGCCTGCCAGGTAGTGCTGGCATAGTTTGGATACAGCCAGATAGTCTGCCGGATAGCGCCGGTGTATGTCTTGGTAGCAATCGATGGCGGCCGTGTCCCGCAAGCCTTCCAGGCTCATTCCCACAAGGTGCAGTACGGCTGCGGAGCTATCCCTTTCGGCCAACGAGCGGCTTTCTTGCAGAGATTCCCGGTAGCGGCGGTGCTGCAATAGCTGCTTGATGTATTGCATGCGGGCATACTTGTTGCCGGGTGCCAGTTGGGTTGCTTTGTGGTAATATTGTAGGGCGAGATTGTTTTTGGCGAGCGACTGGCAGCATACGGCTGCTTCTATCCAGGGGCGTGCCGAGGAGGTGTCTTTTTGCATGATGTCTTGAAAGACGGATAAGGCCGCCGCCGCTGCTCCTTGCTGCCGCAAGATGAGCCCTTTCTGATACAACAGGGGGAGGCCGGGCATCGTGTCTTTGTCGATGAGGCGGAGGGCGGTGTCGTAATCATAGTTCTCCATGGCCAGGCGGATGGAGTCAGTTTCTTGCGCCGGTGTGGGCAGGAGGGTGAAAAACAGGCATGCAAAGGTCAGCAAGAGTTTCATAAGCACAGGGGTTAAGAATTCTGCTCCAAATATACGAAAAAAACGTAATAGTGTGTCATAGAGCGAAGTTTTTTAGCAAAAACTTCTTGGGGAGAGGAGCAGGCGCGGTGCCGGGAGGGTACAGAAAAAGGATGCCCGAACGGCATCCTTTTTCTGTTATTAATATGTTTGGCAAAAAACTTATGCTTCTGCGCTTTCTGCGGGGATGACAGATACGTAGCGTCTGTCTTCGCGGTTCACCTTGAACTCTACTGTTCCATCTACCAAGGCGTAGAGAGTGTGGTCGCTACCCATGCCGATGTTTTTACCCGGATGAAATTCTGTACCTCTCTGACGAACGATGATGTTGCCTGCCTTGCAGGTTTCGCCACCGAATATCTTAACGCCTAATCTCTTGCTTGCTGATTCGCGGCCGTTCTTCGAACTACCGACACCTTTTTTATGTGCCATTTCTTCTTACTGTTTTTTAGGTTGATTAAGCTACTACTTCTTTGATTGTCAACTCTGTGAACTGCTGGCGGTGGCCATTCAGTTTACGGTATCCTTTTCTTCTTTTCTTGTGGAAGACGAGTACCTTGTCGCCTTTTACCAGCGGCGATTTTACTTCGCATACCACTTTGGCTCCTTCTACGGTGGGCGTACCTACGGTGATGTCACCGTCTTTGTCTACCAAGAGAACGCGGTCGAACTCTACGGTTGCGCCGTTTTCGGCTTCCTGCATGTGGTAAACAAACAGTTTCTTGCCAGCTTCTGCCTTGAATTGCTGGCCTTGGATTTCTACAATTGCGTACATTTCGTTATGTATATTGTATAAAGTTAGCTCCGGCGGGTGGCTCCCAATCACTTGGAAGGCGCTTCTTCGAACCCGTTGCGGAATAATCGGCTGCAAAGGTACTGCTTTCTTGCGAAACAGGCAAGTATTTCCTGCATTTTCCTCTTGCTTTTTCTGCTTGGTAGCGTAGTATCGTTACCGACCGGGGGTAGTACAGCCAGCACGCTGGCGTAGTATCGCCACCACGCCGGCTTTGTAAGGCCCACATCGGGGCTATGTACGGGCAAGGCGCGGGGTGGCTACGGCGCATGCCTCAGTCTTCCAGCAGGCCCTCCAGCGTGGGCATAATCTTGACGTGGGGGTAGCGGGCCAGCTCCTGGGCGGTGGTCACGCCGTGGGTCACTCCGGCAAAGTCCACGCCTGCCGCCCGGGCGGTTTCGGCATCGACGGTGCTGTCGCCTATGTAGAGGGTTTCGGCACGGGTGGAGTGCAGCTCGCGGATGGCCAGCAGCAGGCCTTCGGGCGAGGGTTTGGGCGTCTTCACGTCTTCGCCCCCCACGATGAGGTGGAAGAAGTGGGGCGGGAAGTGCTGGCTGAGTAGCTCCTCGATGCGGTAGCGGAACTTGGTGGAGATGATGCCTATCAGCGCGTCGGCGTCCTTCAGGGCGGTGAGCACGGACTTGGTCTCGAGGTAGAGCACGGTGTTGGCCGTCATGTGCACGTCGGCCTCCTTGACGTACTCGCTCTTGAAGCCGGCCAGCTGCGCGGGGTCGTCGATGCCGGTGAGCAGGGCGAAGGAGTCTTCCAGCGTCTTGCCTATGGTGCGCTTGATGGCGTCGTCGGTCACTGCGTTGAAGCCGTGGCGGTCGAGCACGTGGCGGAAGCAGGTGACGATGCCGCGCGAGGAGTCGGCCAGCGTGTAGTCGAAGTCGAAGAGGTAGGTGGTGTACTGCTTCTTCATGGCATGGCCTCCACTGTGTATCCTTGTTGTTTCAGCAGGGCTAATACGCCTTTGTCGCCGGGCAGGTGTCCGGCTCCCACGACGAAGAGGGTGGGGGCAGCCTGCATGATGGCGGGCATCTGTGCCATCCAGGCCGTGTTGCGGTTGTAGAGCAGTTGGTCCATGTCTTCTGGCGTGGGGTCGCACGAGGTGCCTTCTTTTTCTTCCATCAGCCGGAGCATCTTGTCCAGGTCTTGGGCGGCATAGGCGGCCACGAGTTCCTTCATCTGTCGGTCGGCCTTGTCGGGGTCGCTGACGAAGCAGTACAGGTCCAGTGCCTGGCGGCGCAGGGGTTTGTTGAACAGGATGTCTACTTGCGACTGTACCGTCTCCAGTCCGCCCACCTTCTTGCCCTGCTTCGTAGCTTCTTGCTGGAAGTAGGTGTCCAGTTGCTCCTGCGGATTAAAGCCTGGTGTGTGCTTTACGCAGAACAGTACGGTGAGTTGCTGGTAGAGGGCGGCCGGTTTCAGCATGCCCAGCATGGCGATGTCTGCTTGCAGGTACTCCTTCACGGCTTGGGACACGGTTTCAAATTCCTCGGGGGTGAAGAGGCTTTGCAGGGTGGTGTCCTTGGGCAGCATCATCTGCTGTTGCATCCGGGCGAGGGTTTCGGGCTTCATCATGTCGGCCATCACCACTTCCCCATACACTTGCTTGGCATCGGCCATGGCCTGGGACAGGGAGGCGATGCTGTCGGTGATGCTGAGGGGCGAGAGGTGGTAGGTGCCAAAGATGTACGAGGGCTGTTGCAACTCTTTGCCGGAGATTTTCCACAGAAGTTGTGCATTGGCTCCTATAGCAATGGTCATGAGGAGCACGAGGATGGTGAGAGTTTTCTGTTTCATTGTTGTTCGGTGTTGTTGTTATCAGTTTGTTGTTCTTTGTCTTCTTCTTGTTGTTCTTCGCGTATCTCCTCCTCGACGGCGAGGTTGAAGTAGGCTTCGAGTTCGCGCTCGGCGGAGTTGTCGCGGTTCTGCAGGTCGCGGATGATGACGCCGTGCTCCAGCAGGGCGATGCGGGGGCAGATGTCTACCGTGTGGTTGAGGTTGTGGCTGGAGATGATGACGGTGGCCTGGTGCTCTTCGTTGTAGCGCTTCAGCAGGTGCTTGATGATGGACTGGCTGGAGGGATCGAGGAAGTTGAAGGGCTCGTCGAGCACGAGCAGCCGGGGCTGGTGCAGCATGGCGGAGATGATGCCTATCTTCTGCTTGTTGCCCATGGAGTAGTTGCGGATGAACTTTTTCTGCCCCAGCACCTCGCCGTTCATGAAGCGGTCGAAGGGCTGCAAGCGGCTGTCCACCTCGTCTTTCTTGAGGCCGTACATGCGGCCGATGAAGTAGAAGTACTCCTCGGGCGTGAGGTAGTCTATGAGGAAGCTCTCGTCGATGAAGGCGCCCGTGTCGCGCTTCCAGTCCTCCGAGCGGCTCACGTCGGTACCGTCTATGAGGACGGTGCCGCGGTCGGCTTGCAGCAGGTCGAGCATGAGGCGGAACAGGGTGGTCTTGCCCGCGCCGTTGTTGCCCACCAGGCCGAGCATGTCGCCCTGGGCGATGTCGTAGTGCTCGATGTCGATGGCCGTCTTCGAGCCGAAATGTTTCTGTAAGTTGTTGATTGTTATCATATTCTTGTCGTTGTTGTTTTCTGTTGTATAAAGTGCCTTTTACTCGGCATAGGCGGCGACGTCAGGTCGGCATAGGCGGAGGCGTCAAGTCGGCATAGGCGGAGGCGTCGGGTCGGCATAGGCGGAGGTTCCGTCGAGGTCTAGGGGGCGGTGCCGACTACCCTTGAGGGTCGGTACCTTCAACCCTTAAGGGTCAGCGCCTTCAACCCTTGAGGGTCTGTGCCGTCTACCCTTAAGGGTCAGCATCGTCAACCCTTAAGGGTCGGTTTCGGGTCAGCCTTGGCGGCTGTCGCGGAAGCCCTCCATGTTCTTGTACCTCCGCGCCATGAAGCGGCGGTAGATGTTTCTGAGCCACAGCCTGCTGGTCAGTATGAAGCCCAGGCCGATGGCCAGCATCAGCCAGTCGCCCACGGGGGCGGGGAGCAGCGCGTCGAGCACGGCCTTCACTGCCAGCGGCCCGCCGAAGGCCAGGATGCTGATGAGGTTCTGCAGACCCGTGCCCATGCTGTTGCGGCTGGTCATCTTGGCGTTGAGGTCGATGGTGCGCGTGTTGTACACCGCCATCTGGAACAGGCAGCAGTATATGCACCCCACGGTGAACACGGCCACGGAGAGGCAGCTGAGTACGGTCACCTTGCCGGTAGCCATGGCGGGCACCATCAGCAGCAGGGGTATGAGGATGCCCAGCCCGTAGACGATGTACTTGGCACGGAGCAGCGAGTAGATGGCTTCCTTCCGGCTCATCAGCCCGTCGATGTAGTTGCCCTCGTAGCTCATGATGCCGCCGAGGAACAGGATGCCGAAGATGGTGAAGTTGTACACCAGTATGAAGCTCTTCATGAAGCCGCCGTCGTAGGCGTCGGTGAAGCTCATCAGCAGGCTGAACATGACGACCACCAGGATGCCCGTGCGCAGGGCGGTCTTGCACACCTTGTTGCGCAGCATCAGCTTCAGCTCCAGGCGCATGTATTCGCCCACCTCGCCGTAGCGGTCCAGGAAGCGGTACTCCGACAGGTGCCTGACGCGCGTGTCCTCCGTCTTGTTCAGCTCGGCGTAGATGAGGCGCGCCATCAGCGTGCGGTTCACCCACCACATCAGCGCGATGCAGGCCAGCACGCCCAGGTAGGCCAACCCGTTGCCGGTGATGAAGTACTCGCCCAGGTCGGTGGACCAGTCGAATAGCGGGCAGTCGTCCGGCACGAACATGGCGGCTATCACCGCTCCGTACACGGCCAGTGGCAGCAGCACCCACGCGAGGCGTTCGTTCATCAGCGTGCGGCACAGCAGGAACCAGTAGTTGTTCAGCACCATCAGCAGCCAGATGCCCAGGCAGTAGCCCAGCAGTCCGCCCACTCCGTAGAAGCGCACCACGGTGAACGTGGCGAAGGGCACGAAGAAGAACAGCCATACCAGGTTGAACCCGCTCAGGCCCGAGCGCAGCAGCAGGAAGTCGATGACCCGACGTCGGGGCACTGGCAGCAACAAGTAGGGCTTCACTTCCTGCGTGGGCGTCTTCTGGAAGGGGAAGCGTATCATGAAGTCCAGTATGAGGAAGAATATCAGCCCGGAGTTGATGATGTGGTATGGCTCGCGTGCCTCGTCCTGCATGGCGAAGGCGAACAGCGTGCCGAAGAAGATGAGGTAGCCCGCCCAGAAGATGGCCATGAGGTACATCCACAGCCGCCCGAAGCGGTTTTTCTCGTACATGGGGTGGCGCTTGTCGGCCAGCTTGCCGTGGCGGCGCAGTTCTAAGAATAAGTTCATAGTGCGTATAAAAAAGGGAAACCCCTTGGAGCACGTATCCGCATAAGGGGTGACAGGCTCCAAGGGGAGGGAATGGTTGGTTATTTAGTCTCCGAAACCATCGAGACTTCTACTTCGTTGCCCTGACCCAGCAGGTTGGCGGTAAACTGCCGGACGTCGTCCGCCGTGATGCCTTCCACCACTTGCTCGTATCCGTCTACGGGGTTCATGCCGTTGTAGAACACTTCGTCGAGGGCGCTGAGCCAGTAGCTGTTCTCCTTCAGGTCTTCGGCGTGCTTCTTCAGCATGAATTCCTTCACCTTGGCCAGGTCTTCGGCCTTCGGGCCGTTCTTCGCCATGTTGTCCAGCTGCTCGAACACGATTTCCATCATGCGCTCGCGCTTCTCGGGTGCCGTCTCGAAGATGATTTGCAGGCCTGCCCTCGGCGTGGGGTACTTGTTGAGGTTGCCGCCGGCGAATATGCTGTAGGCTCCGCCTTCATCCTCACGCACGGTAGCGGTGTAGACAATGTCGAGTATCTGTCCCAGCATGTCCATCAGCACGGTGTTCTTCAGCGTGTAGTCGCACGTGCCGGTGTAGCATACGAAGTTGCTGGCCTTGGGCGTCTCTTGCTTGTGGCTGAAGACGTTCTTGTACTCGCCCTTGCGCCACTCTATGTGGTTGTCCTTGAAGGTTTCCTTGCGACCGGTCGAGGGCAGCCCGCCCAGGTAGGTGGCGATGAGGGGTTTCATGGCTTCCACGTCCACGTTGCCCACGAGGATGAAGGTGAAGTCGCCGGCATCCTGGTAGCGGTCGCGGTACATGGCGAGAATCTTGTCGTAGTCCATCTGGTCAATCTGGTCGGCCTTGAGGCGCAGGGTGCGCGGGTGTCCCATGTTGAGGGCAAAGGTTATGCTGTCGCTGAAGGCGGTCATGGGGTCCAGCTCCTGATTCTCGAGCGAGGCGCGGGCACGGTTCTTGAAGGAAGCAAAGGCTTCGTCGTCGCGGCGGGGCGCGGTGAAGGTGAGGTAGGTGAGTTGCATCATCGTCTCGAAGTCTTTGGGCGAGCATGAGCCGTTCACGGTCTCAGTCTTGTCGCCGATGCCGAAGCTCACGCTGGCTTTCTTGCCTGCCAGCACCTTCTCCAGGTCGATGGCATTGAAGTTGCCCAGGCCGCCTACGCTGACGGCATCCAGCCCTTCGATGTTGATGACCTCACTGTCGGGGAACAGGGAGCTTCCACCGAAGCTGACGCCTTTCATCAGTATCTGGTCGGCCTTGAAGTCGGTCTTCTTGATGATGACCTTCACGCCGTTGGACAGGGTGAGGTTTACGGTGCCGAGCTTCTCGTCTTGCGTTTCCGAAACAATCTGGCCGCCCTTGGGGGCTTCCTTCATCAGCGGCTCGTTGGACACCTTGTCTACGTAGGGCTCGAGTGTTTCGGCGGCCACTTCCTGCATCCAGGCCTTGAGGTCGGCTTCGGTGGGGAGGGCGAGACCTTCCTTATCGGGTGCCATGAAGACTACGAGGCGGTTGTCCTGGGGCATCAGCTGTTCCATCAGCTTGTTGATGAGGTCTACCGGAATGGCGGGAGCCAACTGGTTGTAGAGGGCATACTCGGTCTCAATGCCTGGTGCGGGCTCGTTGTCGAGGAAGAGGCGGACGTACTCGTTGACAAACTGGTCGTTGCGGCGCTTGTCGCGCTCGTTGTAGGCCGACTCTATCTGGCGGAGGAACTCGGCACGGGCGCGGGCATACTCGCTCTCGGTGAAGCCGAAGCGGCGGGCGCGCTCCATTTCGCGCAGCACGGCGGTGAAGCCTTGCTTGATGTTGTTCTCCTGGCAGACGGCCACGCCGGTAAAGGCGGCTTTCGTCTTGGTGACGCCCAGGATGGAGTTGTCGTACGCTCCGGCGGCTATGTAGGGCGGGTTGGCTGTCTGCAGCAGCTCGTTGAGGCGGGCGTAGAGCATGTTGCTGATGAGGTTTTTGGCATAGAGCTCCATGAGGTAGCCGGCGTTGTTCTTCTGGTCGTCGGGGGTGACGTCGTGCTTGCACATGATGATGGCCTGCACGTAGGGTTGCTCCTTGTCCTTACCTATATATATAATAGGCTCCTTGTTGTCGGGGATGGGGTAGTACTCGCGCTTGGCAGCGTCGGGCTGGGCGGGGATGTCGGCAAACATCTGCTTGATTTTGGCCTCCACGGCGTCCACATCAATGTCGCCCACGATGACGAGGCCTTGCAGGTCGGGGCGGTACCACTTTTCATAGTAGTCGCGCAGCGCCTGGTAAGGGAAGTTCATCACCACGTCCATCGTGCCGATGGGGAAGCAGGTGGCATACTTTGTGCCGGCGAAGAGCACGGGCAGTGCCTTTTCGAGCAGGCGCTGGTCGGCCGTCATGCGCATGCGCCACTCTTCGTTGATGACGCCGCGCTCTTTGTCAATCTCCTTGGGGTCGAGCGTGAGGTCGTTGCTCCAGTCGTGCAAGATGAGGAGGCACGAGTCGATGGCTCCCGGCGTCTGCACGGGCACATTGCTGATGTTGTACACCGTCTCTTCCACCGAGGTGTAGGCGTTGAGGTTTTCGCCAAACTTCACGCCGATGGTCTCCAGGTAGTGCTTGAGGGCGTCGCCGGGGAAGTGTGTGGTGCCGTTGAAGCACATGTGTTCCAGGAAGTGGGCCAACCCCAGCTGGTTTTGCTCCTCCTGTATGGAGCCCACCTTCTGCGCAATGTAGAAGTCGGCCCGGTCGGCGGGCTGCTCGTTGTGGCGGATGTAGTAGGTCAGGCCGTTGTCCAGCTTGCCGATGCGCACGGCAGGGTCGGTGGGCAGGGGGGGCAATTGTTGTGCCCGCAGCGGCGCGAGGCTGCACCCCATGACGAGCACGGCCAGGCTAAGTTTTCTCAATAGATGTTTCATTGTCTTATCGTTTTTTGGTTGAACATTTATCGTCTATTCATGCCCTATCAGTCGGCAAGGGGTGGCGGAAATCACACGGCCCGGCATTTATTTTTTCCAATCGTGGCCGGAAATGCGCCGTTATGCCTGCTGAAACGGACTTAAGTGTCGTTGGAAACGGACTTAGGCGCGGTTGAAAATGGACTTAAGTGTCGTTGAAAATGGACTTAAGTCCGTTCGCGGCGACACTTAAGTCTATTTTTGACGACACTTAAGTCTCGTCCTGTCCGCGTTGCTTTTTCTTGACAAACCATTCCTAAACGGGTCATTCCGGAATGATGAGGGTGATGGCTTCGGGCAGTATGCCGATGGTCAGCGGGAAGTGGCGGGGCAGCAGGCGGCCGTCGAGGTCGACGGCGGCGCCCCGTGCGCGCAGCACCTTGACCTGCCGCGTGCGATAGGGGCGCACCAGCTTGTTGTTCAGTATGCGCCCCTTCATCAGCATCCACAGGCCGGGCCACAGCTGCCGCAGCTCGGGGCGGTGGATGACGGAGACATCGAGCCACCCGTTGTAGGGCACCGCGCTGGGCAGCTGTCCCCACCCCCAGGCGCTGCCTATGCACACGGTCATGATGCGGCCGCGGATGTGTTCGTCGTTCACCTTGAGGTGCATGCGGTAGAGCTTGCGCTCGAAGATGAGCGAGATGAAGGCCATGAGATACGACAGGTACTTCACGCCCCAGAAGCGCTTGCACTGGTCGGTAATCTTCACAATCCTTGCCCCCAGGCCTATGTTGATGGCGTTGAGGAAGTAGCGGGTGACGTGCCCCTGGCCGTCGTAATACTGGCAGGTGCCCACGTCGATGCGTCGCCTCCGGCCGTGCATGATGCACTTCACCGCCTCCTTATAGTCCGTGTCCATGCCCCAATACTTGGCAAAGTCGTTGCCAATGCCGTTGGGTATGATGCCCAGCGCGATGTCGGCCTTCCGGGGCGCGTCGGAGCGCATGATGCCGTTGATGGCGTCGTTCAGCGCGCCGTCGCCCCCCACCACCACGATGGTGCGGTAGCCGTTGTTGGCCAATATGCCAGCCAGCCGCTCCACCGAGCCGAATCCTTCCGACTGTATGTAATCGTAATCCACGCCTTGCTTGTCCATGTACTCCTTGATGGACTTCCAGCGTTTCTGCACCTTGCGGGTGCCGGCTTTGGGGTTGTAGATGATTCCCCACTTATCGGGCGATACACTCATGGCTTTATCTGTTTTTTTGTGGGGCCAAATATACTAATTCTCTTGAAGTTTCCGGCGGATGAAGGCAATCTTTTCTTCCATGGGCAGGGAGGCATCGACCCAGTGTATGACAAAACCGCGACGTTCCATGCCGCGAAACCACGTCATCTGCCGCTTGGCAAACTGGTGGATGGCAGTCTCCAGCCGGGTAAACATGTCGGCGAAGGACAGCTGCCCGGTGACGTACAGGGTGACGTACTTATACTCCAGTCCGTAGTAGATGAGGTCGTCCGGCGTCAGCCCCTTGGCCAATAACTGGCGTACCTCGTCGGCCATGCCTTCGTCCAGGCGCTGGCGCAGGCGGCGGGTAATCTTCTCGCGGCGCAAGTCCCTGTCTATGCTTACCCCGACTATAAGGCCTTCCAACCGGGGAAAGGAACGCTCGCTTACTGGCGTAGTACGATAAAATTCCTCGATTTCTATGGCCCGGATGGCGCGCTTGGGGGTGTCTACATCGGTGGTGTTGTGCAGCGTCTTGTAGGTGCGGAGCAGTTCGGTCAGCTCTTCCAGCGTCATGCCCGAGAGGCGCGCGCGGAGCTCAGGGTTTTCGGGCACGGGCAATAGGCGGTAGCCTTTCAGCACCGACTCGAGGTAGAGCCCGGTGCCTCCGCACAGAATGGGCCACTTGCCCCGTCGGCGGATGCCTTCATAGGCGGAAAGGAAGTCGCGCTGGTACTCGAAAACGTTGTATTTATAGCCCGGCTCCACAATATCTATCAAGTGATAGGGGATGTGCTTTCCGCCGATGGCATAGTCGGCCAGGTCTTTCCCCGTGCCTATGTCCATGCCGCGGTACACTTGGCGTGAGTCGGCGCTGATGATTTCCGCATCCAGCTCGTAGGCAAGGGCGGCGGCGAGGGCAGTCTTGCCCGAAGCGGTAGGTCCGAGAATGGTAATCAAGTCGTAGCGATGGGGCATGTGGCAGGGGGAGTTATTGATTTTGCAGGTTTAGAATGTGGCAGGCCACGAGGGCGGCCGTCTCGGTGCGCAGGCGCGAGCGCCCCAGGCTGATGGGGGTAAATCCGCAAGCAAGGGCAGTGGCAACTTCTTCTTCGCTGAAGTCTCCCTCAGGACCTATGAGCACTACGGCGCTTGCGCCGGGCTGCACCACGTCTTTCAGCAAGGGCTTTTCGCCGGGATAGCAGTGAGCAATGAATTTCTGCCCGGGAAAAGACTGGTGAATGAAGTGGTCGAAGGCGGTCATTTCGTTCAGCTTGGGCAGGCGGGCCTTGAGCGATTGCTTGATGGCGGATATGAGGATTTTGTTGATGCGTTCTGTCTTGATGATTTTCCTTTCCGAGTACCGGCAGGACAGGAAGGTCAATTCGTCGAGGCCTATCTCGGTGGCTTTTTCGGCAAACCACTCCGTACGGTCCATGTTCTTGGTGGGCGCCATGGCTATGTGGAGGTGCCCTTTCCACAAGGGAGGTTGGGGGATGGTTTCGAGTACGTCCACCAGGCAGCGTTTGCCTCCCGTGGCGGTTATGCGTGCGTGGTAAAAGTTGCCTTGTCCGTCGGTGAGGCGGATTTCATCGCCTGCCTGGAGGCGCAATACACGGGTGGCGTGTGCGGCTTCTTCTTCGGGCAGTTCGGCCTTTGTCAGTATGTCGGGTGTGTAGAATACGTGCATAATGTGTGTGAGAGAGAGACGTGAAAAAAGAAGATTATTTGGCGGCTTGGGTAAGTTGGTTTATCTTGTCGCGCAGCACGGCGGCCTGTTCGTAGTTCTCTTTTTCGATGGCTTTTTCCAGGGCTGTCTGCAAGGAGGCCAACGAGGGCTCGTGTCCCTTGTCCAGAGGGTGTGCCCGGCTTTCTTTTGCATAGCCTCCCGCTTCTCCTTGCATTTCCTCGCCGGAGTCGTTTATGCGTATGTGCCCGGTTTCAAGTATGTCTTCGTAAATCAGTATGGGGGCAGCCATGCGCAGGGCAAGCACGATAGCGTCGCTCGTGCGCGAATCTACGCGGAATATGGTGTCGCCCGCTCGCAGGTACAAGTAGGCATAATATATCCCGTTTTCCATTTTGTAGATGAGCACGCGCAGTAGCTGTGCCCCCAGGGCTTCGAGCACGGATGCAAACAGGGTGTGGGTGAGTGGGCGCGGAGGGTTGATGCCCTTCAGCTCCAAGATGATGGCTTGCGCCTCGGTGGCTCCCACTATGACGGGCAGCTGGCGTGTGCCGTCTTTTTCGAGCAGCACCAGTGCGAAGGCGCCTGCCTGCATGTGGCTATTGGTGATGTTGAGCACTTCAAGCTCTACTTTTCTACGGTTGTTCATAGAAGGTACGTTTTATGGTTTATGTTCTTCGGCAGTGTGCTTGTAGCGGAATACAAGTCCGAACAAAATGCCTATGACCAAGGCATATCCTGCGAAGATGAGCCAGATGGGTGTCCACTCCCGGCTGATGAGCAAGCCGTTTTCGTAGATGGAGAAAGCGTCTACCACGGCTCCGCTGGCATGTCCGCCTATGAAGGCACCCACGCCGTTGGTCATCATGAAGAACAGCCCCTGCGCGCTGGCGCGGATGCTGGGACGGGCTTCCATCTCGGTGAACAGTGAGCCGGACACATTGAAAAAGTCGAAGGCCATGCCGTAGATTATCATGGAGAGGATGAGTATCCAAAGGCCATCGCCCGGGTTGCCTAAACCGAACAGGCCAAAGCGGAACACCCAGGCGAACATGCTGATGAGCATGACTTTCTTGATGCCAAAATGTTTTAGGAAGAAGGGGATGGCCAGAATGAACAGCGTTTCGCTCATCTGCGAAATAGAAAGCAGGATGACGGAGTGCTTCACGCCAAACGAGTCGGCATACTCGGGTATGGAGGCGAAAGAGCCTAAAAACAGGTCGCCGTAGGTGTTGGTAATTTGCAACGCTGCTCCCAGCAACATAGAGAACAGGAAGAAAATGGCCATCTTTTTTTGCTTGAACAGCACCAGGGCATCCAGTCCGAAGGCCGAAAGCATCGTTTTTCCTTCACCGCGCTGGGGTGGACAAGGGGGGAGGCTGAAGGCGTATAGACCTAACGCAGCGGCTGATGCGGCAGCTACATAGAGCTGGGCAGCACTGGCCTTGAATCCAGTCAGGTCCACCGCCCACATTGCGCAGATGAAACCTACCGTGCCCCACACGCGAATGGGGGGGAAATCCTTCACGAGATCCATGTGATGCTTCTCCAGCGCGTTGTACGACACCGTGTTGGCTAGCGAAAGCGTAGGCATGTAGGCCAGCATGTTGAGGAGCATGGCCCAATACATCTGATTGTAGCTGGTAGCGGTCGAGGCGTAGAGCAATGCTCCTGCGCCCACCAGGTGGAGCAGGCCGTACAGCCGCTCAGCATTTATCCATTTATCGGCAATGATTCCGGTGAGTCCCGGCATGAATAGGGCGGCTATGCCTCCCGTGGCAAAGATAGCGCCAATTTCGCCTCCTTCGAAGTGCAAGGCGTTTCCCATATAGCCTCCCAATGATATGAGCCATGCTCCCCAGACAAAGAACTGGAAGAATTGCATGACGGTAAGTCGGATTTTGATGCCCATTTCTTTTTAGAATGTTTTTTGAGTTTTTTTGTTGTCATGCAAATGTACGATGCGCAGGTCAGAAAAACAAATGTAGGGAATGCTTTTTTCGTATAAGAAGGGTAAAAAAAAGCCCTCCTTGCGTGGGGAGGGATTCGGTTAGATTAGAAAAAAAGAAGGGTATCTATCCCAGACACCCAATCTTTATTAACCTTAAATCTAATACCATGAAAAACACAGTGCAAAGGTAAGGGCTTTGCACCATGCCTCCAAATATTTTCGTGACAATCTTCTGTCTATTAACTCTTTTTAGCAAATAAGTGCCTTTTTACTCCACGTAGAGCACTAATCCCTTCAAATATTCCCCTTCGGGATGGTAGATGTTGACGGGATGGTCAGCCGGTTGGGTAAGCTGGTGCAGGATGCGCACATTCCTTCCCGAAAGGGCTGCAGCCGTGAAGACTGCTGTGCGGAACTGCTCTTTGCTGACGGCTTGCGAGCACGAGAAGGTGAACAGAATGCCACCCGATTTGATTTTTTCGAAAGCCTTGAGGTTGAGCTTGCGGTAACCCAACAGGGCATTGCGCAGGGCATCTCGATGTTTGGCAAAGGCAGGGGGATCGAGCACGATGAGGTCATAAGCACCCTTCTCCATGCGGTCGAGGTACTTGAAGGCATCTTCAGCCAATGATTGGTGACGTGTATCTTTAGGAAAGTTCAATGCAATGTTTTTGTCCGTCAAGTCGATGGCTTTGCCCGAGCTGTCCACTGAGTGCACCAGGCTGGCGCCTCCACGCATGGCATACACCGAGAATCCGCCTGTGTAGCAGAACATGTTAAGCACTCGTCGTCCGCGGGCGTAGCGCTCCAGCAGGGCGCGGTTTTCACGTTGGTCAATGAAGAAGCCGGTTTTCTGTCCCTTCAGCCAATCGATGTGGAAGTGCAGTCCGTACTCTGTGGCAATGTCTGTAGGCTCACCTTCCCCGGATTGCAGCAGGAAGCCGTTTTCAGGATAAAGGTCGGCCTTAAAGGGTAGGGTGTTTTCCGACTTGTAGTAGACGTTGTCCACACGTCCCTCCATCACTTCAGCCAGCGCGCGGGCAATGGTCATGCGTTCCAAGTGCATTCCGGCCGAGTGGGCTTGTATCACAGCTGTGCGCCCATACACGTCCACCACCAGTCCCGGCAGGTTGTCGCCCTCGCCGTGCACCAAGCGGTAAGTGTTGTTGTCTGCGCGTTCCGTCAGTCCGATGCTGTGGCGAAGGGCATAAGCGGCAGTCAGGCGGCGGCGCCAAAAGTCTTTGTCTATGTCCTCTTGCGGGTCGAATGTCAGCACGCGCACGGCTATGCTGCCTATCTGGTAATGTCCTTTAGCTATAAATTCACCCCCGGCAGTGCGTACTTCCACTACTTCTCCTTCTTCGGGCTTTCCCTCAATGCGGGCTATGGCGCCTGAGAATACCCAAGGGTGGAAACGCTTCAGTGATTCTTCTTTTCCGGGTTTTAGATGTATCTTATGCATATATAATAGATGTATAAACTACAGTTTTTCTTCTGTCTTTGCATGCGATTCCTTGTCTTCGGCTTCAGGCTCTATGCAGAAGTTACCCGATGCCTTGAGCTCTTGCAGGCGGTTGTAGATGTTGAGGCAGGCCCAGGCATCGGTGGCGGCATAAAGCTTTTGCGGCTCGGTGAGTACAGGTGCTTCCCAGTTGGACAGACGTTGTGCTTTCGATATCTTTTCGTTGAACAGAATGCCGTATATCTTCTGCAAGCTCTTGTCTTGTATGCCGAAGGGGCGTACATATTCTTGCAACTCCACGCAGGCGCGGGGCTCGAAGGGGGCGCGTTTGTGCAGCATCATGAAGTCGTCGTGCAGTGACAGTCCTACTTTGGTTATTTTAGGGCTTTCCAGCAAGGTAATGACGGGCAGAGTAAGCCCCGTCAGGTTGAGGCGGAAAAGAAAACAATGGTCAGGGGTAGACACTTGTAAAAGCGCCACTTTGTATTGTCTGCCTTTGCTGAAGGAAGGGCGCGTCTCGCTATCGATGCCCACCAAGGGGCAACGTTTCAGGTATTCTACGGCCCGTTCGGCCTCGGCTGGCGTTTGTGCCACGTGTATTTCTCCCCCGAAGGTAGCCTTGGGTAACTCATTCAAGGTGTTTTTGTCGATGGTCCGCTTTATAATTACCATTTGCCTGTCCTCCTCCATACTTTATTCGTGGTGTTGATGGTGGTGGTGTTCGTGGCACCCGCATCCGCAGTCTTCTTCTTCTTCAACCTCGGCATTATCTTCCTCCTCTTCTTCTGTTTGCGCATACTTTACTTCGTGCAAGGCCCGCAAGGTGTTCACCAGCTTTTGCCCCCAATAGGTGCGGAAGTTCTCCTGGCAGATGGCGAGCGAGTCGTTCATGGTCTCGTTCAGCCCCAGTTGGAAGACGAAGATAAAGTCTTTGATGTCCTGGTAAATGTCCGCCAAGTCCTCTGAAATGTAGCGGGTGATGGGTTGGTCGCTATATTTCATGTCTTCCACAAACACGTCCAGGTAGTCATCCCGTCCGGCCAGCAGCCCTGCCAGATTCATGCGTAGCACCTCGTAGATTTCCTCGGTCACATAGTTTTCCGGCATGTCCTCGCCCATGGCGTGGCATTCGGGTAGCAGGGAGGCCTTCAGATAAAGCAAGGGGAGAATTTTCAGGGTAGTGTCGACAAAGTCTGAGCGCTTCATGCCCTCTGTTCGCTCCATATAATTACAGAATTCGGCAGCAACCGTGACAAACTCTATCACGTTACGGTCGAATATCACTTGGCTTTCTTTTTTCATTGTCATGGCAACTTTTCGTGCAAAGGTACGGAAAAAACTCGATACTCCTTATAAAACGCTTATAAAAGCACACCCAGCGAGAAGCTCAATACATTGTCCCTACGGCTGAAGTGTATCTCGTAGTCCTCGCCTGTGGCATCGGGCGGAAGCTCGTAGGAGATGCGTTTGGACATGTTGTGCAGGCCCAAGTCATAGCGGAAGTCGAAGAATATGCGCGAGATGTTGACCGCCACTCCCAGCGTGAAGCTGAAGTTGAGTGGGTGAAGCGTCTCCTTGATGTCGCGCTGGTCGAAGTTTTCAAAGTCGATGTCGCTTTGCTTGTTCATGATGTAGCGTATCTTAGGCCCGCCAAACACAGCCAGGCTGTAAGGCCCCTGCTTGATGAAGTTGTATCCGTAAATCACAGGGATGTCCACACTATGGATGGACGAGGTGATGGAGGCTTCGGCCGGCAGGGCGCCTATCTGTGCATCGTTTTCCTGGGGCTTGTTGAAGGTGATGTTGCATCGGTTGATGGTATACGATATCTCCGGCTGGAGGAAATGCCGCTCAAAGTTGATGCGCATGAACACAGAGCCGAAATAGCCTATTTTGTAGTTGTTTTGTATTTCGTCGATGGTCACCCCATTCACCTGCAGGTCGGTGGCCAGGAACAGTGATGAGGTGAAGCCCCCTTTCACGCCGAAGTTCACCGTGCGCTCGTAGTGCGGTTTATTTTTAGGCGTGTCCGCCATAGGGGTATCTTGCCCCCACACCATAGTGAAGGGGGCAAGCATGCATAGCCCTATGAGTAATGTCCTTTTCATGCACCTGCAGGTTACTTTGTCTTTATTTGTTTGTTTTCTTTTCGACCGACCAGCCGAATTTGCCAATCTTGCTCCCCAGTTCGTAATAACCGCCATGCACGTACACCAGTGGGTTGCTTTCGGCCAGTTCAAACTTGCCGCTTTCCGGGTTCAGGTATTTTTCATCTGCACGTATGTTTACCACCTCGGCCATGAACATGTCGTGCGAGCCCAAGGATATGATTTCCTTCACCCGGCACTCTATGCACAGGGGCGATTCTTCCACCAGCGGAGCCTTGACTACAGTGCACGGTCCCGGCGTAAGGCCCATTTCTTTGAACTTGTCGTAGTTTTTGCCCGAACGTACACCGCACCAATCCGTGGCGCGCGCCATCTCCTTGGTGGTAAGATTGATGACAAACTCCATGTTTCGCTTGATGATGTCGTACGAATGCCGCTCTGGCCGCACGGAGATGTAGCACATAGGCGGATTGGTGCAAAGGGTACCCGTCCATGCCACAGTCAGCAGGTTGTATTCTTCCGGCGTGCTTCCGCAGCTCACCAGCACGGCGGGCAGGGGATAAATCATGGTGCCTGGCTTCCAGTCTTGTTTCATGTCCTTTCTTTAGCTCTTTGTTTATCAGATGATGGTAATTTCTTCCCTGCTTTGCTCCTTTTCGCAATAGTGGCATTTTATGATGCAGCGGTCTTTGTCGATGACGTGGAAGCGCGTGGGCATGGGCTCGTTGTTGGTGATGCACTTGGGGTTGGCACACTTCACGATGCCGCGCAGTTCGTCGGGCAGGCGCACTTCGCGCTTCTCCACCACCTCGTAGTTGCGTATGATGTTCAGTTTTACGTTGGGGGCTACTACGGCTATGCGGTTTATCTCGTCGTCGCAGAAAAACTTGTCGGCTATCTTGATGATGCCTTTCGTGCCCAGCTTTTTGCTTTTCAGGTTGAAGCCTATGGTGATGTTATTGCTCATGTGCTCCAACCCGAGCAGAGACACCACGGTAAAGAGCTTTTCGGAGGGTATATGGTCGATGACGGTGCCGTTCTCCAGTGCGGCTACCTGAAGTTCTTTCTTGTTCATAGTTCTTCTTTTGTTCATGTTAAGTTATTACTTGACGCGTCCTCAAATTACTACTTGGCATGTTTCCAAGTTACTACTTGGCATGTCGCCAAGATTACAGCCTTTATTTGCATGCCTTCGAGTCGGCCTTCACCTCGTCCAGTGTGATGCCCAGCACGTCGCACAGGATGGCTTCGCGAGCATACAGCCCGTTTTGCGCCTGCTGGAAGTAGTAAGCCTTGGGGTTGTCGTCCACATCATACGAAATCTCGTTGACGCGGGGCAGTGGGTGCAGGATGCGCAGGTTGGGGCGCGTGTGCTCCAGCATCTTGTTGCGCAGGATGTACACGTTCTTCACCCGTTCATACTCCATTAGGTCGGTAAAGCGTTCGCGCTGCACGCGGGTCATGTAGAGGATGTCGGCATCGGCAATGGTCTCTTCCGTGAAGTCGCTGTGTTCCACGTAGCGGATGCCGTTCTCCCTGCAATATATCTTGTATTCCTCGGGCATCTTCAGCTCGTTGGGGGCAATGAAGTGGAAAGTGGGGTTGAAGTGGCGCATGGCCATGAGCAGGGAGTGCACTGTGCGGCCGTATTTCAAGTCGCCCACCAGGAAGATGTTCAGGTTCTCCAATGTGCCTTGCGTCTTGTAGATGGAGTAGAGGTCGAGCATAGTCTGCGAAGGGTGCTGGTTGGCTCCGTCGCCCGCGTTTACTATAGGCACGTCGGTCACCTCGCTGGCATAGCGTGCCGCCCCTTCCAGGTAGTGCCGCATCACGATGATGTCGGCATAGTTGCTCACCATCTTGATGGTATCTTTCAGCGTTTCTCCTTTGGACGAACTGGTGGCCTTGGGGTCGGAGAAGCCTATGACGCGTGCCCCCAGGCGGTTGGCGGCGGTCTCAAAGCTGAGGCGCGTGCGCGTGGAGGGTTCAAAGAACAGCGTGGCCACGACTTTTCCATAAAGCAGGTGGCGGTTGGGGTGTGCCTCAAATTCCTTCGCCATCTCAAGCATGTAGAGTATTTTCTCCTTGCTGTGTTCGGCAATGGTTACTAAACTTCTGTTTTCCATATATCGTTGATGTCTTATGATGTTTTTATAATTTCAATCGCAGCACGCGTATGCCTGTCCAGTCCTCATGGTTCTTGAGCATTTGGGGCAGGGTGGTGGTGGATACGCACACTTTGCCTTCCTTTTGCGAGGCATGTAGCAGCGTCAGCCGGCCTTCCACGTAGAAGGCTATGCCCATGTGGGCAATGTCGAGCCCGGGGCGATTGGTGGTGATGGCAATGATGTCTCCGTTCTTAATCCAGGCCAGGCCGTTGTAGGGCAGCTGGTCTTCGGGCAGGTAGTGCACCTGTTGCCCGTCCAGAGCCTGCTCCACCTGTTTCATTTTTGCCACGTTTTCCGGCGAGTTGGCCAAAGGCTTGTACTGGCTGGGGTGCGTGGTCATGTAGTTTACGGATATGGTAAGGGTGGCAGGGCTTTTCTCGGCGGTAATGTCTTCGAGGATGTCCTGGCGCACGGCGTTGTTTATCCAGTCGGTCACATAGTGCAGGCGCGAGGCATAGCCGTCAATCCGGCCGTTGCGGTAGCGCAATTGTTGCACCTTGTCGGCAAAGGTGCTTTCCGATATGTCTCCATTTGCCAGCTTGGGGCAGAGCGATTCGGCCAAGACATACTCCACAAACGTCTGGCAGTCCAGCTCATCGCAGTTCAGGATAAGTTCTTCCGGCCCATTGGCATTGTCCAGCACGTGAGCCACGTAGGGAGTGTTCAAGTAGTTCAGTCCGTTCTTCAGCACGGTGTCGTCCACATCCTGTGCCCCGGCTTGCAGGCCGAAGGCCAAAGCTCCGAGCAGGGTGAAGAGGGTTTTAGTGATTGTTTTCATTGTCTTATTAGCATTTTATAAATAATGGTATTGTCTGTCTACGGGGGTCATTCCCACCGGATGCCTTCGCGCAGCCATTTCTCCAGCTCGCCCGTCCATTGGCGCTTGTAGATGAAGCTGTCGCGGAAACCCCATCCGTGTCCTCCCGTGGGATACATGTGCAGGCTCGTCGGCACTTTGTGCTCCAGCAAGGCCTGTATGTATCGCATGCTGTTGGCTGGCGGCACTGCATCGTCGTCTGCCGACAGCATGATGAAAGCCTGCGGGGTATTTTCGTCAACTTGTTGCTCAAGTGAATAGCGGCGTACCAATTCTTCTGAAGGATGCTTTCCCAGCAGGTTGTCGCGCGAGCCTTGGTGGGTGATGGCGGCATCCATGCTGATGACGGGGTAAAACAATATCTGGAAGTCGGGCTTCGTCTCTTGGCTGCCATATAGGGTAGCGAGCGATGCTGCTAGGTGCCCTCCCGCCGAAGCGCCCATAATGCCTACCCGCCGGGGATTGATGCCCCAGTCGGCGGCATTGGCACGCACCAGGCGCATGGCCTGCTCGGCATCGTTCAGGGGAATCTCATGATGCCCGTTGGGCATGCGGTACTTTAGCACGACGTAGGTGATGCCTTGGGCGTTGAGCCACGAGGCCATGTCGTGTCCCTCATGCCCCAAGGCCACGCCCCAGTATCCGCCTCCGGGACACATGACGATGGCCATGCCGTTCGGCTTGTCGGCTTTGTATACCGTGATGGATGCGGAGGTATTGGCCACCAGGTTCAGAAAGTTGGCATCTCCGTTCTCGTCCTTGGGCGTCAGCCCGTTGTCGTTGGGCGCGCCGTTGGGCCAAAGCGGCATCTCTATACGTTGTTGGGCGGAAAGCATAGAGGTAAGCAATAATAAGGCTAATGTAAATAGTGTAGACTTCATTTCCTGTAAAAAGCTTGGTTAGTTTTTCTGGACTTTCATGGCTGCTTTGATAAAGAAGGCTATCAGCAGGATGTACACGCCGAGCGCCACTACCTCAGACCAGCTGTTGGCCAGCCACTCGTCTTGTACCAGGTTTACCTGGGCAAAGCGCAAAGCCGCGCTCACTACCCCCATCAGGGCGCCTCCTGCAATGAAGCCGGAAGCGATGAGCGTGCCTTTCTCCCCACGGGCTGCGTTGAGGGCGGCATCCTTGCTGCGCGTGGTGACATACCAATTGATGGCGCCTCCTACAAGCAGCGGGATGTTCAGTTCCAGATTGATGAACATGCCCAGCGCGAAAGCCAGTGCCGGTATGCGGAAGAAGGTAAGCACGATGGCCAGCACCGCGCCGATGCCGTAGAGCAGCCAAGGAGCGCCCACACCCGTCATGAGCGGCTTAATGACGGCCGCCATGGCGTTGGCTTGCGGGGCTGCCAGTTCACCGCTGGTAAAGCCGTATGCCTTGTTCAGTATAATCATCACCCCGCCCACCGTGGCAGCCGACACAATGGTGCCCAGGAATTTCCACGTCTGTTGCTTGGCGGGCGTGCTGCCCAGCCAATAGCCTATCTTCAGGTCGGTAATGAATCCGCCTGCCATGGACAAGGCCGTGCACACCACGCCGCCCATAATGAGGGCAGCCACCATGCCGCCGGGGCCTCTCAACCCCACAGCCACCATGATGACGGAGGCCAGGATAAGTGTCATCAGTGTCATGCCCGACACGGGGTTGGTGCCCACAATGGCAATGGCATTGGCCGCTACGGTGGTGAACAGGAAGGAGATGGCTGCTACCAGCAAAATGGCCACCACCGTGTGGAGCAGGTTGCCTTGCATCACGTCGAAGTAGAAGAACAGGAATACCAGCACCAGCGTAAGAATAGAGCCGATGGCAATGACCTTCATCGGGATATCGCGTTGCGTGCGTCTTTCTATTGCATTGGCCTTGCCTTTGCCAAACATTTCCTTGGACGCCAGGCCTACGGCACTCTTGATGATGCTCCACGACTTCACGATGCCTATGATGCCCGCCATGGCAATGCCGCCGATGCCAATGCTCTTGGCATAGTTGTTGAAAATCTCCTCCGGCGACATGCTGCCCACGGTAGCCGTTATCTCGGGATTCCATTGGTTCAATACACAGTCGCCGAAGAGCAACGACATGCCGGGTATCAATACCCACCACACGGCCAGCGAGCCGGCGCAGATGATGGCGGCATACTTCAGTCCCACAATATATCCTAAGCCCAATACGGCAGCGCCCACGTTGACCTTAAACACCAGCTTCGCCTTTTCGGCCAGCATTTCGCCCCAGGCGCAGAAGCGGGTAGTGAAGTTCTCGTTCCACCAGCCGAAGGTGCCCAGGATGAAGTCATACAAGCCACCCACAATGCCCGCCATGAGCAGGGGTTTGGCCTGGCTGCCTCCCTTTTCGCCCGACACCAGCACCTGCGTAGTGGCCGTGGCCTCAGGGAAAGGATACTTGCCGTGCATGTCGCTCACAAAATACTTGCGGAAGGGGATGAGGAAAAGAATGCCCAGCACCCCGCCCAGCAGCGAGCTGATGAATACCTGCAGGAAGGTCACCGTAATCTCCTCCGGATAGCTCTCTTGCAAAATGTACAGCGCAGGCAGGGTAAAGATGGCTCCCGCCACGATGACGCCCGAGCTGGCGCCGATGGACTGAATGATGACGTTCTCGCCCAGCGCAGCCTTCCGCTTGGCAGCTCCCGATACGCCCACGGCAATGATGGCTATGGGGATGGCTGCCTCGAACACCTGGCCCACCTTCAGCCCCAGAAAGGCTGCTGCGGCCGAAAACAGGATGGCCATGCAGATGCCCCACGACACCGACCAGACGTTCACCTCCGGATATTGCTTGTCGGGGCTCATCAGCGGGTTGTACACCTCGCCGGGTTTCAGTTCGCGGAATGCATTCTCCGGCAAGCCGGTAAATTGTTCTCCTTCTTCTTGTTTCATCGCTTTATGTCGTTTATGGTTATGACGTGTGTATAAAAAACGTCCAAAGAAAGCAAAAAAATGGGAGAATCCCGAAAGATTCTCCCTCATTTCTGCATTTTTGCCCTATTATTTTTCTTTTGTGCGAATCAAGTCACCCTCTATATACAGCCGCACCGTGTCGGTCTTTCCGTTGGTGTACACTGTGACGCTCTTATGGAAATGCCCCGACAGGCCATTGCCCTTGTACGTTACATTGATAGTGCCCGTTTTGCCCGGGAGCACCGGTTCTTGCGTATATTCGGGCACGGTGCATCCACACGAAGCCCACGCCTGGTGGATGACCAGCGGCGCATCACCCACGTTGGTAAACGTAAAAGTGCATGCCACCGCCCCGGTATCTACCGGCATGGTGCCGAAGTTGTGCGTGGTCTTATCAAACTTGATGTCCGCCTTTGCCTGCGCCGAAACGTAGCTGAGGCCTGCCATCATCATCATTAAGCAGAGTACGATTTTCTTCATGATTCTTTTTCTTCTGTTTTATTCCGTTGCAAAGGTAGCCCATTTTGATGCAAAGTAGCCATAGGTAAGTGCGAAATTGTATTAAAATCGTTTTTTACAAACCTGCCGCATACCAGCTCCTTACCAACTCCTTACCCGCTCCTTACCTGCTCCTTTTGCCCGTTTGCCTTATGGAAAGGAAAAAGAGCGGACAAACCAAGAGGAGGGTAGGTCGTGCTTGGATGGATGTCGAAATGGGTATGAAGTTGCATCAAGAGATGCATTCAATTTTGTATCAACATTCATTTAGCTGCGTCATGTTCGGTAGCAATGTGGCATAGGACTATATTTTGATAGCATTCCGACAATAAATGAGATGGTTTTGTAAAAAGAATGCTTTGCTCTCTGCTTAATTTTGCCAAAAACAAAATAAAGTAATGATAAGATGAAAGTTTCATTGTTGATATCATGTTGTGCCGCAGCCATTGTATGTATGGCATGCGCGAGAAGTGAGAGTCGGCAGGCAAAGCCGGAAGTACCTGTGGCACCCTATGCCCTCTATGGGGAAGGACTTCATGCCGATATTCAGCCGGAAGGCTGGCTGAAGGAGATTTTAGTTCGTCAGGATAGCGGCCTTACCAGCCATCCCGAAGCCATGTCTTACCCCTTCGACTCCAAGCTGTGGGTGGGAGAGCTTGAGCGGGACTCGGAAAGCCGTGGGGCCGACTGGTGGCGCTATGAGCAGACAGCCTACTATCTGGATGGTTTGACCCGTCTGGGTATTCTGCTTGACGATGCCCATCTGCTGGCCATCGCGCGGGAGAACATTGACTGGGTGCTCAGCCACCCGTTGCCTGCCAAGCTGGGTGTGCCCTACACCCAGGCGGACGTGGATAGCCTGTTGAAGCGCGGTGCTCGCTTCAGTGCCGAAGTGTCGGCCGACCCGAAAGCCCAAGCCATGGTCGAACGCTGGAGGAAAAGCGTGGAGACGCAATTGAAAATCAACTCGTTCGACCGCCCTGCCGGGCGGCTGGGGCCTGAGACTAGTTCGATGGCCTGGCCTTTTGCCGTATTTTTCCGTGCCTTGAAGGCCTATTATGAAGCCACAGGCGATGCACGCATCCCCCAGGCTTTGGAAAAAAATTACCTCTCTTACTCTGTGGAAGAGCTGGGCAAAGACCGCTTCTTGGTGAATGTGGAGGGCATTCTTTGGACTTATTCCATCACCAAGAATCCCCGGTTGCTGAAGCTGGCCGAAGATGCCTGGGCGCAGGACGGCTCGGAGCTGACGCAGGAGAATTGCCTGGACGACTCGGAGTTCCACATGCATGGCGTTACGATGAACGAGCTGATGAAAGTGCCGATGCTGCTTTACGAATATACAGGCAAGGAGGAATACCTGAAGGCTGCGTTGAAGGCCGATTATAAGATGGAAAAAGCCAATATGCTGGCCGACGGGGTCAACTCCAGCTCGGAGGCATTGGCCGGCAATGATGCATTGGCCAGCCATGAGACGTGCGACATTGCCGATTACACCTGGACAATGGGCTACTACCTCATGGCAACCGGCGATGGCCAGTGGGCCGACCGGATTGAGAAGGCTATGTTCAATGCGGCGTTGGGCGCCATTACGAAAGACTTTAAGAGCATGCAATATTTCTCTTGTCCCAACCAGTTTATCGCAACCGGAAACTCCAACCACAACGGCTTTAAGTATGGCTTGACGTGGATGGCCTACCGGCCTATTCATGAGACGGAATGTTGCATAGGAAACCTGCACCGCTACATGCCCAACTACGTGGCACGCATGTGGATGAAGGACAAGAAAGGCCAGCCGGTTGCGGCGTTGTATGGCCCCAGTTCTGTGGAATACACTTTGCCGGATGGAACAGTAGTAAAGATAGAAGAACAGACCAACTACCCCTTTGAGGAAAAGATAGACTTCATTTTCCGCTTCTATAAGGATGGTAAGGAAATCAACAGTAAGCAAGCAATGGATTTCACCTATCGCATTCCCGGCTGGTGCACCAAGGAAGAGGCGGGCTTCAAGACTGTCAGCAAGGAGTGGACGTCGGGCGAAGTGTTCTCCATCTCTTTGCCGATGGAGGTCAAGGTTTGCGAGAATCCGGTATACGGCATGTATGTAGAGCGCGGGCCCATACTTTACGCTTACCCTATTCCGGCTGAGGTGGAGGAAGACACGAAGGTTTATGAAAACCTGGCTGGAAAGGTGTCCGGCAATCCCGACTTTAAAAGTTGGAGCATGACGCCGGCCGGGAAGTGGAATTATGCCTTGGATGCAAGCAGGCTGGATGAGATTCATGTGAAGAAACATGAGCGCACAGGCTTCCCCTTTGACTTGGGGCAAAGCCCTGTGACGATAGAAGTGCCGGTGGTAGGTGTCAAGGGCTGGACATTGGTTGATGACAGGTTTACGCCGGCATTGCCCGAACGTTTTGTGGCCGAGGAGGGTAGTGCGCAGACCATTGAACTTGTGCCTTATGGCAGCACGACGTTGCGCCTCACGACCTTCCCGGTTTACAGTCGCTGATTGAAGGCTGGCAGCTGGCCGCTGCATGCCTTTGCAGCCCCGCTTGAGATATCGTAATAAGGAACGGAAAAAAGTGAAATAATATGAATCATCGGATAAAAGTAGGGATAATAGGTTTTGGCCGTATGGGTGGCTTTTACCTGGATGAAATGTTGAAAAGCGATAAGTGGGAGGTGGCCTACATTTGCGATACAGACCCTGTGGCGCGCGAGTTGGCCCAGCGGAAGTCTCCCCATTCCCGTATTGTATCAGACGAAAGGGAGGTTTTTGAGGATGCTGAGGTGCAGGTGGTCGGCTTGTTTACATTGGCTGATGCCCGCCTGCGCCAAATCCGGGAGGCGGTAGCGCATGGAAAGCACATCTTGTCTGAGAAACCCGTAGCCGACACCATTGAGCATGAATGGGAGGCAGTACGTTGCGTGGAAGGCTCTTCGTTGTTTGTCACCGTCAACCTCTATCTGCGTAGTTCATGGTATCATAACACGATTCGTGAGTTTATCCGGAGTGGGGAGATAGGCGAGCTGGCTATTATACGCATCTGCCACATGACGCCGGGACTGGCTCCGGGCGAGGGGCATGAGTATGAGGGGCCTGCCTTCCACGACTGTGGCATGCACTATGTCGATTTGGCCCGTTGGTATGCAGGGTGCGAGTATAAGACGTGGCATGCCCAGGCCATTCGCATGTGGAGTTATCCTGAGCCTTGGTGGCTGCAGTGCCATGGCACATTTGAAAACGGGGTGGTTTTCGATATCACCCAAGGCTTTGTGTATGGGCAGTTGTCCAAAGACCAGACGCACAATTCTTATGTGGATATCATCGGAACGAAAGGCATAGCCCGGATGACGCACGACTTTAAGACGGCTGTAGTGGATTTGCGGGGAGTCAATGAGACTTGCCGGATTGAACGGCCTTATGGTGGGAAAAATATTGATGTGCTTTGCGACCGTTTTGCCGACTCTGTGCGGACGGGAACATTCCATCCCGGCTTGCCGGTGATGCGCGATTCGGTGATTGCCTCATCCTATGCCTGGAAATTTCTGGAGGATGCGAAGACGCATGAGATGCCTTCTATCGGAGATTTGCAGACGTTGGAGGAAATCAGGGAAAGGAGGCGCAATATGACGAATGGCTATGGCTTGATACATCGTTTACGATAAGGCAGGATATATTGTTTCTTTATTCTTTCTATGTTGTTAGGATGGCCTCTCTGAGTTAATAATTGTTGGGAAACAATTCTTTGAGAGGCCTTTTTCTGTTTTTGTCTCATGGGTGTTCATTATTGTCTTAATGAAGCGTTGAGAAAGGCATAAGATTGAATATGCGACAAATTGAAACTATTTTGATAAAATGCAGAAAAAGGATTTGCCGCTCCTCACGCTACATTTGTGATGTAGTAGACAAAAAATATGTTTAACCTTTTAAAAAATGGATTATGACTACACGCAGAGATTTTATCAAAAGTTCAGGTTTATTGGCGGCCGGTTTAGGGCTAAGCTCGCTTGTAGGAGCGGCAGCCCCGTCCGCTTCTCGTGAGGAGAAAATTAATGGAAGGGTCAATCTTGCCGTAATCGGTGTCGGCATGGGGTGCCGCGATTTGCAAGGCGCGCTGACGGGCAATCCGTGGGTGCACTGCGTAGCCATGTGCGATGTCAACAAGGAGCGGCTCGACCAGCAAATTGCCCAGTTCAAGAAGGATTTTCCAAAGCAAACCACCAACATCAAGGCGTATGGAGACTTCCGTGAATTGTTGGCTAACAAGGAAATCGACGGAGTGATTATTGCCACCCCCGACCATTGGCATCCTTACATCTTTGGCGAGGCCTTGAAGGCAGGCAAAGCCATCTATGTGGAGAAGCCGGTGGCCAACTCCATTGCAGAGTGCAACGCCATGATGGATTTGCAGAAGAAATACAAAGGGATAGTAACGACCGGCTTGTGGCAAACCAGCCAACGCTATTTCTTGGGGGCAAACAAAATATTGAAATCCGGCGTACTTGGTGATGTGTACAAAGTGCAGATTTGGCTTAGCCAGTCGACCAATCCGCGTGCCGGGGTTGCTGATTCGCAGCCGCCTTCTACGCTGAACTATGACATGTGGCTGGGCCCGGCACCCGAACGTCCCTTCAATGAAATCCGTTTCCGTGGATGGCGTGAGTTTTGGGATTATGGTGGCGGGCAGCAGACCGACTGGGGCGTGCACTGGCTCGATTCTGCTTTCGACGGCTTGAAGATTCTGGGCTTGTGCGACCGCGAGTATCCCGAAGCGGTATTCTCCACTGCCTATAAAGACCCCACATCGTTCAACGAGACGCCGAGTTGCCAGACAACCATCTTCCAGTACAAGCATTTCCACATCGAGTGGGCACAGCAGGTGGCTCACCTTTATAACCGCAACCAGGGAGTGGCGTGGATTGGAAGCAAGGCAACCTTGGTATGCAACCGCGAGGGCTATGAACTGATTCCCGAAAAAAGCTATACGGGAGAGTTGCTTGCCGACCGCTCGCAACTTGTCGGTAAGTTTGAGGACGGGGGTGTTGAGGCGCATGCCACCAACTGGTGTAAGTGCATCTTGAATAAGTCCATCGAGACGAATAGCCCTATCGAAAAGGGAGCGTTTGCCACCATTCTGGCTCATATGGGCAACATCTCCTACTTGACGGGAACGCGTGTGGTATATGATCCGCAAACCCGCAAGTTTGTGAATAACCCGAAGGCGGATGCCTACCTGACACGTGCGTACCGCAGTCCGTGGCAATTCCCGAAAGTGTAATCACTCCTCATGGCTTGTAATAGATAGAAAAGGTGCCACCTTTTCTTAGAATCAGTGGCACCTATTCCAGGAATCAGTGCCACTGATTCAGTCTCTTTGCAAAAGAAAGCGCGGCTCTTTGCAAGAGGAAGGAGCCGCCTTTCCGATACAAACGCTTTTGACTACTTATTAACTTTAAATAATTTATTCATGGAAAATCGAAGAAAAGAGACGTGGCTTCAAGTCGTTATGTCTTTGGCCATCAGTTTAGTGTTGTGTCTTCCGGTATCGGCTCAAACGCTTACCGTGAAAGGCGTGGTAAGGGATGCGCTGAGCGAGGAAACCATTATCGGTGCGAACGTCATTGTGAAGGGAACGACCAATGGCACGATATCGGATGTGGATGGTGCCTATCAGCTTCAAGGCGTGGCTTCGGATGCCGTGCTGGTATTTTCTTATATAGGCTACAAAACCCATGAAGTACATGTAAATGGAGAAAGTACGATTAATGTTTCCTTGAGAGAAGAAAGTATCGGCTTGCAGGAAGTGGTGGCCATTGGCTACGGCTCGCAAAAGAAGAAGGAAATCACCGGCTCGGTGGCTGGCTTGAAAGAGGATGACTTGGTGAAGGGTGTGCAGTCTGACCCGCTGGGCATGATTCAAGGCAAGGTGGCTGGTTTGAACATCTCGAAACCTAACTCCGGTGACCCCAATGGTGGGTATAAGTTCCAGCTTCGCGGTACTTCTTCATTAACTGGTAATACATCTCCCTTGATTGTAGTCGATGGTATTCCGCAAGCAGAATTATCTGCCATTCCGCAGGATGATATTGAGAGCATCGACGTTTTGAAAGACGGTTCGGCTGCTGCCATTTATGGCACGCGCGGCACGAATGGCGTTATCTTGGTAACAACGAAGCGGGGTGCGGCCGGGAAGACGAGTGTCACCTACAATGGCTACGTTTCTGTTTCCACCATCCAGAACCAGTTGGAAGTAATGGACCGCGAGCAGTTCCTGGCAAACGGGGGAACTGACCGTGGCTATGATACGGACTGGATGGATGAGGTGACAAGAACACCGTTTTCCCATTCGCATAACCTGGCGTTGACGGGAGGAACCAATAAATTCAATTACCGTGCCTCTATTTCTTATCGTAGCAATCAGGGTATTGCTTTAAAGTCCGGATTCAATGAAATTATTGCCCGTTTCTCGGCAAACCAAAATTTGTTTGATGACAAGGTGCAGATAGCCTACGATGCCACTTACCGCCGTTTTGACCGTGAAGGCGAGCGCGAGGGGCATGGCGATAACACCGCTTTCAAGTCTGCTTATTATTACAACCCCACGGCTCCGGTTTACGATGATACAGGGACAATAGATGCCGGCGGCTTTTATGCGCTGGACATTCAAAGCTATGAAAATCCAGTTGCCTACATTATGCAGCATGATAAAAGGACACGCGGCGGTCTGTTCCAAGGCTCGGCGCGGGTAAGTTGGAACATTATTGAAGGCTTGAAGGCTCAGGTATTCGGGTCTTTGAAGTACTTTGACACCCATAGAGGAAGCTATACATCCAGAGAAGAATTCAATACTTCCAATTACGGTTGGGCATCGCGCAATTTCAATACCCAGTTGAACCGCACTTTGGAGGCCACGGTGGACTATGTGAAATCTTTCGGCGACCATAATCTGGTTGCCATGGTAGGCTATAGTTATGAGCATAATTATCGGGAGAGTTTCGGGATGTCCAACTCCAATTTTGATTCCGATGTATATTCCTATTACAATCTGGGTGCGGGTAGCAATTTGATCAATAACCCGACACAGGGCATGATGACAGGCGATGTGTCTCAAGACAATCTGGTATCTTTCTTCGGCCGTGTCAACTATAACTATGCAAACCGTTATTTGTTATCCGCATCTATCCGTCGGGAAGCTTCAACCCGCCTTGGCGCAGAGCATAAATGGGGAACTTTCCCGGCATTCAGTGCTGGCTGGTCATTAGCCAATGAGGCATTCTTGGAAGATGTGGATTGGTTGGATGAGTTGAAGTTGCGTGTAGGCTATGGCGTTACCGGAAATATGCCGACCGACAATTATCTCTCTTTGCCCATGATGGGAGTGGTAGGCCGTTATTATGACCATTCCTCAAAAGCTTGGATTAACGCTTACGGTCCTACACAGAACCAGAATAAAGATTTGAAATGGGAACGTAAGGGTGAGTGGAATCTTGGTGTTGACTTTTCCGCATTCAATGGGCGTTTAAGGACAACACTTGATATATACAAACGGAAAGTAACAGACCTACTTTATAGATATAAAGTGCCGACACCACCCTATCAATATTCCACCATGTTGGCCAATGTGGGTGATGCAACCAGTAAAGGTTTGGAGATTTCTGTTTCCGGAACCCCTGTGATGACGAAAGATTTTTCTTGGACAAGTTCTATTAACTTCTCATTCAACACGAACCGGCTGGATAAGTTGAGCAATGAAACTTTCCAGACGGATTGGATTGAAACAGGTTACTTGTCGGATGGCGATTTAGGTGGAATGAATTCTACACCATTGATTCGCTTGGTGCCCGGCGGTAAGGTCGGAGATTTCTATTTGCCGATATTCGAGGGCTTCACCGAAGATGGAAAATGGATATTCAAAGATGTGGACGGTAGTGGTGATTTTACTTATGCTGAAGACCGTGAAATTTGTGGAAATGCACAACCTGACTTCATCGCAGGTTGGACCAACGAGTTCCGTTACAAAGATTTCGATTTGGCATTTACCTTGCGTGCTGTAGTTGGCAATGATGTTTACAATGTAAGCCGAATGGCATTGGAAAACCGCAATGTAGCCGGAACAGAGAAGAATATGCTGGTTTCTGTACTCGATTCTCCGTTGCAAGATGCGGCGCAGGCTTCGAATTATTACCTGGAAGATGGCTCTTTCTTAAAAATGGATAATATTACGTTAGGCTATAATGTGCCTGTGCAAAAGCTTGGCTTTGTTCAACGTCTGCGGCTTTATCTTTCCGGGCAAAACCTGTTTACAATTACTGGTTATTCAGGAGTCGACCCGGAGGTAGATATGGTAGGATTGGACGATATGGGTATTGAGCGTACGCGTTACTATCCGGCAAGCCGTTCGTTTATCTTCGGTGTAAATGTGACGTTTTAAGTAGATGTAGTATTTTAAATCTTGGAATTATGAAAAAACATAGTTTGTATGGTTATATAGTAGCATTGGTCAGTCTGGCTACTTTACTTCCCGCTTGTACGGATATGTCTGAAGACACGACAGGGAAAATGGTGTCGAGTAATTTTTATGCCGACCCCTCGCTGATACCCCAAGCGGTAGGTGCAGCTTATGCGGAATTGCAGGCTTACCAGAATCACTGGGGCGTATGGGGGTTGCAAACGGTATCTTCGGATGAATGTGTAGTGCCCACACGTACACCGGGTAATGACTGGTATGATGGTGGTTTGTGGCAAGATTTCCATCAACACCAGTGGGAGTACAATTTGGATGGATTGAATAACGTGTGGATTTCTGTTTTCTCCGGCATTACCACCTGTAACCGCGTGGTGAATGACCTTGATACCTATAAGGATGAAATGGAGGAGTCCGTGTATTTGCGATATCGTGCGGAGGCCAATGTCTTGCGTTGTTTCTATTATTCTATCATGTTGGACTTGTTCGGCAATGTACCTTATATAGATACATACGAAAATGAGATTACGTCATCTCCCCAGATGCCTCGTGCTGAGCTATACCAAAAAGTGGTGGATTGCATTTTGGAAAACGTGGAATACCTGGATGAGGCTCCTACGCCCGAAAATTATGGCCGTTGCACCCAGCAAATGGCATACGTGATGTTGGCAAAGCTTTATTTGAATGCTAAGGTCTTCAAGGGCGCTGATGCTTATGCACCTGCGGATATGGACAAGGTGATAGAATATTGCGATAAGGTCATCAACTCCGGGCATTATGAGGTTGTCGCTAATTTCTCGGAGCCATTTATGGTGTCCAACGAATCGTGCAAGGAGAATATCTTTGTGATTCCGATGCAAAACGGCATCAACTCGAACGGTGATTATGAGTTCCACTTCCATAAGTTTTCCGGCCATCCCAAATCAAGAGAAATGTGGGGCATTGAAGTCGGCGGATGGAATGGTGGTTGTGCCACACCCGACTTCATGAATCTGTATAGCGATGACGACCTCCGGAAAAGAGCAACTTTTGCCTACGGTCCCCAGGTCAACAAAACAACGGGTGAGCCGATTATAGACGAGGATAATGGAGGTAAACAATTGAACCTGACCATAGAAGTGTCTTCCTTGAATGCAGCTTACCGCTGGGAAGGGGCACGCATACAAAAGTATGAATATGAGCAGGGCATGACCGGAAACATGAATAATGACTTCGTGCTTTATCGCATGGCAGATGTGTATTACATGAAGGCTGAAGCCATTTTGCGTGGCGGAAACAGCTCGTTGGCTACTTTGTGTGCTGACCCTCAGTTCCAATTAATCAGGCAACGTGCTAATCAGCCTGTCTATACACCGGAAACGTTGACTTTAGACGAGCTGATTGATGAGCGTGGCCGGGAATTTGCTTGGGAAGGCTGGCGCCGGCAAGATTTAATCCGATGGGATCGCTTTGCAAAGGGCAGCTGGACTTTCAAAGAGGCTTTGAGCGACAATACGCGCGACCTTTTCCCCATACCTTACGACCAGATTACGAAAAACCAGACATGGCAACAAAATCCGGGTTATTGATAGTAGTGTCTTATTATGATTAATTGTTAGGGGATATGCTTGAACATAAGATGACACGACGCGATATGCTCCGGACTACCGGGCTGGCTATATTGGGAGGCGCTTTCGCGGGATTATCTTCCTCTTTCGTCTCGAAAAAGGATGAAGGGAAGATGGCTCCCGGGAGGGCAGCCTCCCCCGGCCGCCCGTTTCGGGTAAGCCTGAACGTTTCAACTATATCGGGTTATAAGTTGCCGGTAGAGCAACAGATAGACTTGTGTGCGGAGGCCGGTTTCGACGGAATCGAACTTTGGGCGCAAGATGTAGCAACATACGTCAGCCGGGGTGGTTCCTACGAAGCGTTGCGGCGCCGTTTGGACAGTTCCGGGCTGAAGCTGGAAAATATGATAGCCTTTTTCACCTGGTTTGCCGATGACCCTTCCCAACGTAAGGAAGGCCTGAAGCAAATGCGTCACGACATGGAGATGGTAGCTGCTTTAGGCGGTAAGTACATTGCTGCTCCGGCACAGGGAGTGGAGCGTTTCGACCGTACTCGCATGCCGGAATATATCGACCGTTACCGTGCAGCGCTTGATTTAGGTGACGAAGTGGGTGTTTCGCCCATTTTGGAACTGTGGGGCGCAGGCGTGTTAAACCAGTTATCGGACACTATGGCCATTGCCATAGGTGCCGGGCACCCTAAGGCTTCGGTATTGCTGGATTTTTATCACCTCTATCGGGGAGGCAACGACTTTGATGGCTTGCGTCTGGTGAATGGAAAGATGTTACCGGTTTTTCATATTAACGATTATCCATCCGTCCCTCCACGTGAGAGGCTGAATGATTCAGACCGCGTATTTCCGGGCGATGGGATTTGTCCGTTTAAGGAACTGTTGCCGTTGTTGTACGATACCGGATTCCGCGGAGCTTTCTCAGTAGAACTTTTTAATAAGAAATACTGGGAGACGATGGACGTTAAAGAAGTTTTGCGGCAAAGCTATAACAAAACTTGCCAAGTCATTAAAGATTGTTCTTTAGGGTAATAGGTTTTTCAGGTTGTGTTGTGGAGAGCGCATCAAAAAAGATGATGCGCCCTCCTTTTTCATTCTTTTTGTCCGTTCTCCTTGGCATATTGCGAAGGACTCATGTTGAATTGTTTGGAAAAAGCCTGGCTGAAGTAGGGCTGTGACTTGAATCCTACGGCCTCGGCTATTTCATAAATCTTCATCTCGCCTTGCGCAATGAGTTCTGCGGCTTTCTTCAGGCGGGTAACTTTGATAAGTTCATTGGGCGTCAGGTTGGATATGGCACTGATTTTCCGGTAAAGTGTGGGCCGACTTAAGTTCATTAAGTCTGCTATCATGTCTACATCCAGGTTTACGTCATCTATATGGCTGTTGATGATGTCGTTGAGCTTTTTCAAGAACTTTTCATCCGTCTTTGTATGGGCTATCGACTTGATATTCGCGATGGGAGAATTGAAATAGTAGGCCCTCATGTTTTCGCGGTTGTTCAGCAAGTTGGTCACCTGGGTCAGTAGCAAGTCCATGGAGAACGGCTTGTCAATATAAGCGTCTGCGCCTTGCTCCAGCCCTTCGATGCGCGATTGCAGGGAGTTTTTGGCAGTCAGCAAAATGACCGGGATATGGCTGAACTCCAAGTCGGTTTTTACGGTTTTCAGTAAAGTCAGTCCGTCCATGACAGGCATCATGATGTCGCTGATGATTAGTTGTATGCTGTTCCCTTTCATGTAGGAAATCGCTTCTTCTCCATTTGAGGCTGTTGCTACGTTGTACAAGGAGTTGATTTCCTTCCCGATGAAGTGGAGCATTTCTGCGTTGTCTTCTACAATCAGAATGGTTGGTCGCGATTTATGAATGATGTACCTGTCGGCCTCGGTTTCTTTCTTCTTCTCTTTTTTGCTGTCTTGTTCTTGCAGGTGCAGCGAGTTCGGCTGATTGACAGGCAGGTCTATTCTGAAGGTAGTGAGGCCGGGGGTCGATTGGGATAAATTCAGCGTACCTCCATGCATTTCGGCCAATGAGCGTGCTAAGGGCAGGCCGAGGCCGGTGCCTGTGTGGCTGTCCGGATGGCTACGGAAGAAGGGCTCAAACAGTTTTTCCTTGTGTTCATTGGGAATTACTTCGCCGTCATTGGTGATGTCAATCGTGAAATGTTGGTTATTCTGAACTTTGAATTGAATCTCGATGAGGCTGGCTGCATATTTGATGGCATTGGACAAGAGATTGCTAAGAATTTTAGTACAAGCTTCTTTGTCGATGTAGGCGTAAAAAGCATCCTCATTGCTTTCGATGCTTAGGCGGATTGCTTTTTGCTCTGCGGCTTCGCGGAAGTAGTCACAGACTTCGTGGATTAAGGCGATGATATCTGTTTCTACAAAGTTCAGTCTGTTGCCTTCGGCTTCAGCTTTCCGGAAGTCCAGTAATTGGTTGACCAGGTTTAACAGGCGGTTTGCATTTTTGTTGATGATGGTGAGATACTTCCTTGCATTTGGAGACAATTTGTCGTCCTTCATCAATTGGTCCAGCGGGGTTTTTATCAGTGTCAAAGGTGTGCGCACTTCATGTGCGATGTTGATGAAGAAGTCTATTTTTGCCCGGTAGAGCTCTTTTTCTTTTTCGTCTTCAAATTCCTTCATTGCCAGCATCATTTTAGCTTTATTGCGTCGCGTGACGAACAGAATCAGCAGTATGACGCTTCCGGCGGCGATGATGACGTAAACTATACAGGCCCAGGTGGACAGCCACCACGGAGGAAGCACGATGATGCGGAAGGTGGCCGGCTCTTCGCTCCAGATGCCGGACAAGTTTGCTGCTTTGAGCATGAAGGTATAGGTGCCGGGAGGTAATTTGGTGAAGTAAATCCGGTTTTCTCCTTCTACTTGATTCCACTCCGTATTCAGCCCCTCCATCCGGTAGGCATAGCGGGTCAGGTCGGGGGCTTGGTAATTGAGTGAAATGTAATCGATGTGGAAAGTGGATTGGTTATAAGCCAATGTGATTTCCTTTTTCAGTATAATGTTTTCTTGATGCAGCAGGTTCTGGTCCGGGTCGTTGTAGCTTATGCGGGAAATGTAGGTTTTGGGACGGACGGAAAATTCATGGATGCTGTCCGGCCGGAAGCTAATCATGCCTTTCAGGCTGCCAAAAAACAAGGTTCCGTCCGAAGCCCGCAATGAAGAATTGTAATTGAACTGGTTGGAGGTTAGTCCATGCTCTTTCTTGAATGCCTTGATAGTATGGTCGGTGGGGCTCAGGCAGGCCAACCCGTTTGCCGTACTTATCCACAAGTATCCCTTGTCGTCTTCCTCTATGCGGTAGATGATGCCACTGGGCAGGCCGTCCAGCATGTCGTATTGGCGCGTTTGCCTTGTTTTGCGGTTGTACATCTTGACTCCGTTGCCGGTGGCAAACCACAGGTTGTGCTGCTTGTCTTCATGGATGTGGTTGACGGTGCGGTTCATTCTAAGGCTGAGTGAATCCAGCTTGAACTCTCCGTGACGGCCGGTAGAGGGGTCGTAATAATACAATCCCCTGTTTACCGTTCCGGCCCAAATTGTTCCTTCATGGTCTTCAAAGAGCGTCTGAATGCGGCAATTGTTGGGAAACTGGGGGGAGAGTTCAAACTTGTCTTCAGCGGCATTGAAGCGGTAAACTCCTAAATTGGTAGCCACGTAAAGCTGTTTGTCGCGCGTCTGATACAGATAGACGACGATATTGTTGGTGTGCATCATGGCGTTGGGCGACAGGGTGTAATGCCTTGTGATGCGTTCTGTGCGTAAGTCCATTACGTCTATCCCGTTGGCATGTGTCCCTATCCAGAGCTTATTGCCGATAACGGCCAGCCCGTGGATGCAGTTTTGGGAAAGGCCGTTCTTGTCATTGAAGACTTGGAAGGCGTTGCGCTTCCTGTCAAACTTGTTGATGCCTGCATCTTCGGTGCCAATCCACAAGTTGCCGTTGTGGTCGGTGCAGATGTCATGAATGATGTTTCCTTTTATCGTATTCTCTCCGTCGATGTCATAGTATTTCTCGAACTCGGAGTAAGGGGGCAGGTAGCTGATGCCTCCGTTATCCGTGCAGATCCAAATGCCGTTCTCGTCGTCCTGAAAAATGTCTTGGATGGCATCGTTGGACAGGGAATAGGGATTGCCCGGGTCGCGTCGGATGGAGGTGAGCGTGTCCGTGTGGATGTCGTAGATGTAAATGCCGTTGAACGTCCCAATCCAGACTTTGCCGTCGTTCATTTGGGTTATTTTCCGGGTGTAGAGCGGAAATTCTTTTTTGCTTGGAAGGATATCCCTGCACGTGTTGCTTGCCAGGTCGATTCGCTTGATGCCGTTGTCTGTCGTACCGATTAGGATGAGGCTGTCCTGCGGCGAGGCCCATAGGGTAGTGATTCCTTCAATTGGGGGGAGGCCGATGGAGGTGAATTCGCCGTCCCCATCCTGATTTAAGAACACGATATTCCCTCTTGCAGTGGCCGCCCAAATCTGTCCTTGCTGAGTGATGTGGAAGGCGATGATGGGGTCGTCTCCTTTATGCATATAAGTGGTGTGCTCGTCCTTGCCTTCGTCATACTTTATCAATGAATACCCGTAGGCCAGCATCCACAAGTTGCCCTCCCGGTCGAACTGTAGGGCATGGAAACTTTGGTCTTTGGTGAAGTCGAGGACGGGGGCGAACGAATCGCTCTGGTAGTCATATTTCTGTACACCATTGTCGGTGCTTACCCACATTTGCCCGGTGGGGCTTTTCTCCAGGTCGAGTATGTTGTAGCTTATCAGCGCGCCTTCTCCGGAGGAGTAATCTTTGTGCGTATAAAAGGTCTTGCCGTCAAAGCTGGTGAGCCCTGCTTTGGTGCCGAACCACATGAATCCATAGCTGTCTTGCGCGCAGCAAAAAGCGTAGTTGTGGCACAAGCCGTCTTCTATGTCGTATGTCCTGAAGTAAAATGGGTTTGCGTTCAGTTGAATCCATGTGAATAGTCCGATGATTAGCATTCCTGGTTTCATAGTATTTTACTGTAATTAATAGATTTGAATTTTCACGCAATGGTAGTGAAAAAAATCGGTGCAGGCAAGCGGGTGAAAAGAATTTTTAAATGGCTTTCCCTGTTCATTAAGGACTTCCCCGGTAGCTTTCCTACGCTACCATGCTGGCGTAGGAAGGCTACCGAGCTGGCGTAGGAAGGCTACCAAAAAGGACTTTTAGGGCTGTTTTATACGATATCGTATCATTTTCTGTCGATATTGTATCAGTATGGGGCTTAGACTTCCTACCGTCAGCATAATTGATACGAAAGTAAATCGTTTTGGAATGCTTGAAAATGCCAATTGGGAAGGATGCGGCTTATTTTTGTGACACGTTTTTTGTGAAGAGAAAATCGTGGCAAAATATAAATGTAATACCATATAATAAATTAGTATGTAGTATGAAAAAAGCAGTTATTTTATTCAGTCTCTTGCTGTGTGGCGCGTATGTAGCGCATGCACAATCACCACGCGAACAGTGGAAACCCGAAAGTACGGAATGGTATCATCCCGTGCCGGCCAAAGTGACACCCGGTAAAGGAACAAGTGCGCCTTCCGACGCCATTGTCCTGTTCGACGGGAAAGACCTCTCCCAATGGGAATCGATGGATGGCAGTCCTGCAAAGTGGACGGTGAAAGATGGTGCCATGATTGTGGCTCCAGGCGCCGGCTCTATCCAGACCAAGCAGTACTTTGGCGATTGCCAGCTGCACATTGAGTTCAAGACGCCCGTGCCCGGCAAGGAAAACACCTTACAGATGAAAGGGAACAGCGGCATCATGCTGCAAAACCGTTATGAGGTGCAGGTGCTGGATTGCGAGGACAATCCTACCTATGTAAATGGTTATGTAGGCAGCATCTACAAGCAAAGCGCCCCGTTGGTGAATCCCTTTACCGGCACCGATGAGTGGCAGGTGTACGACATCTACTGGAAAGCTCCCCGCTTCGGCACCGGCGGCAAGCTGGAGGCACCGGCCATGATAACGGTGGTGCTGAACGGTGTAGTCGTGCAGAACAACTACGTGCTGCAGGGAACCACTCCTTACACAGGGCTGCCAAGCTACACGGCACACGGACGCATGCCTTTGAGCCTGCAAGACCATGGTGTGGAAGTGGCTTTCCGCAACATCTGGATTCGTGACTTATAAGGCAAAGAGGAGTAAAGACATACAAGTGAAGCAAGATGAGAAACTTGATTTTATTCCTTTTTTGTCTTGTATGCACTACGGGCGTTTACGCGATTGACATTGAACGCATGGACCCTGCATGCTGGTGGGTGGGCATGAAGAACCACGAGTTGCAGATTATGGTCTATGGTGAGAATATCGCGGACGCCCAAGTGCATGTCGACTATCCGGGTGTAAGGCTCAAGGAAGCAGTAGGGGTGGAAAACCCTAATTATCTTTTCCTCTATCTGGATATCTCCGAAAAGGCTTCCCCGGGAGTGATGGACATCACCTTTCAAGACGGGAAGAAGACAACTGTCCGGAAGTTTGAACTGCGCGAGCGGAACAAGAAGCCGGGAGCGGCCGGATTCTCTCCCGCCGATGTGATGTACCTGATTACCCCCGACCGTTTTGCCAATGCCGACCCCTCCAATGATAACTGGGATGACGTGAAGGTTGACCGCTCGAAAAGCGGCGCCCGGCATGGAGGAGACCTGCGGGGCATCATCAACAAGCTCGATTACATCCAAGACCTGGGCTTCACCACCATTTGGCTGAACCCGGTGCTGGAGAACCGGATGCCCGGAGGCTCTTATCATGGCTATGCCATTACCGATTTCTACCGGGTAGACCCCCGCTTCGGTACTAACGAGGAGTATTGCGAGTTTGTGGACAAGGCGCATGCCAAAGGCATGAAGGTGGTGATGGACATGATATTCAACCATTGCGGCAGCTCGCATTGGTGGATGAAAGACCTGCCCGCGTCCGACTGGCTGAACAACCAGGAGCATTTTGTCCAGACCAATCACAGCAAATGGACCCTGATGGATGTGCATGCCGCCCAAACGGAGAAGGACATCCTGATAAACGGGTGGTTCAGCCCCGGCATGCCCGACTTGAATCAACGGAACAGGCACTTGGCCCGTTACCTGATTCAAAACAGCATTTGGTGGATTGAATACGCCCGCATTGATGGCATCCGGCAAGATACGCATGCCTATGCCGATTACGACTTTATGGCGCAATGGTGCCAGGAAGTCGAGGCAGAATATCCGGACTTCAACATTGTAGGCGAAGCATGGTATCCTAAAGGAACGGCCTCTGCCTGGTGGCAAAGGGACTCTAAGGTAAACGACCGCAACTCCCACTTGAAGACGGTCATGGACTTTGACCTGACTTTCACGGCGCAAAAAGCTTTTACGGACGAGTGCTCCAACCAAGAAGGCTTTGAAGCAGGCTTGTTCAAGCTGTATGAGGTGATTGCACAGGATTTCCTTTTCCCGGATCTGAACAACATCCTGATTTTCCTGGACAATCACGATTTGGGTCGCTTTAACCTTGACGGTGCCAAAGATTTGCAAAGGTACAAGCAAGGCATTGCATTCTTGCTGACTACGCGAGGGATTCCACAAATCTATTACGGGACGGAAATTCTGATGACCGGCTTGAAGAAAGCCGGCGACGGGCGTATCCGTCAGGATTTCCCCGGCGGTTGGCCGGGAGACGAGGTGGATGCCTTTACACCGGAAGGCCGGACTCCCCGGCAAAACGAGGCATGGAACTACATGCGCACCTTGCTGAACTGGCGGAAGACTTCTGACGCCGTGACACGGGGCAAGCTGGTGCACTACATGCCCGACCAGACGGGATGCTACGTCTATGCCCGCATTTACGAAGGAAAAACAGTATTGGTCGTAATGAATGGCATGGATGAAGAACGCACCTTGCCCATGGAGCGCTTTAGCGAAGTGACAGCCTCTTATACGAAGGGCAAAGATGTAGTGACCGGGCAAGAGCTGGCCTTATCGCCCGCATTGACCATTCCGGCGAGGGGAGTTTATGTATTGGAGCTTTATTAATTTTAAATCAAAACAAGTTATTTATGGACATGAAGAATGAGTGTTTCTCGCTACAGAAAGAGAAACGAGTTAGCCATTCTATGGTAAAGAATGTGTTGTTGTTAGCCTTATTGCTTGTTTCTTCTGTAGCGTTTGCACAAAAGAAAGTGACAGGTGTGGCTGTGGATGGTACGACAAACGAGCCGCTGCCATTCATCACCATTCAAGTGAAAGGTACAACGCAGGGCACTACCTCCGATATGGACGGGAAGTATGAAATCACGGTGCCCGATGAGAACTCCATCTTGGTTTATTCTTACATCGGCTATCGTACGCAAGAAATTAGGGTTGGCAATCAAAGCCAGATTATGGTACGTTTGGTGGAGGATGTTGAGGCACTGGATGAAGTTGTAGTTGTAGGCTACGGCGTGCAGAACAAACGTGATGTGACCGGCTCTATTGCAAAAGTGGGAGGAGATGAATTAGCATCAGTACCCACCAGTTCATTCGATGCTGCGCTTCAAGGCCGGGCGGCCGGTGTGCAGGTGACGCAATCCTCCGGTTTGGCAGGTTCGGGAGCCGCGATACGTGTACGTGGTATCGCCTCCATTACCGCAGGAGGTGACCCGCTGATTGTAGTGGACGGTATACCCATCATGCAGAATGCCGGCGACCGTATCGGTGGCGCGCAAGACAATCCGCTTTCATCCATCAACTCAAACGACATTGAGAGCATCGACATCCTAAAGGATGCTTCGGCCACAGCAATCTATGGCTCGCGCGGTGCGAATGGCGTTGTCTTGATTACTACCAAGCGGGGTAAAGAGGGTAAACCTCAGATCAGTTTCAGCCAGAAAGTTGCCTTCTCTACTCCCAATGTGACACCGGACATGCTGAACACCAGGGAGTATCTTGAAATCTACGATGAAGCTTTGCGGAATGACTATCAGTTTAATCCGTCAGGTTCCATCAATCCGGCTACCGTAACCACTTATCCGGGAGGGTTTACCAGAGAACAGGCATTGATGAACAACACGGATTGGGAAGATGAAGTGACCCGTGTCGGCGTCTCCAGCTATACGGATTTCTCGATATCTTGGGGTAATAAGAAGATAAAGACCTATGCCGGCATTTCGCACGTGGCAGAGAATTCATACATGAAAGAGGATCACTTTGGTCGTACAAGCCTCAGACTGAATGTGGATTATAATCCTATATCCATATTGAAAGTGGGTGCCAATTTGAGCTATTCGCACGTAGACCATCGTCCGGTACCTACCGGTTGGGATGGTGGCTATGGGCGTGCCATCAGTGATGCATTGCCTTACTTCCCGGTATATAATGAGGATGGTTCGTATTACATTTTCCCCATGTCGACCAATCCGATAACAGAGATATATGAAAAGCGCCGCCGCATATTTACTGACCGTACAATGGCAAGCTTGTATGCAGACCTTCAGATTATTAAAGATTTGTCTTTGCGCGTTGAGGGCAATATTGACTATCGTGATAATGCGTCCAATTTCCTCCAGACTCAGTATTTATCCACTCAGCCCAATAGCAATGTCACCAACCGCTATGAAACCAACTGGAATGCGAAAGCGTTGCTGAACTATAGTTTAAATATTGGTGACGACCATCGTTTCCACTTTATGATTGGTACGGAAGCCATGAAATCTACCCGGGTGTCCAATTATACTAATATCGTATTTACTCCGGGCACCGAAAACTGGTTGTTCAAGCATCCGGCTTACGACGAGGCAAACAGGACTTTTACGAGAAATCCCAATGAGGATTATTCGTTCATTTCTTTCTTCGGACGCGTCAACTATACCCTTAAAGACCGTTATATGTTTACCGGAACATTCCGTCGGGATGGCTCTTCGCGTTTCGGTGCGAACAATAAGTTTGGTAACTTCCCTGCCGCTTCTGTTGGCTGGTTGCTTACGGAAGAAGACTTCTTGAAAGACAATGATGTCCTTAGTCTGTTGAAACTTAAGGCCGGTTTTGGTATAACGGGTAATGCCGAAATTCCCAACTATGCGCAGTGGGGTACGGTAAGTGTGAATACGAATCAACTGTATCAAGGTCAGAACTATTGGTATATCAATAACCTGCAAAATTCAGACCTGAAGTGGGAAACGACTTCTACGGTAGACGTCGGTCTGGAATACGGCTTCTTGCGCAACCGCATTTCGGGTGAAATAGGTTTCTACAACAAGTATTCTAAAGACTTGTTCTTGAATGTCAGTGTGCCGGCTTCGGGAGGTTATACCACATTCCTTGGCAATGTAGGCAAAGTTCGTAATACGGGTGTTGAATTCAACATTAAGTCGGTCAACATCACAAACCGCGATTTTACGTGGACTACCGATTTCAACATCAGCTGGAACAAGAATAAAGTGTTGGATGTAGGTACTGCCGGCCCGGACGCTTTGCAAGGTGAGGGCGATACACGTGTTATCAAAGGCCAGCCGATTGGTGTGAATTATCTGGTTAAATTCCTGTATGTAGACCCGGCAGACGGTATGCCTGTTTATGAGCAGCTGGACGATAACGGGAATCCGGTAGGCGAAACGAAGGAATATAATGCCGACCGTGACCGTCAGCCCGTAGGGCATCCGAATCCGGATTTCGTAGGCGGCTTCAACAATACCTTTACTTATAAGAATTGGGATTTCGGCCTGATGTTCACTTTCCAAATAGGCGGTAACATCTTTGACGATGCAGAGAAGTTCCAAATGAACAACGTGGGTACCTGGAGTTTGAAGAGAAACGTGCTTGACCGTTGGCAGCAGCCGGGTGACATTACGGATGTTCCTCGTGTCAGCTTGGGCAGCAGCGGTATTGAGTTGAGCCGTAACACCACGGAATATTTGCACGATGCCGGTTTCTTGCGCCTGAAGAATGTGAACGTGGGTTATACTTTCCGTGGCGAAAAGTTACAGAAGTGGCACATCCGTGATATCCGTGTCTTTGCACAAGCAACGAACTTGCTGACATTATTTAGTGAGTATTATAATAAGTACCATGGCGAGCCGGAAATCATGCGCGACGTGGACAGTGCTCAAAAGCGTAACTTGAGTTTGAACGTCACTTACTTGACGGCTCCACAAGCCCGGACGTATACCGTGGGATTAAGTGTAAATTTCTAATCGATAAAGACCATGATAATGAAAATGAAATATGTGTTGCCGGTAGCATTTTCGGCAATGTTGTTGTCGTCTTGCGATGATATGGCTTTCCTTCAGATAAAGCCGGATAATTTGGAACTGATTGAAGACCGTATCCAAACAAAGGATGACCTTGAAAAACTATTGTTGGGCGCCTATAATCAAGTCCGTTCAGGAGGATTCATGGGTGGAACAGCTTTGCGCGGGTTTAACGTGATAGCTGATGAGAGTACGGCCAATACCGCAACCTTCGAGTGGGTGCAGATGTCCAACCACACGATGAACTTGATGAATGCCGTGGGGCGTGATACGTGGAGCAATACCTATAATGCCATCAATCGTGCAAACCAGGT
>CASELH010000005.1 GCA_949288715.1 uncultured Bacteroides sp. | reverse complement strand
GATTTACCCCACCAGCCGCATGGTGTCCAGCCTGATGAACATGCCCGTGCAGCCCAACAAGGCCATCGTGGGCCGCAACGCCTTCGCCCACAGCAGCGGTATCCACCAGGACGGCGTGCTGAAGAACGTGCAGACCTACGAGATTATCGACCCGCACGACGTGGGCATCGACGACAACAGCATCGTCCTCACCGCCCGCTCGGGCCGCGCCGCGCTGAAGAACCGCCTGCACATCCTCGGCGTAAACCTCGACCAAGAGAAGCTGGACAAGGTGTATGAGGACTTCCTGAAGTTGGCCGACAAGAAGAAGGACATCAACGACGACGACATCCTCGTCCTGGCAGGCGCCGACCGCAGCCAGAACCACCGCGTCAAGCTGGACTACCTGCAGGTGACCAGCGGCGTAGGCGTGCACTCCGTAGCCAGCCTCGGGCTGGACATCAGCGGCGAGAAGTTCGAGGCCTGCGCCAGCGGCAACGGCCCCGTGGACGCCGCCATCAAGGCATTGAAGAAGATTATCAACCGCCAGATGACGCTGAAGGAATTCACCATCCAGGCCATCAGCAAGGGCAGCGACGACATGGGCAAGGTGCACATGCAGGTGGAGTATGACAACCACGTGTACTACGGCTTCGGTGCCAACACGGACATCATCGCCGCCTCCGTCGAGGCCTACATAGACTGCATCAACAAGTTCAAGCTGGACTGACCCTCTGAGAGCCCCGTTTGTCGAGGGTCACCCTCGACACCCTCCAGGGTCACCCTCGACCCCCTCTAGGGTGACCCTCGACACTCCCGAGGGTGACCCTTGGCAAAATCAACCCAAAACGTATATATTAAATAGGATAAACTGATGAATACACTTTTCGACAAAATCTGGGACGCCCACGTGGTGCAGCAGGTGGAGGACGGCCCCACCGAGCTTTACATCGACCGCCTCTACTGCCACGAGGTGACCAGTCCGCAAGCCTTCGAGGGCATGCGGCAGCGCGGGCTGAAGTGTTTCCGCCCCGACCACATCTATTGCATGCCCGACCACAATACGCCGACGCACGACCAGGACAAACCGATAGAAGACCCCGTCTCCCGCACCCAAGTGGACACTTTGGCCAAGAACGCCGAGGAGTTCGGCTTGACGCACTTCGGCATGATGAACCCCAAGAACGGCATCATCCACGTGGTAGGCCCCGAGCGCGGCTTGACGCTGCCGGGCATGACCATCGTCTGCGGCGACTCCCACACCTCCACGCACGGAGCCATGGGTGCCGTGGCCTTCGGCATCGGCACCAGCGAGGTGGAGATGGTGCTCGCCTCGCAATGCATCCTTCAAGCGCGGCCAAAGACCATGCGCATCACCGTGGACGGACAGCTGGGCCGTGGCGTCACCGCCAAAGACTTGGCCCTCTACATGATGCAGCAGATGACCACCAGTGGCGCCACGGGCTACTTCGTGGAATATGCCGGCGAGGCCGTGCGCAGCCTCTCAATGGAAGGCCGACTGACGCTGTGCAACCTCTCCATCGAGATGGGCGCACGCGGCGGCATGGTGGCACCCGACGAGACGACCTTTGAATACATCAAAGGCCGCGATTACGCCCCGAAAGACGAGGCGTGGGACAAGGCCGTGGCCTACTGGCGCACGTTGAAGAGCGACGACAACGCCGTGTTCGACAAGGAAGTGCGCTTCGATGCCGCCGACATCGAGCCGATGCTCACCTACGGCACCAACCCCGGCATGGGCACGGGCATCACGCACTGCATTCCTACCCTGGACGGCATGGGCGAGGCGGCGCAGGCCTCCTTCCTGAAGTCGATGGACTACATGGGCTTCCATCCGGGCGAACCCTTGCTGGGCAAGAAGATAGACTACGTGTTCCTGGGCGCCTGCACCAATGGCCGCATCGAGGACTTCCGCGCCTTTGCCTCCATCGCGAAGGGAAGGAAGAAGGCCGAAGGCGTAGTGGCCTGGCTCGTCCCCGGCTCGTGGATGGTGCTGGACGAAATCAAGGCCGAGGGCTTGGACAAGGTGCTGGAGGAGGCAGGCTTCGAAATCCGCCAGCCCGGCTGCTCCGCCTGCCTGGCCATGAACGACGACAAGGTGCCTGCGGGCAAGTATGCCGTGTCTACCAGCAACCGCAACTTCGAAGGCCGTCAAGGCCCCGGCTCGCGCACGCTCCTGGCCAGTCCGCTGACGGCCGCCGCTGCTGCCGTGACGGGGTGCATCACCGACCCGAGAACATTATTATAAATGTCATAGCACACAGATGACACAGATGGTACAGATTTACACAGATTTTCTTTTCATATATCTGTGGTCATCTGTTTAATCTGTGTTATCTGTGTGCCAACCAACACGTAGAACTATGAAACAGAAATTCGACATCATTACCTCCACCTGCGTCCCCCTGCCCCTGGAGAACGTAGATACCGACCAGATTATCCCCGCCCGCTTTCTCAAGGCTACGACGAGGGACGAGAAGTTCTTTGGCGACAACCTCTTCCGCGACTGGCGCTACCGCCCCGACGGCTCGCTGAACACGGACTTTGTGCTGAACAATCCCACGTACAGTGGCTGCATCCTCGTGGCGGGCAAGAACTTCGGCTCGGGCAGTAGCCGCGAGCATGCCGCCTGGGCCTTGGCGGGATACGGCTTCCGGGTGGTCATCAGCAGTTTCTTTGCCGACATACACAAGCAGAACGAGCTGAACAACTTCGTGCTGCCCGTCGTGGTGAGCGAAGACTTCCTGCAAGAACTCTTCTCCACCATCACCGCCAATCCCAAGGCCGAAGTGCGTGTAGACCTGTCCCATCAGACCGTCACCAACCTCTCCACCGGCCGCAGCGAACGCTTCGACATCAACGCCTACAAGAAGCACTGCCTGATGAACGGCCTGGACGACATCGACTTCCTGGTGGAGAGCAGGGAGAAAATAAAAGAGTATGAGAATAAGATGGCACGCAGATGACACAGATTAGATAGATGACCACAGATTATTTATATAAGGAAGAAACGGATGAAATAATTGAAGCGTTTTATGATGTATATAATACATTAGGATATGGCTTTTTGGAGCGGGTATATCAGAACGCTTTGTATCAAGAACTGAAACGACGTGAGTTTGATTGCAAAGCCCAGCACCCCATAAAAGTCCGTTTTAAAGGACAAGTTGTCGGGGAGTATTATGCCGACATTTTGGTCAATGATTGCATCATCTTAGAGCTGAAAGCTGTTGATACCTTATGTCGGGAACATGAATTGCAGTTAATCAATTACCTCAAGGCTACTGATATAGAAGTGGGGCTGCTCTTGAACTTCGGCGAGAGGCCTCAAATCCGCCGCAAGTTGTTTACCAATGACAGAAAATAAAGATCTGTGGTCATCTGTCTAATCTGCGTCATCTGCGTGCCATACAAACGATAACGACTTATGACACATCCCGTAATAGAAATCATGGACACCACCCTGCGCGACGGCGAGCAGACTAGTGGTGTGTCCTTCGTGCCGCACGAGAAGCTGATGATTGCCCGCCTCCTGCTGGAAGACCTCAAGGTGGACCGCGTGGAGGTAGCATCAGCCCGGGTGTCCGAAGGAGAGAAAGACGCCGTGCGCATGATATGCGACTGGGCGGCCCGCCGCGGACTGCTGCCCCGCGTCGAGGTGCTGGGCTTCGTGGACGGCCATCAGTCCGTCGACTGGATACGTTCTGCCGGCGGTCGGGTGGTGAACCTGCTGTGCAAGGGCTCGCTGAAGCACTGCACCTGCCAGCTGAAGAAGACGCCCGACGAGCACATTGCCGACATCCGCGCCGTGGTGCAATATGCCACCGAGCACGACATGGACGTCAACATCTACCTGGAGGACTGGAGCAACGGCATGAAGGATTCGCCCGACTATGTGTACCGCCTCATGGACGCCCTCATCGACACGCCCATCCGCCGCTACATGCTGCCCGACACACTGGGCATACTCAACCCCCTGCAGGTCATTGAGTACATGCGCAAGATGATGAAGCGATATCCCGGCGCGCACTTCGACTTCCACGCCCACAACGACTACGACCTGGCTGTCAGCAACGTGCTGGCCGCCGTGCTGAGTGGGTGTCGGGGCCTGCACACCACCATCAACGGACTGGGCGAACGGGCAGGCAATGCCCCCCTGGCCTCGGTGCAAGCCATTCTGAAAGACCACTTTCAGGCCGTGACCCGCATCGACGAGAGCCGCTTGAATGACGTGAGCCGCGTGGTGGAGTCCTACTCAGGCGTGGTCATCCCGCCCAACAAGCCCATCGTAGGCGAGAACGTCTTCACCCAGGTGGCGGGCGTGCATGCCGACGGCGACAACAAGAACAACCTCTACTACAACGACCTGCTGCCCGAACGTTTCGGCCGCAAGCGCGAGTATGCCCTGGGCAAGAACTCGGGCAAGGCCAACATCCGCAAGAACCTGGAAGACCTGGGTCTGGACCTGGACGAGGACTCCATGCGCAAGGTGACGGAGCGCATCATCGAGCTGGGCGACAAGAAGGAACTGGTGACGCAGGAAGACCTGCCCTACATCGTCAGCGACGTGCTGAAGCACGACGTGCAGAGCGACCGCGTCCGCCTGAAGAGCTACGTCGTCAACCTGGCCTACGGCCTCAAGCCCCTGGCCACGCTCAAGGTGGAAATCAATGGTAAGGAGTACGAGGAGAACTCGAGTGGCGACGGCCAGTATGACGCCTTTGTGCGCGCCCTGCGCAAGGTGTACAAGGTGACGCTGGGCCGCGACTTCCCCATGCTGACCAACTACGCCGTCTCCATCCCCCCCGGCGGGCGCACGGACGCCTTCGTGCAGACGGTCATCACCTGGAGCTTCCGGGGCCGCATGTTCCGCACCCGCGGGCTCGACGCCGACCAGACGGAGGCCGCCATCAAGGCCACGATGAAGATGCTGAATCTCATTGAAGGGGAGTTCGAGGAGGCATAAACATAGAATCTAAAAGATAGCAGTATGGAACTCATTATTTTCTTGTCCGTCTTTATCGGCATAGCGCTGGTTGCGGCCATCTGGGCCGGCCGGCAGCTGTATAAGTCGAATCATGTGGTGTAGGGCGTAGCCCCTGCTTCGCCCGCCAAACGAGAGAGGGGGTGGCGGAATGCAGTTACCATCGCATTCCGCCACCCCCTTCTCTCGGTTACCGCGTGCATCAAGCACTAATACTTAATCACTAATACTTAACACCTAATCCTCATCCCAGCTGGTGGTCGCCGTCGTCCTCGCCATCGTTCTCGCTGCCACCGGGGGTGGTGGGGGCTACGTCGATGTAGAGGGGACTCTCCACCACGCGGGGCGTCTTGACCAAGACGCCGTGGCTGCCATACTGGGTGGTGATGCGCAGGGTGTAGGTGCCGGCCTCCAGCCCGGCGGGGAGCATGAACACCAGCTTCTTGGGCTCGTTCACAGCCACCATGGCGGGGTCGATTCGCGTCTCCACGCTGTCTTCGCCGACGAGGGTGATGCCCACCGCAGGGTCGTCGCCCGCCAGCTTCAGGTAGTTGCCCTCCACGGTGAAGGGGTAACCCGGGGTAGCGGTGCGGTCGGTGGCGCGGGTGGCGGCGTCGGTGGTGCCGCTCACATACATCACCTCGGCCTTCTCGCCCAGCACGTTCACGGTGGTCTGACGGATAGCTTCGCGCCAGTCGGTGCCCTGGGCAATGGTGATGTTCAGCTGGTTCACCTCGGGGTCCCACGATGCGCCGGCGCGTCCTTTGGGCGAAGCCACGGCGGAGAAGAGGCCGTTGCTTACGCGCATCCCGCTGAGCGTGAGCCGCATGATGGCGCGGTGCTCCAGCTTGACAACGGCCTCCACCGTCTCGCGCTCCAGGCCGGGGTTGACGGCCATGATTTCGGAGATGACGCGGTCGAAGTCGGCCGTGCCGTTGGATACCAATACAAACCGCTGGTCGCCCGCCTCTTTGGTCAGCGGGTTGTCTACGCTCTGCACGTTGAGCGTGTACTTGATTTCGTCACTCATAGTTCGTTCTTTTTTATGGTTTATATTCTTTTTATTGCAAGAAGCATCCGTCTTTGCCTCGTAAGACGGGTGCATCCTTGTGTCGTAGGATGGGTGCATCCTTGCACCGTAAGATGGGTGCATCTTTGTATCGCAAGACGGGTACCTGCTTATTGCACGTCCGGGTTGGGCACGAGTATTAGGGGGCGGCTGTCCTTCGTCTCCTCATCGTCGTTCTCCACCCACTGATAGCCATAGTCTGCACCGAGGGCGCTGTTCATCTCCTCTGCGGCGGTAGTCCAGGTAATGTTGGTGCCATCTACCTTGTTGTCACTTACAGGAGTATAACTATTAGTCCAAGAAATAAAATTGTACCAACCATACGTCGATGTTCCGCTCCAATAGCAGGCGGTTATAGTATTTTCATTGTTTCCTATTACCGCACCTATTCTTTGCTGTCCGGTAACTGGGCCTATCGCATAGCAAGCTATAACTGTTCCTTTAGCATTTAAGCCTGCTATTCCTCCAGCATGCATTATACTCACACTAACCGTGGCAGATGAGGAACAAGCCCGGACTGTACCGCTTGATAAGTATCCAACAATACCTCCCATATTTACTTTTCCTGGTATAGAGCCACCTACCACATGGCAGTTTTCAATCGTACCGCCGTCAAGATGACCTACAATCATTCCTACATTGTTTCCATTTTTGGTATCAACAGATGAGTTTTTAACAACCAGGTTCTTTATCGTACCGCTGGTAACATAGTTGAACAATCCGACACTGTTGGCAGACAAATTGCTGATGGTATGTCCCGCGCCATCGAATGTCCCGGTATAGGGGGTGCCTAATGAATTCCCCGCCGGTTCCAAGGTCTGCTCGGTCATGTCGATGTCGGCGGCAAGGGTGCAGCATGTGCTGGGGTTGCTCCGTGCGGCGGTCACCCATGCCTGTAGCCCAGCAGGGGTGTAGACGGTGTAGGTGCCATCTTCAGCTATCGCGTAGTGGAGTTTCTCTACGATGCATGAGGCCGTCAGCTCGCTGCCGTCGGTGCCGATGAGGGTGACGCGCAGCAGGGCGGTGCTGCCGTCCGTGGGGGCGGTAACCGTGACCTTTTCACCTTCCAGGTCGGCCACCACGCTCCAGCCGCCGGCATTGTCGTCGGCGCGGGTGTCGATGTCGGTGTAGGTGCCGTCGGCGCCTTCGGGGGTGATTTGTGCCACGAGTGCGCGGTAGTTGCCGGCCTCGGTGGGATAGGTCAGGGTGACTTCCTGCGTTGTGCCCGTCATGGTGAGCATGCCTGTGCCGTCGCCTATGGTGAGTGCCTGGTAGGCGGGGACATTAAAGGAATCGCCGCCTTTCAAGAAGAATGTCCAGTAAGAGCCGTGGTCTTCGGGGGCTTTGGAGAACATGGAGTCGCCGTCTTCGCCATCTTCACCGTCATTGCCGTCGTTGCCGTCACTGCCTGCCGGCCCGGCGGGTCCTGCTGGGCCTTGTGGGCCGATAGGACCACGGTCGCCCTCATCGCCCTTGTCGCCGCTGATGCGATACCACGTCTGCCCGCCGTCCACGCTGAGGTACCAGGCATTGTTGTCCTTCTTGCCGTTGTCCGTCATGATGGTTCCCGTGGTGAGTGAACTGCCCAGGCTGATTTGGGGTGTGGGGGCGGGGGTGCCGTCCTGTCCGTCTTGACCATCTTGTCCATCCTGTCCGGGCTGGCCATCGGTGCCGTCTTGTCCATCTTGTCCGTCTTCACCATCGGCACCGTCTTGGCCGTCCTTGCCGTCTTCGCCGTTGGCGCGGATGGGGTTGCCTTGCAGGTCCAGCATCAGTTGGCCGTCCAGTGTCCAGTACCAGTTGCCATCGGCCTGCTGGGTCAGACCTATCTGCGGAGTGTAGCCGTCGGCACCGTCCTGTCCGGGGTCGCCCTGCTCGCCCTTGTCGCCTTGCTCGCCTTTGTCACCTTGTTCTCCCTTCTTGCCGTGGTAGATGACGATGGGGTCGGTGTGCAAGAACGTGATGGTGTAGCCCACCTCCTGGCCGCCCTCCACGTAGGGGGTGACGGAGGTGATGTAGTCTGTAGTATTGATGAGTTGGTAGAGGGACTGGATGTTTTGGTTCACCTGCTCTTGCCACTCTTCGAGGGCGGCGAGGCGTTGTTCATGGTTGTTCACCGCGTCCCACAGGGCGGTGTCGTCGTAGTCGTCCCGGCAGGAGGTGAAGAGGAAACCTGCAAGGAGGCAGGCTATGAGGAGTGAATAGTTAAACTTAGTTAAACAGGGGGGGTAAATCGGTATATTCCTGTGGGTAGTTTCATAATGCTTGGGGTTTATGGGGTTTGTATTAAGGGTTATTTCGTGTTGTCGGCCTGGAGGCGGGGCTCGCGGCGGGTGTCCCAGAGGGCAGCGATGTGCAAGATGTCGCCCTTCACATAGTAAACTATCTTGCAGTTCTTGTGGGCAACTACGCTGTGATATTCTTCGGGCCGGTCTGCCAGCAAGGGTTCCTTCGGGCCGATGGCAGGGTTCCGAGCTATGAGAAGCACCCATTCTTGAACATTCTTGATGAACTTATCCAGACTTTTCTGCCCGAATTCTCTGCAATAGTCACCCATCCGGTACCATGCGTCCTCTGCCCTTTTGTGCCAGATTACTTGTAGCATACCTCCCGGAATTGTTCCATTCTACGATTCATTTCTTCATTGCTGATGTACCTGCCTGCGGCAAAGTCTGCCTCACTTTCATCTATCCAGGCATTGATTTCTTCCATGGTGTAGGGAGTGAGGTGTTCTTCCTCTTCCTCCCGGCTCTCTTCAATCAGCTTTTCGCCCAGCCAGCGCTTATTGTCCGCGCTGAGGGGTTGCAGCATTTGCAAGATGCCTTCCAGTGATAGGGTTGCGTTCATAATTGGTTTCTCCTTTCTTCAAGTCTGTGGGGCAAAGATAGGGCAAATCTTTAAAAGAATGTGCGTCCGGTGGTGGAAAAATCTAAAAAAACACTACCTTAGCGGCGTGATAGCTATCCCCGTGCTATAAATGTGACGCATTATGAAGAAGATTGGTTTGAAGCCGTGGCAACTTTATGCCGGCGTGTTTGTCCTGCTGTTTGCCATCAACGTGTTTATCCGCTGGTGCGACCCGCGCGGTGTGGCGTGGGCGGACAACCTGCTACAGAGCTTGCTTATGACAATTGCGCTCACCATAGGCTTTGCCGTGGGCGACCGTTATCGCCGCAAGAACGAGAAACATCAACAGGAAATAATGAAACGACTGAAAGAAATGCGCTAATTTAGATAAGTATGAAGAAGATTCATCTGAAACCTTGGTTACTATATGCCATCATATTTGTCTTGCTGATGGTGGTAAACGGCACGCGCTGGCGCCTTTTCCCCGGCGACGACCCCGAAGGAGGAAACCTGCTGGTCAACGCAGTGCTGGCACTGATGGGAACGGCGGTTTTCGCCCTCATCTACACCCTGTGGCGCACGTACCGCAGGACGAGAAAAAGTAAATTGACATTATCTTAATAGAGAACTTATGGAACTGAAAATTGCCGTATTGCCCGGTGACGGTATCGGGCCTGAGATTTCCGCCGTAGGGGTGGATGTGATGACTGCCGTGTGCGAGAAGTTTGGTCACAAGGTGACTTACCAATATGCCCTCTGTGGGGCGGACGCCATCGACAAGGTGGGCGACCCCTTCCCGGAGGAGACCTATAATATATGTAAGGAGGCCGACGCTGTGCTCTTCTCCGCCGTGGGCGACCCGAAGTATGACAACGACCCTACGGCCAAGGTGCGCCCCGAACAGGGCCTGCTGGCCATGCGCAAGAAGCTGGGCCTTTATGCCAACATCCGCCCCGTGCAAACCTTCAAGTGTCTGCTGCATAAGTCGCCCCTGCGCGCCGAGCTGGTGGAGGGAGCCGACTTCCTCTGCATCCGCGAGCTGACGGGCGGCATGTATTTCGGCGAGAAATACCAGGACAATGACAAAGCCTGGGACACCAATTACTACACCCGCCCGGAGATTGAGCGCATTCTGCGCGTGGCCTTCGAGTACGCCATGCGCCGCCGCCGTCATGTCACTGTGGTGGACAAGGCCAACGTGCTTGCCTCCTCCCGCCTCTGGCGCCAGATAGCGCAGGAGATGGCTCCCCAATATCCCGAAGTGACCACCGACTACATGTTCGTGGACAACGCCGCGATGAAGATGATTCAAGAGCCGCGCTTCTTCGACGTGATGGTGACGGAGAACACCTTCGGCGACATCCTGACGGACGAAGGCTCGGTCATCAGCGGCTCGATGGGCCTCCTGCCCTCGGCTTCCACAGGCGACAGCACACCCGTCTTCGAGCCTATCCACGGCTCCTGGCCGCAAGCCAAGGGGCAGAACATTGCCAATCCCTTGGCGCAAGTGCTGTCCGTGGCCATGCTTTTCGAGCACTTCGGCCTCGCAGAAGAGGGCGCTTTGATTCGCCGTGCCGTAGACGCTTCGCTGGACGCCAATGTCCGCACGCCGGAAATACAAGTGGAAGGCGGTGCGAAGTATGGCACGAAGGAAGTAGGGCAGTGGCTCGTGGAGTATATTAAGAAGTAAAAATAGGAACTTAGCTGCGGCCAACAAGATACACAGCACAGACAGATAAATTATTATTTTTCATGCAAATAGCCAAAACCCTTTTAGACTTAGTAGGCCGCACTCCTCTGCTGGAGCTTGCGGCCTATAGCCGTGCCGAAGGCTTGTCCCGTCCTCTCATTGCCAAGCTGGAGATGTTCAACCCCAGCGGAAGCGTGAAGGCGCGCACCGCCCTCGCCATGGTGGAAGACGCTGAGCGGCGGGGCTTGCTTCGGCCGGGCGCCACGCTCATCGAGCCAACGAGCGGCAACACAGGCATCGGCCTGGCCATGGTGGCACGCGTCAAAGGTTATCGCCTGCTGCTCACCATGCCCGACACCATGAGCCAGGAGCGGCGTAACCTGCTCCAAGCCTACGGTGCCGAGTTGGTGCTGACGCCCGGAAGCGAAGGCATGGCCGGCTCGGTGGCCAAGGCGGAAGCACTTCGTGCCTCCATCCCCGGCGCTGTCATTCTGGGCCAGTTCGACAATCCCGCCAATGCCGACATGCATTTCCGCACCACCGGAGAAGAGATTTGGCAAGACACGGACGGGCAGGTGGACGCCTTTGTGGCCGGGGTAGGCACCGGAGGAACCTTGACGGGAGTGGCCCGCGCATTGAAGAGGCACAACCCCTCTGTCCGCATTGTGGCCGTAGAGCCGGCTGCCTCGCCCGTGCTCGAAGGGGGCAAGGCCGGACCTCATGGCCTGCAGGGCATCGGCGCCAACTTCATTCCCGGCAATTACGATGCCTCGGTGGTGGACGAAATCATCCCTGTAGCCGAGACTGATGCATTCCGTGCCGCGCGCCTGCTGGCCGAGAAGGAAGGATTGCTGGCGGGCATCTCGTCCGGCGCCGCGCTCCATGCCGCTTGCCGGTTGGCCCTCCGCCCGGAAATGGCCGACAAGCAGATCGTGGTGCTTTTACCCGACACGGGGGAAAGGTATTTGTCGACCGGACTGTATGCATCTCCCGCTAACCCGGAAAAGGAGGAGTTATGAGACCGGCGCTGTGGCTGATGTTTTGCGGATTGATGGCGGCATGCCCTTTGTCGGCACAGACGTATGAGGCGTGGTGCGAGCGCGCTGCCACTGCCATTGAACACGACAGTCTGCCCCAGGCTGAACAATACATCCGCGAAGCCCTAAAGCAAGACCCGGCCAATCCGCACAACGCCTTGCTGTTTTCCAACCTGGGCATCATTCAGCGCAGCCAGCATAAATATGGTGAAGCGCTGGAATCTTACAACCTGGCCTTGGGCATAGCTCCCCGCAATGTCCCCATTTTGCTGAACCGTGCCGCCCTTTGCATGGAGTTGGGCCAATATGAGCAGGCACAGGCCGACTACTCTCTGGTGCTCGACCTGCAACCCGGCAACCGGGAGTCTTTGCTGATGCGGGCCTACATCTACAGGCAGAAGAATGACTATCGCCTGGCCCGTGCCGACTATGACACGCTCTTGAAGCGCACTCCGCAAGACTTTGAGGGGCGCTTGGGACTGGCAATGCTAGAGCAAAAAGAGAAGAAGTATGATGACGCCCTCTCCTTGCTGACCCGCATGGTGGACGAAAAGGCAGAAGGCACCTCCCTGCTCACCTCCTCCCAGCATGCCGTGGTCTACGTGGCACGCGCCGGGGTGGAGAAAGACATGGGCGACAACGACCGCGCACTGACAGACCTGAACGAAGCCATCCGCCTGGATGCTTCCCTTCCGGAGGCATACTTGGTGCGCGGACAGGTGTACCTTTTACAGCAACAGAAAGGGCTTGCCCGGCAAGACTTTGAGCGGGCGGCTGCACTGGGCATCCCGATGGCAGAGCTGAAGGGCTGGCTGGAGCAATGCAAATAGCGGGGAGGAAGAAGAATCTTTCTCGCCTATGCTCTTATATTGGAGGGGAATGCGTATCTTTGCAGCCCAAAAAATCAGAAGGACGATTATATGATTACAGTATCCAACGTGTCGGTACAATTCGGCAAGCGCGTATTGTTCAATGAGGTAAACCTGAAGTTTACGAGTGGTAATTGTTATGGCATCATCGGCGCCAACGGGGCCGGGAAGTCGACTTTCCTGAAAGTGGTGGCAGGCGAAAAAGAGCCTACCACGGGAAGTGTCACCCTGGGGCCGGGCGAACGTCTGTCTGTCTTGAGCCAAGACCACTTCAAGTGGGATGCCTACACGGTGATGGATACGGTAATGATGGGGCACAGCGTGCTGTGGGACATCATGAAGCAGCGTGAAGCCCTTTATGCCAAAGAAGACTTTACGGACGAAGACGGCATCCGGGTGTCCGAACTGGAGGAAAAGTTTGCCGAACTGGACGGCTGGAATGCCGAAAGCGATGCGGCTGCCCTGCTGAGCGGTTTGGGCATCAAGGAAGACAAGCACTACGTGCTGATGGGCGAACTGAACAACAAGGAGAAAGTGCGCGTCATGCTAGCTCAGGCCTTGTATGGCAACCCCGATAACCTGCTGCTGGACGAGCCGACCAATGACCTGGACATGGAGACCGTGACCTGGCTGGAAGATTACCTCGCCAACTTTGAACACACCGTACTGGTGGTGAGCCACGACCGCCACTTCCTCGACTCCGTCTGCACGCATACGGTAGATATAGACTATGGCAAAATCAACCTGTTTGCCGGCAATTACAGCTTTTGGTACCAATCCAGCCAGCTGGCGCTGCGCCAACAACAAAACCAGAAAGCCAAGGCAGAAGAGAAACGCAAGGAGTTGGAAGAATTTATCCGCCGCTTCAGCGCCAACGTAGCCAAGAGCAAGCAGACGACAAGCCGCAAGAAGATGCTGGAAAAGCTGACGGTGGAGGAGATAAAGCCTTCCTCGCGCAAATACCCCGGCATCATCTTTACACCCGAACGCGAACCGGGCAACCAGATTCTGGAAGTGTCGGGCTTGACCAAATGTCTGGACGACGGCACTCCACTGTTTCGCGATGTAAACTTCACCGTAGAGAAAGGCGATAAGATAGTCTTCCTTTCGCACGACCCGCGCGCCATGACGGCCTTGTTCGAAATCATCAACGGCAACATGAAGCCTGATGCCGGCCATTACAATTGGGGAGTGACAATTACGACGGCTTATCTGCCGCTGGACAACACGGCATTCTTCAACACCGACTTGAACCTCGTAGACTGGCTGAGCCAGTTTGGCGAAGGCAATGAAGTGTACATGAAAAGCTTCCTTGGCCGCATGCTTTTCTCCGGCGAAGAAGTGCTGAAGAAGGCCAGTGTGCTCTCCGGAGGCGAGAAGATGCGTTGCATGATTGCCCGCATGCAGCTGCGCAATGCCAATTGCCTCATTCTGGACACGCCCACCAACCACCTTGACCTGGAGTCCATACAAGCCTTCAACAATAATCTGAAGATTTATAAAGGCAACATCTTGTTCTCCTCGCACGACCACGAGTTTATTCAGACCGTAGCCAACCGCATTATCGAACTGACGCCTAACGGCATCATCGACAAGATGATGGAGTATGACGAGTACATTGCTTCCGACCACATCAAGACGCTGAAGGCACGTCTGTACGGCCAGGAATAAAAAAAGAGGATTACTGGTAGACTAATTTATTTGCTTCTTCCCCGAAGAGCTTATCGCCAAGGGTAGTGATGCCATTGCCTGTGGCCAATACGCGGTGCAGGCTTTGGCAGCCCATAAAGGCCCCATATTCTATGGCGGTGACTTCGGGAGGCAGCACCAGCGTCCCTGCCAACCGGGTGCAGCCGCTAAACGCCCGCTGCCCGATGCTTTTCAGACCTCTTGGGAGGGCGATTTTCAGCATGAATTTCTTTTGTGTAAAGGTATATTCGGGAATAGAAGTTGCAGAACTTTCCGACAGATTGACGGACACCAGATTCGGCATATAGTCCCTTATCAGCCGGAAGTCCGTCTCATCGAGCTTCCCCTCAATGGTCAGGAAGTTTATGCTGGACGGCTGTATGGCTTCGCGCTGCAGACGTTCGGCAAGGGTTTCCGTCTTTTTCAACTTCACGGCCACGCACACCGGTTCTCCTTCAATAATGGCAAAATGTTTCCATTGGTCATCGCTTTGGAAGGTATTCCCGCACCCGGCCGGAACGAAGATGGCAGTAAGGCTATCCGCAAGAGCCTCGGGCATAAGGTCGGGGGGCGTCAGCGTGCGCACCTGGCAAATATCCAACCTCCGGCATGCCTTGAACGCGCCTTCCCCTATCTTCCGGACATGCTCAGGAAGTATCACATGCTCCAGCACAGATTTTCCCCTACAGGTGCCATTTTCCTCTTGCACGCAGAAGGCATACGAGGGGATGCAGTTGGCCGGATACAGGCAGAAACGCCCTGCTTGCGTGCCCCTTTTCCCGGCATACCGGCTGATGTTGGCTTCGGAAAGGTCGAGCACGCGTAGCTTCTTAAACTCATCCCTCAAGTACTTGAAGTCTATGGCATTTATATTCCCTTGCAAAGTAAGGCGGGAAATGCCGTTGGATTCTTCAGAGGATATCATCTCCGACAGAGTACCCGGCTTAGGCACATAAACTCTGCGTGCACTCTGCGCCATAGACAACAATGCAGGGCACAAACCTATAACAGCAATCAGCAGAAATTGATACATTTTCTTCATGGGGGCATTGATTGGTCGTTCAAAGGTACATATAATCAACGAATCCACCATATTGTTTACCCAAGAGTTTTGCTTAAATCTTATCAGGCAAGGCCTTAAGCTCCGCCAAGCAAGGCCTTAAAGGCCACCGTGCAAGCCTTTAAAAGCCAGGAAGCGGGGGTTGAAACGCTCCCGGCCAAGGCCTTAACAGCTGCAAAGGCAAGTCCGCGCTTCCTTTAAACAGACTCTTAATGCCTTTTGTGATAAAACCGGCGGCAAAGTATTTCTAATGTGTGGCGAAACCCGTAACTTTGCACCGTTTTTCAGGAGGACGTTTGGTTATGGCGACATCGAAAGAGATGACCAGTGGGAAGATTTTCCCGCAACTGTTTTACTTCACACTGCCTCTCTTGGCAGGCAACTTGCTGCAACAGACTTATTCGCTGGTGGATGCGGCCATCGTGGGCCGCTTCCTGGGCATTGATGCTTTGGCCTCGGTGGGAGCCAGCACGTCGGTGGTGTTTCTCATCCTGGGCTTCTGCAACGGGTGTTGCGGAGGCTTCGGCATCCCCGTGGCACAGAAGTTCGGTGCCAGGGACTACGCCACGATGCGCCGCTACGTGGTGGTGAGCCTGCAACTGGCGCTGGCGATGTCGGTGGTGCTGGCGGTGCTGACCAGCTTGCTGTGCGACGACATCCTGCGCTGGATGCGCACGCCGGACAACATCTTTCAAGGGGCTTACGACTATCTGCTGATTACCTTCCTGGGCATTCCCTGCACGTTTTTCTACAACCTGCTGTCCAGCATCATCCGCGCGCTGGGCGACAGCAAGACGCCTTTCTGGTTCCTGCTGCTCTCCACGGTGCTCAACATTGTGCTCGACCTCTTCTGCATCCTGGTCTTGGGGTGGGGCGTGGCGGGTGCTGCCATTGCCACGCTGGTGGCGCAGGCCGTGTCGGCAGTGTTGTGCTACGTGTACATGATGCGTCACTTCCCCATTCTCCGCACCACGCCCGACGAACGGCGGTATGACGGCCGGCTGGCGCGCACAATGCTGGGCATCGGGGTGCCCATGGGGCTGCAGTTCTCCATCACGGCCATTGGCAGCATCATGCTGCAGAGTGCCAACAATGCCTTGGGCACCGCCTGCGTGGCGGCCTTTACGGCGGCCATGCGCATCAAGATGTTCTTCATGTGCCCGTTTGAGAGCCTAGGCATTGCCATGGCCACCTTTGCGGGGCAGAACTACGGTGCGGGCAAGCCCCTGCGCATCTGGCAGGGCGTGAAGGCCGCTTCGGGCATGATGATGGTCTATTGGGTGTTTGCCTTCACCGTGTTGATGCTGGGCAGCGAGCAGGTGGCCTTGCTCTTTGTCGATGCTGGGGAGACGGAGATTCTGGCCGATACGGCGTTGTTCCTGCACGTGTCGGTGTCGTTCTTCCCGGTGTTGGGATTGCTCTGCATCCTGCGCTACACCATCCAGGGGGCAGGCTTCACGAACCTGGCCATGCTGTCCGGCGTGTCCGAGATGATAGCCCGCATCCTGGTGAGTGTGGTGGCCGTGCCGGCGTGGGGCTACATTGCCGTGTGCTTTGGCGACTCTACGGCCTGGGTGTTTGCCGATGCGTTCCTCATCCCGGCCTTCATCTATGTGTACCGCAAGATTAAGGTGAACCTGGGCATGGCGGGGCAGACGGCTTGAGGCAGTGGCTTATGGACGAGCGCAAGATTATACACATCGACATGGATGCCTTCTACGCCTCGGTGGAGCAGCGCGACCACCCCGAGCTTAGGGGCAAGCCCATTGCCGTGGGCCATGCGGAAGAGCGGGGCGTGGTGGCCGCCGCAAGCTACGAGGCCAGGAAGTTCGGGGTGCGCTCGGCCATGTCGTCGCAGAAGGCCAAGAGGCTGTGCCCCCAGCTCATCTTCATCCACGGGCGGATGGAGGTGTACAAGGCGGTGTCGCGCCAGATACACGAGATATTCCACGAATATACCGACCTCATCGAGCCCATATCGCTGGACGAGGCTTTCCTTGATGTGACGGAGAACAAGCCCGGCATCGCCCTGGCCGTAGACATAGCCCGCGAGATTAAGGCGAAGATACGCGAGCGGCTGCACCTGGTGGCCTCGGCCGGGGTGTCGTACAACAAGTTCCTGGCAAAGATTGCCTCCGACTACCGCAAGCCCGACGGCCTGTGCACCATCCATCCCGACCAGGCGCTCGACTTCATTGCCCGCCTGCCCATCGAGAGCTTCTGGGGCGTGGGGCCGGTGACGGCCAGGCGGATGCACGAGCTGGGCATACACAACGGCGCACAGCTGAGGGCCTGCTCGGCTGACATGCTGCGGCGCACGTTCGGCAAGGTGGGGGCGGTGTACTACGACTTTGCCCGGGGCATAGACCTGCGCCCGGTGGAGGCGGTGAGGGTGCGCAAGTCCATAGGGTGCGAGCGGACGCTGGAGAGGGACATCTCCGTGCGCTCCAGCGTCATCATCGAGCTCTATCACGTGGCGCAAGAGCTGGTGCACCGGCTGGAGGGCAAGGAGTTCAGGGGCAACACGCTGACGCTGAAGATAAAGTTTCACGACTTCACCCAGATTACCCGCAGCATCACCCAGGACAGCGAGCTGACTACACTGGGCGTCATCCTGCCCCTGGCCAAGCAGCTGCTGCGCGAGGTGGACTACGAGCATCACCCCATCCGGCTCATCGGCCTCTCCGTGTCCAACCCGCGCGGCGAGGAGGACAAGGGCCGGCAGCACCGCGAGTGGGAGCAGCTCAGCTTTGAGTTCAGCGACTGGTAGCGGCGGCGGTTTGCCGGGAAATGCGTATCTTTGCCCGCAGATTGTTTCACCATATATTATATATATAGATACACACTACTATGGGTTGTTTCATGAATCTCTTGTGGCTGCTTTTGGGCGGCATCATTACGGCGGTGGAGTACGTCGTGTCCAGTCTGTTGCTCATGCTTACCATTGTGGGCATACCCTTCGGCATGCAGACGCTGAAGCTGGCGGGGCTGGCCCTGTGGCCCTTCGGCAAACGGGTGGTGACGGGGCAACGCAGCAGCGGGTGCCTGTATGTGCTGATGAACGTGCTGTGGATTCTGCTGGGCGGCGTGTGGATTTGCCTGTCGCACCTTGCCTTTGGCGCCTTGCTGTGCATCACCGTCGTTGGCATCCCCTTCGGGCTGCAGCACTTCAAGCTGGCGGCCTTGGCGCTGGTGCCCTTCGGCAAGGACATTGTGGCCGACTGACGGGGTGGGGCAGGACCGCTACGAAAAAAGGGCAGGAAGCCCGGCTTTCTGCCCTCATTTAAAAAGGTTTATCTGTTACTAATACTAAAAAACGTTGTCTCCTCTTACATGGCAGAAGCCTGCTTGGCCAGCAGCTTCTGCAGTTTGCCGTTCAGGGCCTGGCACATGGGGCCGTTGCCCATCGACTGGTAGCGCTTGATGCGATACTGAAGCATAAAAATCTCATTCATAGTCTTGTCCATAGTCTTTTGGTTTTTGTGCCCCCGCGTTTCGGGGGCGGGTTAAACATCGTCTATTGTTTTCTCTTTATCTCTTTCAACGCTGCAAAGATAAGCATTATTTCCGGAAAAACATGTTGTATAACATAAAAATCTGCCTTCCCAGCCCCCATTTTACCCCGAAATCGGCCGTTTTGCTATCTCCGATGTTACAAAACGGTGACAAAGGCTATGCAGCCAGGCCTTCCTCATTCTTGGCGGAAAACTTTTGTGTTTACAAAGCAAATGCTTATCTTTGCTTCGTCTCTAAAGGTATATAAACTAATGAAAACGACTATTTCACGGGATGCCCTTTTCGACTTCTTGCAATCGTTGAAGTTGAGTGCCGAGAATAAGGCATGGCTGGGAGAGAAATTGATAGAATCGGCCCATGAAGAGGCTTCCATGCCGGGGCAAATGGATGTGAGGGAAGCCAAAGAGTGGCTCAAGGCCTCTGAACTCCGCTTCGATAACGGCGAGTATGTGTCGGAAGAGGCCATGGAAGAATATTACGACTCTCTGCGGTGATGAAGATAGTATACGATATAGAAGCCCGAGAGCAAGTCGGAGAGATATTCCGTTACGGTAAAGAGCATTTTGGACGGAATGCTGCGATGAGATACAAGAATACACTCCGTAAGTCTATCTCGGCCTTGAAGTAGAATCCGCTTATGGGATGTGTGGAACAAGAACTCTGTGACGGCGGTTCTACCGAATATCGCTACTTGCTGGTGAAGCCGTATAAAGTGATTTACTCCGTCAAAGGTGACGTCATCAGGGTGCACCTCTTTGGGCATACAAGCCGCGAGCCCCGTACCCTTGCCAATAACTTGGAATAATTACCATAAACTGTGGACGATATGAAACAGCAACATTTATCCATCCTTCTGCTCCTCTCCCTCATCGTGGGGCTGGCCGCCTGCCAGAACGAGGACGACAGCCTGCCGCGTAGCTTCACGGTGCGGGGCATAGAATACGCCTTCATGGAGGGCGACGGCGAAAGCACCTACGCTGTAGAGTTCGCCCCTGAGCATTACTCCAACCTTACCGATACCCCGTTGCCGATAGAAGTCGACTCCTACGACATCGGCTATGCCGAAACCTGCTTCAGCAGTAGTGACCCCGAGGCTTTTACTTGGAGCACCGGGGCTGACACGGTGTGGGTGAAGGGAATTTCCACCAAGCATGGCAAACCCTATGCCGACGACCGCAACTACGTGCCTTACCTGCCCGAAACCTATCGCAGTGCTCCCACCGGCCATGTGACAGACAGCCTCAAATTGCCGCCTAACAGCCAGGTTGAGATTAAGGAAGTGGTCTATTTCCGGAAGCTGACGGCTACCTATGTGCTAGAGGTGGAAGAATTCCCCAGTGGTGAGGTACACGAATTTACGGGGAAGGTAACCAAGACCTGGCGCGATAGGAGTGAGGCTTACATCACCGCCACGGAGGCGGATGGCACGACGGAAACACGCGCCATTACCCGTTCCTTATAGCCCATACACCGATTATTATGAGACAACGTACTCAGTTGCGCTTGGGGCGTATTTGGACGAAAGAAGCCACGCGGGCACTACTGGAATACTTCCTTAACACGTTTAAAACCGATGAACTGTCGGAAAAAGATATCCTGTCTGGGGTAAAACAAGTGAGGAGGGAGCAGTATGCGCGCCGTAAGGAAGAAATGGCAAATAATCCGGATATTATTAATCACTAACCACTAATCACTAATCACTCATGAAACACTTCCTTCCCCTCCTTCCCGCCGCCCTGTGCCTGCTCCTTACGGCCACCTCGTGCGGCGACCGCCCGTTCATCTCCGACGCCGCCGTGCGCCAGTCCGTCCACCAAGACTTCCTCATCAAGCAGGAGCAGCTGCCGCGGGGCGACCTCTTCGCCATCTGCCGTGCCGACAGCCTCACGCAGCAGGAGCGCGGCGCGCTGGAGTTCCTCTACGCCTACATGCCCCTGGCCGACGTGGCCGCCTACTCCGGCGAGTTCCACTTGCAGAACGTTCGCACTGCCCTCCAGGCCCGCCGCGAGATGCCTTGGGGCGACAGCGTGCCCGACGACGTGTTCCGCCACTTCGTCCTCCCCCCGCGCGTCAACAACGAGCCGCTGGACTATGCCCGCCCCGTCTTCTACCGCGAGCTGAAGGGCAGGGTAGCCGGCCTCTCCCTGCGTGATGCCGTGCTCGAGGTGAACCACTGGTGCCACGAGAAGGCCGTCTACCAGCCCAGCGACGCCCGCACCTCGTCGCCCCTGGCCACCGTGCGCACGGCCTACGGGCGTTGCGGCGAAGAGTCCACCCTGCTCGTAGCCGCCCTGCGCGCCGTGTGCATCCCCGCCCGCCAGGTCTACACCCCCCGCTGGACGCATACCGACGACAACCACGCCTGGGTGGAGGCCTGGGTGGACGGGCAGTGGCACTTCCTCGGCGCCTGCGAGCCCGAGCCGGTGCTCGACCTGGCCTGGTTCAACGCCCCCGCCAGCCGCGGCATGCTGATGCACACCAAGGTATTCGGCCGCTACACGGGGCCGGAGGAGGTGATGACCGTCACCCCCAACTACACCGAAATCAATGTGATAGAGAACTACGCTCCTGCCTGCTCACCCGCCGTAGTGACGGTGACCGATGCCGACGGGCGCCCCGTGCCCCATGCCCGCGTGGAGTTCAAGCTGTACAACTATGCCGAGTTCTACACCGTGGCTACCAAGCAGACTGATGCCCAAGGCCGTTGCTCCCTCACCGCCGGGCACGGCGACATGCTGGTGTGGGCTTCCGATGCTGAAGGCCGCTTCGGCTTCGCCAAACTCTCCTTCAGCAAGCAGCGGGAGCTGACGGTTGTCCTCGACAAGCAGGAGGGCGACCACTTCTCCCTCGACCTCGACATCGTTCCCCCGGCCGAGCATGCCCGCCTGCCCCAAGTCACCCCCGAGCAGCGTGCAGAGAATGACCTCCGCCTGGCGCAGGAAGACTCCATCCGCCATGCCTACGAGGCCACGATGATGACTGCCGCCCAAGCAAAGAGCTTCTTGGACCATCTCTCCAAATTTACGCCCTCCGAGAAGGAGAAGCTGGCAGACCTGCTGGTAGCCAGCCGAGGCAACTGCGACACGATGCGTGGCTTCCTGATGTTTGCGAATGCTGTGGGCAATACGGAACGGGCCTTCCAGCTGCTCAGTACACTTACGGAGAAGGACTTGCGCGATGTGCGCGATGCAGTGCTGTTAGACCACTGGAGTAACACGCCCTCTGTGGCTTCCGACCGCTACCTCTCCGCCCTGCTCAATCCCCGCGTCTCCACCGAGGAATTGACGCCCTACAAGGGCTTCTTCCAGCGCGTCCTGGGCGAAGAGCTGGCCCAAGCCTACCGCCAGCAGCCGCAACGCCTGGTGGCCTGGTGCCGCGACTCCATCGCTATCTGCGACACGCTGAACCTCGGTGCCAACCCCATTACCCCCCAGGGCGTGTGGAAGGCACGGGTAGCCGACCGCCGTTCGCGCGACATCCTCTTCGTGTCCATGGCGCGCAGCGTGGGCATCCCGGCCTGGATAGACGGGGTGACGGGGCGCGTCTGCTACCAAGACCTGCTGAATCACAGTGAGCTGAAAGAGGGCGCTACCTATGAAGTGGACTTTGAGCACGAAGGCGCGAAGGTGCTGCCGCCTGCGGGCCAGGTAGTGGCTGCCTATACGCCCACCAAGGTGTTCGACGACCCGAAGTACTACAGCCATTTCACCCTGTCGCGCTGCGAAGGGGGCGTGCTGCAACTGCAAAGCTATGACGAAGGCACTGCCACGTGGTCCCGCCTGCTGAAAGCTCCCCGCCGGATGCCCGCAGGCTACTATGTGCTGACTACCGGCGTCCGCCTGGCCAACGGTGGCGTGCTGGCCCACCTCGAATCGTTCAATGTAAAGGCCGGGGAGACTACCCGTGTGCCCTTGGTGATGCGCGAAACCCAAGAGCAGGTGCAAGTGATAGGCAGCTTCAACTCCGAGTCATTGTTCACGCCTATAAAGGAAGGGAAAGTATCTGACGAGGCTACCAGCATATTGAAAGCCTGCGGTCGCGGCTACTTTGTGGTGGGCGTGCTGGGCGCGGGGCAAGAGCCCACCAACCACGCCTTGAAAGACATGGCCAAGCTGGGCAGGGAGCTGGAGGCCTGGGGACGCAAGCTGGTGTTGCTGTTCCCCGATGAGGCCCAGTTCCGGAAGTATCGCCCCGAGGACTTTGCCGGGCTTCCTTCCACCATACTGTATGGCATAGACACGCACGGCATCGCCCGGCAAATTGTGCGCGAAATGAAGTTGTCCGGCACCGGCAGCCTGCCCCTGTTCATCATTGCCGACACGTTCAACCGGGTGGTGTTCGTATCCCAGGGCTACACCATCGGGCTGGGCGAGCAGCTGATGCGCACCGTGCACGGCTTGTAGGCCATGCCGGTTTCAATCCATAGTCAATCCACAATGATACCCTCCGAGAGTGCCCGGAGGGTATTTTTTACGCGCCTCTCCGTGGTGACCGGGCGAGTGTATTCCGCTATGTGCACGGTTCCGCCCATCGACACGGCCTCATTGCGGTAGCCCATGCTGCTCTCCACGTCTTCCCTGGCCGAGAAGTGAAATTCGTGTATGCCTGTCTCGCGGGCGATGCGGGCAATGTTCTGCTCGTTTACCCCGCACCCAGCCAGCAAGGTGATGCGCCCTGCCGCCTGTTCTTGCAGTTTCCTCAGCAACGGGATGCCCTGCTCGGCAGTGGGCTGTTGGCCCGATGTCAGCAGGCGGTCGCAGCCCAGGCGGATGATGTCTTCCAGTGCCCGCTGCGGGTTGCGGCACACATCGAAAGCCCGGTGGAAGGTGACGGACATGCCTTGAGCCGCCTCCATCAGCCGCTCCATCAGCCCGGTGTCAACGTCCCCGTCGGCAGTGAGGCAGCCTAGCACTACGCCGTCGGCACCCAGCCGTCGTGCCATTTCAATGTCCTTCAGCATGATGCGTTGCTCCAACGGGGAGTACAGGAAGTCGCCCCCACGCGGGCGGATAATGACATGCAGCCGCGTCTCCGTCAGCACTTCGCGCGCCAAGGCAATGTCGCCATACGAAGGCGTGGTGCCCCCCTCGGGGATGCCGGCACACAGTTCTACCCGGTCGGCACCTCCTGCCTGTGCAGCCATGCAGCTCTCCACGCCGTTGGCGCATACTTCAAAGAAATAGTTTTTCATATAAAATAATTTAGCAGGCTAATTATTAGGCGCGGATTACGCGGATTTCACGGATTAAGTTTGTCATACCACATGGATATCATCTATTTCTCCAATAATATTTCCGTGAAATCCGCGTAATCCGCGCCTAACTTAAATTCTCATCTCATTTATAGAAAAAGGACGAATTTGCACCCGTCCTTTCCCTATATTTAAGTATGAAAGAATTCCCTTACTTGGCGTAGCTCACTGCGCGCGTCTCGCGAATGACGGTAATCTTCACCTGTCCGGGGTAAGTCATTTCGTCTTGAATCTTCTTGGCGATTTCTCCCGAGAGGCTTTCCGTCTGCTTGTCGTCAATCTTGTCGGCGCCGACAATGACGCGCAGTTCGCGGCCTGCCTGAATGGCGTATGTCTTGGTGACGCCGGGGTAGGACATGGCCAGCTGTTCCAGGTCGTTGAGGCGTTTGATGTAGGCCTCCACAATCTCGCGGCGTGCGCCGGGGCGTGCGCCCGAAATGGCATCGCACACCTGCACGATGGGAGCCAGCAGGCTGGTCATCTCTATTTCGTCGTGGTGGGCGCCGATGGCGTTGCAGATGTCCGGTTTTTCCTTGTACTTTTCAGCCAGCTTCATGCCATAGAGTGCGTGCGGCAGTTCAGGCTCTTCGTCGGGCACCTTGCCGATGTCGTGCAGCAGTCCGGCGCGCTTTGCCTTCTTGGGGTTGAGGCCCAGTTCCGAGGCCATTACGGCGCAGAGGTTGGCCGTTTCGCGGGCGTGTTGCAGCAGGTTCTGCCCGTAGGATGAGCGGTATTTCATCTTGCCGATGATGCGTATCAGTTCCGGGTGCAGGCCGTGGATGCCCAGGTCGATGGTGGTGCGCTTGCCTGTCTCGATGATTTCTTCCTCCACCTGCTTGCGCACCTTGGCCACTACCTCCTCAATGCGTGCGGGGTGTATACGTCCGTCCGTCACCAGTTGGTGCAGGGCCAGGCGGGCTATTTCGCGGCGCACGGGGTCGAAGGCGGAGAGCACGATGGCTTCGGGCGTGTCGTCCACCACGATTTCCACACCGGTGGCGGCTTCCAGGGCGCGGATGTTGCGGCCTTCGCGGCCGATGATGCGTCCCTTTATCTCGTCGGACTCGATGTGGAACACGGTGACGGAGTTCTCGATAGCCGTCTCCGTGGCCACGCGCTGTATGGATTGTATCACGATGCGTTTGGCTTCTTTGCTGGCCGTGAGCTTCGCGTCGTCCATGATGTCGTTGATGTAAGATTGTGCCTGCGTCTTGGCTTCTTCCTTCAGCGATTCTACCATGCGTTCTTTGGCTTCTTCGGCGGACAGGCCTGAGATGGCTTCCAGCTTTTCAATTTCCTGGCGTTGCAGGTGTTCCAGTTCCTCTTTCTTTTTGTCGATTATGCCCAACTGCGCCTCCAGGTTTTCCTTGATGGCCTCGGCTTCCTGCTTCTTGCGCTGCAGTTCCTCGTGGCGTTGGTTCAGCACCATTTCGCGTTGTTTCAGCTTGTTTTCCACCTGCTGGATTTTCTGGTTGCGGGCAGCCACTTCTTTTTCCAGTTCGGCTTTTTTGTCCAGGAACTTAGCTTTTACTTCCAGCAATTTGTTTTTCTTGATTACCTCGGCTTCGGCCTCGGCGTCTTTCAGGATAGCCTCGTATTTCGACTTCAGCCCGTACTTGAAGAACAGGTATGAAGCCACTCCCCCTACAAGGAGGCAGGCAATGCATACGACTATTGTAACTACTGTCATCTTATTAAATTGTTTAAATATATAAATAAAAAAGCACTGTACAAAAGCCTCTCCCTCGTGGGAGTTGCCTTCATGCAGTGCGCGTGTCTTCTTGTTGGCAAAGGCCCCGGCGTGCAGCTTACAACCCGTTGAAGTAGTCGTCCAGCAGTGCTGTCAGTTCCTTTATCTTGTCAGTATAAGGTTCCGTGTCGTGGCGTTGCTTCAGTTGCAGCGTTTCCAGTGCAAACTGGTAGGCCACCAGGGTCATCATCCTTTCCGTCGGCAGGTTGGGATACTGCTCCTGCTTCTCGTAGAACCTCCGGTTTATCTGCTTGGCGGCTTCCCTCACCATTTCCTCGTCCTTGCGGTCTATGGTGGCGGGGTAGGTGGCGCCGGCCATCTGCAGGTTTATTTTTATCTTATCGTTCATACATCAGCTTCCTTTATTCATTCAGCAAGGCGATGCATTTATCGACTTCGCGCACAAGTTTCGACAATCGCAGTTTGGTTTCCCTCACATCGCTTCCGTTCAGGCTGATTGTCGTAGCTGTTTTCAAGTCGGTATAGCGTTGCTCCAGCTCCCGGAAATCGGCTTGCACCTTTTGGCACTCATCCTCCTTTGCATTGAGTTCCTGCCTCAGCGTCGCGTTTTCGCGCCTCAGTTCGTCGTGCAGAAAAATCAGATGCCTCAGTTGCGTTTCGAAGGTGCTCAGCAGCTTTTTTTCCTCGTCTGTCATTCGTGCTATACCAAAATTTAGACAAAAATACAATTTACTTCTAAAAAGCCAAAACTTTTGGGCGAAAAAATCGTTTTTCCGCCCGGAAAATGTGGCGAGGCGTGGGGGTAGGCTCCTCTTCGAGTTGACGTATTTGTAAGTATTTTTAATTCTATCATGTACGCATTTGCTTCGCTCCTCCTTCGCTTCTATAGCGACGGGGAAAGAGCGAAGGAGGAACGAACTTGGTACGAACCTGGTACGAAGGAGGTACGGTGTTAGTGTGGATTTGGTATGTAATAAGTTGGTTATCAGTGTGTTATTATATATGTGTTGTTGAATAATTTTATTATTCTGTTGGTGTAATGTGTAAGATTTTTAAATGTGGTTTGTTTAGGAAAATGACTTTACTGAAATTTTCCTGCTTTATTCCTTTGACAATGTGAAAAAATGTTGTATCTTAGGGGCGAAAAATTAAATCCATAATATTATGAAAAGAAAATACCTATTTTTATTTGGGACATTAGCTGTTATGGCTTGTTCCACAGAAGATGTGTTTAATGCTGAAGAAAGTACCCTTTCTGGGCAAGTTTCAATGTGTAGAAGTGTGGAGGATGCGATGAACATTGCTCAATCGGCTATATGTATGATTGAAGATGTATCTACCCGTTCTACAGGCAGGGTTGTAGATGCTTCCAATTTGCAGTATGTAGTAGCTCCTGCAACAAAAGGCAATGCCGGAAATGATACTTTGCTGTATATCGTTAATTTTGCGAACGAAGAAGGATTTGCAGTGATTTCTGCGAATAAAAATGCAGAAGGTTTGCTGGCAGTAATTGAAAAAGGCTCCTATCAAGAAGGAAAATTGAACTATGCGGAAAACAAGGGGTTTACTGATTTTATGGAATGGGCAAAGGAATACAACCGTATGGCAAATATTAATGCAATGTCAGAGGGGGGTGTAAATGCTTTAGTGGAACGCAAGACTGTGGTAGATACGCTTTCATCTCAACGTATAAATACTAAGGTGGAGGTTCAATGGGGGCAAACAGGAATAGAAGGTACGTATGCTCCTAATAAAACGGCGGGTTGTTCAAATACGGCAATGGCTCAGATAATGTCTTATTTTTGTTTTCCTTTAACAATCGCTATAACATATGATGGAGCAACTATTAATTCGCAAACGTTAGATTGGACTGCAATGAAAGAGCATAAAATAACTCATTATAAGCAAACTTGTCCGGCTTCTGTAGATGCTCATGAGGCAATCGCGCAACTTCATCGTCAGCTGGGAGAACTTAATAAAAGTGATTATATGCTTATAGGTGGAACTGCTACTTACGCTTCTAATGTGAGGGAAAGTTTCGTAAAATTGGGATATCAAGCATCTGAATTGATAACTTATAAGGATGAAAGTCTATATCAAACTTTAAGTGATGGGAAGTTAATATATATGAGAGGAGAAGACGAAGATGCTGGTGGTCATGCTTGGGTTGTGGATGGAGATTTTAAGTATACTATTCATACAACAGAATGGATAAGACGTAGTGGAGAAAGAATATGGACATTGTTCTATGATTATGGAAATATTACGAGAGAGTATATCCATATAAATTGGGGTTGGGATGGCACATGTAATGGGCTATTCTATTTGGGGAGATTTTCTCCTAGTAGTGGTTATAACTATGATAATTCAGGAAACAATAGTCAACCTTATGAATTCACAGAGGAGGTTGCCTATTTTACTGTATCGCATTGAATGAATGGAACTAAAAATGGAGTTGTATTATGAATAGAAATTTATTCTTAGGTATGGCCGCCCTCAGTCTGTTGGCCGCCTGCCAAAACGATGACTTGCCGGATGGGGGCAACGAGTATGAGCCTATCGTCATGACCAAGACGGAAACGGAACTGGCTTCGCAGGGGACGGATTTTGCTTTCCGCTTCTTCCGGGCGGTGGACAAAAGCTTGCAGGAAAACGGGGGATTGTCGCAGGAAGAGCGGGATGAACCGTTGTTTGTTTCCCCGCTAAGCGCATCGTTCGCACTGTCGATGCTGGCCAACGGGGCGGACGGGGAGACCTTGCAGGAGCTGACGGACGCATTGGGCTTTTCGGGCTACTCTATGGAGGAGGTGAATGCTTACTACAAAAAGCTGATGGAGGAACTGCCTAAGCAGGACAAGGAGAGCCGGTTGGCACTGGCCAACTCGTTGTGGCTGGACACCCGGTTTGATGCTTTGACTGCGTATAAGGGTATTTTGACAGACAGTTATGATGCGGAAGTCCGGAAGGTGGACATGGCTACGGCGATGGACGACATTAACAATTGGTGCTCGCAGAAGACCAATGGGCTTATCCCGAAGATTTTGAAGAAGAACGAGGCCGGATTGTCGATGCTGCTGCTCAATGCCCTGTATTTTAAGGGAGAGTGGGACGACCCGTTTGACGAGGGAGATACGCAGGAAGATGCCTTTGCCAATGCCGACGGGACGGAAAGCCGCACGGCGTTTATGAACAAGGAAGATTGGTTGCGCTATGTGCAGAACGACCTTTTTGGCATGGTCAGCCTGCCGTATGGCAATGGAGCGTTCAGCCTGCAAGTGCTGTTGCCCCATGAGGGCGTGGCATTGGCCGACTGCATGGAGGCCTTGAACGGGAATGCGTGGACGGACTTGCTGAACGGGCTGAGCTTCACGGAAGTGAACTTGAAATTACCAAAACTGAAAACAGACAGGATACTCGACGATCTTAGGTCGGCATTGGAAGCCATGGGGGTAAAGAAGGCGTTTGCTGAGGGGGCTGATTTCAGCAAACTGTCCGGACAATCGCTATTCATCTCTTTGGTGCGCCAAGCTGTTTCCTTCAATATGGACGAGAAGGGCACGGAGGCTGCCGCCGTTACCGCTGTGGGTGGGGAATCAATGGCTCCACCTCCTGCGCAGGTGATAGACTTCCACGTGCAGCGTCCCTTCCTGCTTGTGCTGACGGAAAAGAGCACGGGGTGCGTGCTGTTCATCGGCAAGGTGGTGAAGATGTAGGTTTATTATTCGTCCGCAGATGACGCGGATAACGCAGATTTATATTTTGTTATGCTGAACGTCAGTGAAGCATCTCTCTGTGCTTGTAGGAGATGCTTCACTGACGTTCAGCATGACAGATACATGGTGCAGCCCTTTAAAATCTGCGTTCATCTGCCCCATCTGCGTTATCTGCGTGCCATCCTGCATGTGCGCATTATTTTGTTTTCTTCTTTACTTGCCGGACTTGCGGAAAATTGATACTTTTGCACCCGCTTGATTATCAGGATAACTATTGAAGGAAACATGCAAGTAATCAGTTTGTTGAATAGAATAAAGGGGCATCCGCAGGTGAAGGAGGGGACGGCGTATGCCGTGCTGTTTGCTATGGGCTTTTGCCACTTGCTGAACGATATGATTCAGTCGGTTATCCCCGCCATGTACCCCTTGCTGAAGGATAGTTTCGGCTTTACCTTCGCGCAGATTGGTATCATCACGCTGGTATTTCAGCTGACGTCGTCCATCTTCCAGCCTTTTGTGGGGCAGTATGCCGACCGGCATCCGCAGCCCTATTCGCTGGCGGCGGGCATGTGCTTCACGCTGCTGGGGCTGCTGGCACTGGCTTTTGCGCCGAGTTTCTTGGTCATCTTGCTGTCGGTGGCGGTGATAGGTTGCGGCTCGTCGGTATTTCACCCCGAGGCTTCGCGGGTGGCGCAGATGGCGTCGGGCGGCAGGAAGAGCCTGGCGCAGTCCATCTTTCAGGTGGGCGGCAACGGGGGCAGTGCCATAGGGCCGCTGCTGGCTGCGCTCATCATCATTCCCTACGGGCAGCATGCGGTGGGGTGGTTTGCGTTTGCGGCGTTGCTGGCCTCGGCCATCCTTGTAAGGGTGGGCTATTGGTATAGCCTGGTGCTGGCGCAGGGCGATAGGCTTCGGCGCGTGCGCCGGGCGTTGGCTTGCGGCTTGTCGGCCGGGGCGGTGCACAGGGCACTGGCCATCTTGGTCATCATGCTTTTCTCGAAATACTTCTTTACGTCGTGCATGACGAGCTATTTCACGTTTTTCCTCATAGAGAAGTTTGGCATTACCGTGCAGCAGTCGCAGTATTGCTTGTTTGCCTTCTTGGCAGCCTTGGCGGCGGGCACACTGTTGGGCGGGTATTTCGGCGACCGGTATGGGCGCAAGTACGTCATTCTGTTCTCCATCCTTGGGGCGGCTCCCTTTACGCTTGCCTTGCCTTACCTCAACTTGTTTTGGACATTGGCCATGGCGGTGGTGAGCGGGCTTATTATTGCCTCGGCCTTCTCGGCCATACTGGTGTATGCCACCGACTTGAAGCCGGACAAGGTGGGGATGATTTCGGGTGTGTTTTTCGGCCTGATGTTCGGGCTGGGCGGCATTGGCTCTGCCTTTTTCGGCTGGCTGGCCGACGTGACGAGCATTGAGTTTATTTTCCGTATCAGCACCTTGCTGCCCTTGCTGGGCATTATTGCCGTGTTCTTGCCGAACATCAGGCCGCTGAAGCCGGCAGAGGGGGAAAATATAGGAAAAAAATAGTATTTTTGTAGCGGCATTGAGGTGACATTAGGTGCCGGAAAGATAAATAAATATAGCAACGTAACACAATGTATACAGTTATCAAACGCATGGAGGTGTCGGCTGCGCATAGCCTGACGCTGTCTTATCCCAGCAAGTGCGAGAATCTGCACGGGCATAATTGGATTGTCACCGTATATTGCCGTTCGCGCGAGCTGAATGCCGACGGGATGGTAGTAGACTTTACCCACATCAAGCAGATAGTGCAGGGGCAGCTGGACCACAAGAACCTGAACGAGGTGCTGCAGTGCAACCCTACGGCAGAGAACATGGCGCGCTGGATTTGCGACAGGGTGTCGAAGTGCTATAAGGTGGAGGTGCAGGAGTCGGAAGGAAATGTGGTGATTTATGAAAGGGAAGGGAATGGTGAGGAAGATTAACGAGATATTCTACAGCCTGCAGGGCGAAGGCTTCCACACGGGCACGCCTGCCGTGTTTGTGCGCTTTTCGGGCTGCAACCTGAAATGCCCCTTTTGCGACACGCAGCACGAGGAAGGCGTGTGGATGAGCGATGACGAGATAGTGGCGGAAGTGGAAAAGCACCCTGCGCGCATGGTGATTCTGACGGGCGGAGAGCCTTCGCTGTGGATAGACCGGGCTTTGGTGGACAGGCTGCGCGGGGCAGGCAAGTATGTGTGTATAGAGACTAACGGCACCCGTGCCTTGCCCGACAATATAGACTGGGTGACCTGCTCGCCCAAGGAGGGAGGACGTCTGGCCATTGACCGCATGGACGAGGTGAAGGTGGTGTATCAGGGGCAGGAGCTGAGCGGGTATGAGCAGCTGCAGGCCGCCCACTTCTTCTTGCAACCTTGTTCGGGCAGCAATATCCCTGAGACGGTGGCTTGCGTCATGTGCCATCCGCGTTGGCGGCTGAGCCTTCAGACACATAAGTTGATTGACATCAGGTAAAGACAGATGAAGAATATGAAAGTAGGTTTATTTATCCCTTGTTACATCAATGCCATTTATCCCCAGGTGGGTGTGGCATCGTACAAGTTGCTGGAAAGCCTGGGCGTGGAGGTGGATTATCCTCTTGACCAGACGTGTTGCGGGCAGCCCATGGCTAACGCAGGCTTTGAAGGCGAGGCAACGAAATTGGCTACCCGCTTTGATGAGTTGTTCAAAGACTACGACTACATCGTGGGGCCTTCGGCCAGCTGCGTGGCGTTTGTCCGGCTGAATCATCCTGGCATTTTGGAGAAAGAAGGACACCTTTGCCAGAGTGCGGGGAAGATATATGATTTGTGCGAGTTTGTGCACGACGTAGTGAAGCCTACCTCTTTGAAGGCAAAGTTCCCGCACAAGGTAAGTATACACAACAGTTGCCACGGCGTGCGCGAGTTGAACTTGTCTTCGCCCAGCGAGCGCAATATTCCGTACTTCAACAAATTGCGCGATTTGCTCCAGCTGGTGGAGGGCATTGAGATTTACGAACCACGGCATGTGGATGAATGTTGCGGTTTTGGCGGAATGTTTTCGGTGGAAGAACAGGCAGTGTCTGTCTGCATGGCCAAAGATAAAATCAGGCACCACATGGAGACGGGAGCCGAATATATAACCGGGGCCGACAGTTCGTGCCTGATGCACATGCAAGGGGTGATAGATCGTGAGAAGCTGCCTATAAAGACGATTCACATAACAGAAATATTAACGTCGCAATTATGAGTACCAGACATGCTAAAGCTGCCGAGGCGTTTTTGAAGGACACCTCGATGGCACAATGGCACAACGAAACCTTGTGGATGGTGCGTGCCAAGCGGGATAAGATGAGCCGCGAAGTGCCCGAATGGGAGGATTTGCGAGAAAAGGCTTGTCAGCTGAAGCTGTATTCCAACAGCCATTTGGATGAGTTGCTGGTGGAGTTTGAGAAGAATGCCACGGCAAATGGGGCAATAGTGCATTGGGCCAAGGATGCCGAGGAATACCGCAACGTGGTGTATGACATTCTGCATAGCCATGGAGTGAAGCGTTTTGTAAAGAGTAAGTCCATGCTGGCTGAGGAGTGTGAATTGAATCCTTTTTTGATAGAAAAAGGCATTGATGTGGTGGAGTCGGACTTGGGCGAGCGCATTTTGCAGTTGATGCATTTGCCGCCCAGCCACATCGTATTGCCGGCTATCCACATCAAGCGTGAGCAGGTGGGGAAATTGTTTGAAAAGGAAATGGGAGCCGAGAAAGGCAATTTCGACCCTACATACCTTACTCATGTGGCAAGAAAAAATCTGCGTAACATATTTCTTCACGCCGAAGCTGCCATGACGGGGGCTAACTTTGCAGTGGCTTCTACGGGCGACATTGTGGTTTGCACCAATGAAGGCAATGCCGACATCGGGACTTCTTGCCCGAAACTGAATATTGCAGCCTTTGGCTTGGAGAAGATTGTGCCCGACATGGAGGCTTTAGGGGTGTTTACCCGTCTGTTGGCACGTTCGGGAACAGGGCAGCCGGCCACTACTTACACTTCCCATTACCGGCGTCCGCGTGAGGGAGGAGAATATCATATTATTATTGTGGACAATGGCAGGACGGACATCTTGGCTCATCAGGAGCATGTGAAGACGCTGAATTGCATACGTTGTGGCGCATGTATGAATACTTGCCCGGTGTATCGGAGGAGCGGGGGATATTCTTATACTTACTTTATCCCGGGGCCTATCGGTATTAATCTGGGGATGGCCCATGCTCCGGCGAAGTATTATGACAATTTGTCTGCTTGCTCATTGTGCCTGTCTTGTTCCAATGTATGTCCGGTGAAAGTGGATTTGGGCGAACAGATTTATCGTTGGCGGCAGACATTGCAAGGGATAGGGAAGGCAAACTCAGAGAAGAAAGCCCTGTCGGGCGGAATGAAGGTATTGATGGAGCATCCGGCTTTGTTCAATGCAGCCTTGCGGGTTGCACCGGCGCTGAACGTCATGCCTCGTTTCTTAAAATACAATGGGCTGAATGATTGGGGCAAGGGGCGCGAACTGCCTAAGTTTGCCGGTGAAACGTTTAATGAAATGTGGAAAAAACATAAGGTACAAGGAAAGGAAGGCAACACAAAATGAGCAGCAGAGAAGATATACTGGCAACTATCCGTAGAAATACAAAGCAGCGTTATGACTATCCTGTCTGGGAAGTCGAGGCAATAACCTATGCCGATAAAATAGCCAAGTTCTGTGAAGTAATCCGCCAAGTGGGAGGGGAGGCCGTGTTGTTGGGGGACGGCGAGGATGTCTCGTCTGTAGTCCGCAGCCGGTATCCGGAGGCCACACGCATAGCTTCGTCGTTGGAGAATGTGGCATGTGCTACGTTTAACCCCGATGATGTGGAGCAGGCGCAGGATTTGGACGGAACCGATATTGCCATTGTGAAAGGTGCTTTTGCCGTGGCAGAGAATGGCGCGGTATGGATTCCGCAGACGGTGAAGCATCGCGCGCTTTATTTCATAGCCGAGCGGCTGGTCATTGTAGTGGAGCGCGAGCATATTTTGAACAATATGCACGAAGCCTACCATCGGCTGGCGGCGGAAACTTATCCTTTTGGGACATTCATTTCGGGCCCTTCTAAAACAGCTGATATCGAGCAGGCGCTTGTAATGGGCGCGCACGGTGCTCGCGATGTGTTGGTTGTTTTGACATGACAGCCTCCTGGCTGACAGGTGTTTGCCGGTTTAGAGGAACTGCAATTCCTGGTACATGATGCGGTAAGCCGCCGCTTTCTTCTCAAGGGATAGCGGATAGGCCCGCGATGAGGAGGGCATGCGGTAGAGGCGCAAGGGGCGGCCTTGGTGAAGGAACTCCGTGTAGCTGCCTACCGCAGGGCGGGCAATGTGGAATTGTGCGCAGAGGGTATCGGTAGCCTTTTCGCCAGTGGTGACAATGGCCTTGCACAAGGGGAGTTGCGACAGCAAGGCTGCGACATCGGTGGGCTGCACCACTTCGAGGTATTTGTCTGAGGCATTGTCTTGCAGGCGGCGCACGGCAGAGGCGGTGTCGTAGAGGGCGATGCCTTTGTCTTGCAGGAAGCCGATGAGCCGCTCTTTGCTGAAAGCCTTCTGGCCGGGGACGACGAAGTGCTCCTTGTCGTTGAAGAACACAAGGCCGGTGATGCGCCACATGTCGTTATTCCAATTGGGGTAATAAAAGTCCATCGACCACCGTTTCTTTTGCGGTGGAAAGCTCCCCAGCATCAGCAGGCGTGCATTGCCGGGGAGAAAGGGGAGGAGGGGATGCTGTTCTACGTCCTCCATGTTGTCATTTCTTGGCAGCGTTGTCTTCGGCCTTGGGTTTGGGCTCTTTCTTGGCCAGCATGATGACGTTGTACACGTATTCCGTCATCCACTGCTCGGAGTAGCCCAGGCGCTCTTTGTATTGGCGCACGGCCATGGCGGTCTTGTGCACGTCGTCTTTCTTCCAGACGGGGCGGGTGCATACTTCGTGCACGGTTTTCTCGGTCATGGCGCGCAAGGTGTTTTTGAAGACCGACGGCATGCGGAACTTCCACTGCATCAGGTTGCCCATCAGCATCATCAGGTCGTTGGAGAATCCCTGGTACATGTACAGGTAGGCTTGGATGTCATTCTGTGTGCGGCAGTTTCTTTTGATGGAGGTGTCTATCTCCTTAAAGAAGTTCTCGCTGATGTTGTAGTCCTGCATCAGCATTTTCCGCGAGGCGGCTTTCTCGCCTTGCCCCAGGCGTCCGCCTACGGTAGGAATCTTGAACAGGTGCTTGAAGTTGGCCACATCGGGGATGAAGCGGATGTTGGTAATGCCCAGGTTGACGGCCATGACGGACTGGAAGTAGACGCGTGTCAGCGAGATGAAGTCTTCCATGTTCTTGGAAGATGTTTTTTCAGTGTTCTTGTGGAACAGTTTGGCAAATATTCCCATAAATATGAGGTTTTATCGGTTGTTTGGTTATTTCCGTTGCAAAAGTACGAAATATGTTGTTTTGTGCCAAAGGGTAGGGGACAGAACTTGCGGTGTCGGTTGTACCTATGTTTTTAATTGGAAGCGGAATTGGTGTCCTTCGAAAAGGGTTTCCACCAGCCCGTAGCGGATGAATTGCGCCAGCAGGTTCTCCACAATGCGGCGTGGCAGGCGTGCCAGCTTGCAGCACTGGTTCAGCGACAGGCTCCCGTTGTCTTGCAGCAGGTTCAGCAGCCGTTGCTCCCGGTCGGTGTAGGCCATGTATTCCCCTTGGGGATTTCCGTTTTGCCGCCATACGCGCAGGTGCACGGGGGTGGCCAGTATGTTTTCGTCCTTGATGCGCAGGTAGGCCAGGTAGCGGCCGTCTTCGTTGCAGGCATAGACGGGCTTTTGGGGGCTTTCTTCCACCTGCACGATGAGGATGTGGCGCCCTTCGGCTTCGTAGGTCTGCATGTGGTAGCCTATCTCGGGGCGGCAATACAGCCGGGCTGCGGCTTCTATCATGTATTGCTCTTCATCGGAGCGGACGCCGGCTATCCGCCCGTTGTCTTTTACGCCGATAAGCAGCCTCCCTCCTTGGGTGTTGGCAAAGGCGGAAAGGGTCTTGGCTATTTTGCGTGCATCGGAGATTTCAAACTTGAAGTCTTGCTGCTGATGCTCGCCTTCGGCAATGAGGTGGTGTATGTAGGTAGTGTGGTCTGACTGTGGTTTCATGGGTGCAAAAGTAGGCTAAAAAAGCGTCCGGATGTGCCTATTTGGGGCTATTTTTACACATTTGTGCAAAAAATACCTCGTTTTTATGTGTTTATTTCAAGAAAGAGTGTATTTTTGTCCCGCTATAATTAATCAAATCAATCAATAAATTATGAAAGAGTTAATTGAACAGGTGGCTGCACTGTATGCAGACTTTGAAAAAGATGCCAAGGCACAGTTGGAGAATGGTAACAAGGCTGCAGGTACACGTGCTCGCAAAGCTTCTTTGGAGATTGAAAAGGCTATGAAGGCTTTCCGCAAGGCCTCTTTGGAAGCTGCCAAGAACTAAGGAAAAGCAAGTTTTCTTCCTTATGGGTAAAAAAGGACTGCCGAAGGGTAGTCTTTTTTTGTCCCCGTGAGAAGATGGGCGCACGACTCTTAAAACTGCCTGGCCATGAATGAAAAGATATTGGATAAGCTGAAGATTCTGGCTGAATCGGCCAAATACGATGTCTCATGCTCGTCGAGCGGCACGGTGCGTGGCGGCTGCAAGGGCATGCTGGGCAACACCGTGGGCGGCTGGGGCATCTGCCACAGTTTTGCCGACGACGGGCGGTGCATATCCCTGCTCAAGACGATGCTTACCAATTATTGCATTTACGATTGCGCGTATTGCATCAACCGGCGCTCCAACGATGTGCCGCGTGCCACGTTCTCCGTCAGCGAGCTGGTGGAGCTTACCATCGAGTTTTACCGGCGCAACTACATCGAGGGCCTCTTCTTGAGCAGCGGCGTGGTGCGCAATCCCGACTACACCATGGAGCGCCTGGTGAGGGTGGCCAAAGACTTGCGCACCATCCACCGCTTCAACGGTTATATTCACCTGAAAAGCATCCCCGGCGCCAGCAGCGAGCTGGTGCACGAGGCCGGGCTCTATGCCGACCGCTTGAGCGTGAACATCGAGATTCCCAAGGAAGAAAGCCTGAAACGCCTGGCGCCTGAGAAAGACCATCAGAGCGTGTTTGCCCCTATGCGCTACATCCAGCAGGGCATGCTGGAGAGTGCCGAAGAACGCAAGCGCTTCCGCCACGCCCCCCGCTTTGTCCCGGCCGGGCAGAGCACGCAGATGATTGTGGGCGCCACGCCCGAGACGGACAAAGACATCCTCGGCCTGTCGTCGGCCCTGTATCGCCGCCCTTCCATGAAGCGGGTGTACTATTCGGGCTACATAGCCGTCAACACCTACGACCCCCGCCTTCCTGCCTTGAAGCAGCCCCCTTTGGTGCGCGAAAACCGCCTGTACCAGGCCGACTGGCTGTTGCGCTTCTACCAGTTCAAGGTAGAGGAGATTGTGAATGACGCCTTCCCCCAACTGGACCTGGACATCGACCCGAAACTGGCGTGGGCGCTCCGCCACCCGGAGCTGTTCCCGGTGGATGTGAACCGTGCCGACTACGAAATGCTGATGCGTGTGCCGGGCATCGGCCTCAAGTCGGCCAGACTTATCGTGGCTTCACGGCGCTTCTCCCGTTTAGGTTATTATCAGCTGAAAAAGATGGGCATCGTGATGAAGAAGGCGCAATACTTCATCACCTGCAACGAGCTGCCCGTGCTGACGGTGAACGAGCTGACGCCCCAAAGGGTGCGCAGCCTGTTGGTGCCGAAGGGCGGCAGGAAGACGGACGAACGCCAGCTGATGCTTAACTTCGAGGAGTGAGGGGGAGGGGCGTCGCGATGATAGTCTTTTACTTTGACAACACCTTTGAAGGGTTGCTGACCTCGGTGTTCGAGGCCTATGCCCGGCGCACGTTTCCCGACGTACTGCTGGCGGAGGGCAGCCCGTTGCCCCTGTTTCACGAGGAGGTCTTCACGGTGGCGACCGATGAGGCCAAGGCCGCCCGCGTGTGGCGCGGCTTGCAGAAGAAGCTGTCGCCCTCTGCCCTGCGTGCCGTGGCGCAATGCTGGCTGGCCGAAGAGCCGGAAACCCCTTCCCTTTTGTTCCGATATATCCGCAAGGCGGTCGATGCCCCGCGCTCCATTGAGACCAACTTTGGCGATGCCGACGTGCTGGCCTTCTCCCGCATGTGGAAGCGGGTGGACTGGGAACGCCTGCGCCTGCTTCAGTTTGTCCGCTTCCAGAAGATGGCCGACGGCACTTACTTTGCCGCCGTAGAGCCCGAGAAAAATGCCCTTCCCCTGGTCGTCAACCACTTCAAAGACCGCTTTTCCGGCCAGCGCTGGCTGCTCTACGACGTGGGGCGCGCCTACGGCTATTACTACGATTTGCAGGAGGTGCGCCAGGTCTGCTTCGAAGACGACAGCCCCGACTCCCCCTTGTCCACCGGTCGGCTGGACGATGCCCGGATGGATAAAGACGAACGGCTCTACCAGTCGCTGTGGAAAGCCTACTTCCACTCCATCGCCATCAAGGAGCGGCGCAACCCCGTGAAGCAGCGGAAAGACATGCCCCTGCGCTACTGGAAGTATCTGACGGAGAAACAATAAGTTGGAAGTCTTGCCGAAAATGTTTAACTTTGCCTTTGTCTTATCCAAACATTGAGGCGATGAATGCAAAACATTTCTTTCTGTTATCCACGATGTGCCTGCTTGGGGCGGGATGCTCGCACAAGGCCAAGCAGGCAACTGCCGCGTCTCCGGTTGCCGACGATACGGTTACGGCCCTGCCGGAAGCGCCCCAACCTGCCGCCCGCCCGGCTGAAAGGCCGATGGCCGATTCTCTCTTTTCGCAAAAGCAGCTGGATGCCTTGATGGAGGCGATACGCCAGCGGTGGGACTCGGTGGACATCGCTGTGCGGGCCAATGTCATGGGCTACGGCACGGGACTGAACACGCTGGACGTGCATCTCGTACTGAACACGCCCGAGCGGCAACAGGCTTTCCGTGAGCAGGTCATCGATTCGCCCGCCCTGCGCTTCTACGGCTCCACGGGCACGGAGCCTTGCCACGAGGTGGGCACCGGCGACACGCTGGGCGTGCGCCTCATTCCGGAGTTTCCCTCCTTCCCCGCGGGGTCGGACGAGGCCACCTTCCTGCTTTACAACGAGGGTAGCGGCAAGGTGCTGAGCGGCGAGCACTACAAGCTGGCCTACGAACGCGCGGGCCGCTGGTACTGGCTGCCCATCAACAGCTATGCGGTGGACATTGGCTACATCACCCCTCCCGGCGGCACGCGCCGCTTCACCGGGCACCTGCACCCGCTGGTCAACGACAACCACCCCGGCCTCTATCGCTTCTTCACCGAAGTGACGATAGAGGGGCGGGAGGTGCTGCTGATGGCGGAGTTCCGGCTGGACTGAAAGCCATTTCCACGGGGTTGCATCACCGAGTTGGTGGCGATACTACGCCAGCGCGGTAGCGATACTACGCCAGCATGGTAGCGATACTACGCTATCACGGTGGTTATACTACACTATATTACTTTCTTATTAAGCGGAAAATGCTTACTTTTGACATCATTAAAAAAATGGATATGAATCAACGGTTAATCATGCTGTGCCTGTTCCTCAGCCTTTGCATGGCGGGGTGGGCGCAAGGTAAGTTCGTCATTGAGGGCGAGTTGGAGAATGTGGAAGACGGGGTTATCGTCGAGTTATTCAAATTGGACGGCAATGTGGGCTCAGTCGTGGCAGTAGATACATTGCAAGGAGGGAAGTTCCGTTTCGAAGCTCAAGCGGAAGACGGAAAGGTGAATGAGATGATGATAGGCTGTTTTCGCAGTCCGGGATTTCCCCCGATGAGTCTGAATGTTTGGGTAAATCCCAATACGCATGCCAAGGTAAAGGGTAGCAATAAATTACTGTACACTTGGCAGGTAGAGAGCGATGTGCCGCAACAGCAAACTCAGCAAAAGTTGGTCGGTGTCTCAAAGGAACTGTGGGACAGTTATCAGAAAAACATCATAGCGCAAGATTCCTGTCGTGCATTGGCTCGCGGGGAAGGCGTAAGTACTGAGGAAAGCATGAGGTTGAAAACCGTTTATGATAGTTTGGAAGTGGCGAATGAGAAAATACAAGTGGCTATCGATGCCAATACGATTAGCTTATTACAGCAGCTTCCTATTGATGAAGTGTGGATGAACGGGTTGAAGTCGATGGCAATGAGTGTGTCATATATGGAAGGTTATCCTTATAAGGAGGATGCTGTCAGTCTGTTCAATAACTTGCCGGAAAGTTGGAAGCAGTCTGCTGTTGGAAAGGATATTCGTGTGGCTTTGTTCCCACCCGAGGTGGCCGAGGCCGGCAAACCTTTGGCAGATAGCGACCTTTACGACCTGCAAGGAGGAGTGCACCATCTGTCCGATTTCAAAGGGAAATACATTTTGCTCGACCTTTGGAGCCGCGGTTGCGGCCCTTGCCTGATGGCTTTGCCCGAGATGCGCGAACTGCATGCGCAGTATAAGGAGCGTCTGGTTATGGTGAGCCTGAGCATTGACACCAAGGAAGGCTGGGAAAAAGCTTCCCAGCAGCATGAAATGTCTTGGTGGAACCTGAACGACTTGCAGGGGATGAGCGGTCTTTATGCCCGTTATGGCGTGCATGGCATCCCCCACTACGTGATGATTTCGCCCGACGGCATTGTCCTCGAGCATTGGGAAGGCTACAGCAAAGGGCTTTTGAAAGAGAAAGTGAAGGGCTATTTGGGCGAATGATTAATCGCCCAGTACCTTCATGGCAAGGTCGAGGTAGCGTGTCATGTCCACGGTGAACGGGCCGTCGTATACGTCGTGTCGCTTCTTGCCCAGGCGCACCACGATGGCGTCTTCCGAGGGCAAGGCAAAGATGTATTGGCCCAGCATGCCCCTCATGCAGGGGATGGTGTCGCCCCGGTAAGGGAAAAGCCACGTCTGCAGGCCGTAATAACTCAGAGAGTCGCGCCCCCATTGGTCTTTCAGGTAAGAGGCGGGGCGCAGCATCTCGTCCATGTAGCGGCGCGATACGAGTTGCCGCCCGTGCCAGTTACCGTGGTGCAGCAGCAGGCGGCCCAGGCGTGCCACGTCTCGCGCCGTGGTGTGGAAGCAGCAGAAGGCTTTTTCGTCTCCATTCTTCTTGTCGAGCAGCCAGTAGGCATCGCGTTCGGCCTGCAGGGGTTTCCACAGTTTCTCTTGCGCATAGTGGCTGAGGGTTTGGCCCGTGGCGGCTTCGAGGACGAAGGCCAGCAACTGAGTTTCGCCACTGCGGTAAGAGTATTGCACGCCGGGCTCCTCGTTTACAGCCAGATTGGTGACCAAGTCGTAGAGGTCGTTGCCATAGTAGCCGTGGGTGGTGACGGAAAAGAGTGAGGCATAGGCTTCGTCCCAATCCATGCCGGCGCTCATGGTGAGCAGGTGGCGGAGGGTGACTTGTGCCTGCATGCCTTTGGTGTAGGCAGGGATGTACCGGCTGACCGGGTCGTCCAGGCTGCGGATGGCCCCTTCGTCGAGTGCAATACCGGTCAGCAGCCCCATGATGGTCTTGGTGGCGGAGTAGATGTTGGACGTCAGCGTGTCGTTCCACTCGTTGCGGTAGTCCTCGAAGAGCAGGCTGTCGTGCCGGATGACGAGGAACGACACAGTGCCCAGGCTGTCCAGATACGCCTTGTCTTCAGCAGATAGCCGGTAGCTGTTGTAACGCTCGGCAAGCGGCCATTGCCACACGTCATCGGGGTTGTGGCAGACGGTGTCTTTTTCAAAGGTGTCCAGGTCATCGATGACGGGCATGAGGTGTATCAACGCTTGGCGGGCATAATGGGGTAGGCACAAAACAGCCACCGCCAGCACGGTGCCGACGATGGCTGATAGCTTGAGTATGTTGTGTACCTTCATAATGTGGGAAGCGTTGCGTTAAAACTCTACGTCGAACAGGCGCAGCCGGTTGCGCAAGTAGTTTATCTCACGCTGCATTTCGCCCATGCGCTCCAGCAGGTGGCGGATGGCATCGATGCCTTCCATGTTGATGTCGAGGTCGTAGTACAGGCGGCTGTAGCGCTCCACGTCGGGCAGTTCGTCCGTGGTGAGGTAGCGAGTGCCGTCGTCTTGGGTCAGAATGTCGATAAGTCCTCCTTCTTGCAGCATGTCGATGAACTGGGGCTCAATGTGGCATTTGTCGCAATATTCGCTGACTATGATTAATTCGTTTTGCATGGCGTTTCAGTTTTAGTTCATACTTTGTATTTTGCGCAGCAGGTCTTTCTGTTGCTCCGTGAGGTTGGTGGGTAACGTGACGTGGTAGGTCACAATCAGGTCGCCCTGCTCGTCTTCTTTCTTGTACACCGGGAAGCCTTTGCCCTTCAGGCGCACCTTGGTGCCGTTCTGCGTGCCGGGCTTTACCTTCAGCTTCACTTGTCCGTCCAGCGTGTTTACCAGTTGTTCGCCACCCAGTATGGCGGTGTACATGTCGGTGTTGACGTCTACGTAGAGGTCGTCGCCCAGCCGCTTGAACATGGGGTCGTCGGGGATGACGAAGGTGATGTACAAGTCGCCTGCCGGCCCGCCGTTGGCACCGGGGGCACCGTAGCCTTTCAGCTTGATGACTTGCCCGTTGGCCACGCCGGCCGGGATGGTGATGCGCACCTGCTTGTCGCCCACGGTGAGCACTTGCTTGTGCGTCTGGGCCGCCTCGCGCAGGGTGAGTTCCAGTTCGGCCTGGTAGTCTTGCCCGCGGAATCCGGCATTGGCTCCACGGCTGCTGCGGCGTGAGCGGTGGCCGAACAGTTGCTCGAAGAAGTCGGAGAATCCGCCCTCGCTTCCGCCCGTGAATTGCTGTCCGTCGGACGAGTACCAGTAAGTGCCCTGCCCATCGGTGTTGAAGCCTTGGAAGCCTCCGAAGCCACCTCCGGCCTGCTGGCTGGCACGCTTCTGGGCCTCAAACTCGTCGGCGTGCTTCCAGTGCTCGCCATATTCGTCATACTTCTTACGTTTTTCGGGGTCGCTCAATACCTCGTTGGCTTCGTTGATGGCCTGGAACTTTTCTTTGGCACTGGGGTCATTGGGGTTTAGGTCGGGGTGGTACTTGCGTGCCAGCTGGCGGAACGCCTTCTTAATGTCGTCCTGCGAAGCCGATTTGTCTACGCCGAGTACCTTGTAGTAGTCTATGTATGCCATGATGTTGTCCTTTCTTTTTAGGTCTTGGGTTTGTGTGAAATGGCATAAGCCAGCCTAATGGCTTATACCAGCTTTTCTACTGCCTGCAACAGGTTGTCGATGTCCTGCTCCGTAGTGTCGAACGAGGTGACCAGCCGTATTTCATTGGCTGCCTCGTTCCAGAAGTAGAAGAAGTAGTCTTTCTGCAATTCGTCGATGGCGGCGCGCGGCATGGTGAGGAATAGCTGGTTGCTTTCTGCGGGCTGCGTGAAGTGTATGCCGGGCAGTTTCTTCAAGCCGTCGTGCAGCAGTTGCGCCATGTAGTTGGCATGACGGGCGTTTTTCAGCCAAAGGTCGTCCTTCAGGTAGGCTGTGAACTGGCACGACAGGTAGCGCATCTTGGAAGCCAGCTGGGCGGACTGCTTGCGGATGTGGCGTGCTCCGGGCTTTAAGGCCGGGTTAAAGACGATGACGCTTTCGCCCAGCATCAGCCCGTTCTTGGTGCCGCCGAAGCTCAGCACGTCGATGCCGCAATCCACGGTCAGCCCCTTGAGCGATATGCCCAGGGCTGCGCAGGCATTGGCCAGGCGGGCGCCGTCCATGTGGACGTAGAGTCCGTGCTGGTGGGCCAGGGCGGTCAGCGCTTTCAGTTCGTCGGGCTTGTAGATGGTACCCAGCTCGGTGCATTGGGAGAGGTAGATGGCGCCCGGCTGCGAGTGGTGCTGGTCGCCGAAACCGTGCAGGTGGGGGCGCAGCAAGTCCGGTGTCAGTTTACCGTCGGGCGTGGCGATGGGGCGGATTTGGCAGCCTGTCATTCTGGCAGGCGAGCCGCATTCGTCCACATAGATGTGGGCTGTTTCTGCACAAAGAATCAAGTGGTAGGGGCGAGTGCATAGCTGGAGGGCCACGGCGTTGCTACCCGTTCCGTTGAAGGTGAACAGCGGTTCGCAGTCCGCGCCGAAGGCTTCCCGCAGCCGTGCCACGGCCTCCTCCGTCCAAGGGTCGTCGCCATAGCCTATGGCGTGGTCGCGGTTGGCAGCCGCCAAGGCCTCCATTACCAAGGGGTGCACGCCCGAGTTGTTGTCTGATGCAAAGCTTCTCATTTATCGTTTATTTTTGTCGTTTTAAATGTCTCTTCCCATGCGGTCGGAAAAATCCGCGGGGGTAGCTCTCATTACCCGCGCGGGCGGTTCAGGCTACCCGCCCGGATAGCAATAACTACCCGCGCGGATTTTTCCCGCTGCCTGCCGAGGGCTTCCGCAAAAGTAGAAATCTTTTTTCGGATAAACAAAGCCGCGACACCTCTTTTTGTCGAGGGCCGCGGCTGTTTCATGTGGTATGTAAGTACTTCTGGGGAAAGCGATGGATTACATCATTCCGCCCATGCCACCCATGCCGGGATTCATCGGCATTTCGGGCTTGTCTTCCTTCTTCTCGACGATGACGCACTCGGTGGTGAGGAACATGCCTGCGATGGAGGCGGCATTCTCCAAGGCTACACGGGTAACCTTGGCGGGGTCTACCACGCCGGCTGCGTGCAGGTTCTCGTAGACGTCGGTGCGTGCGTTGTAGCCGAAGTCACCCTTGCCTTCGCGTACCTTCTGTACCACCACGGCGCCTTCCTTGCCGGCGTTGGCCACAATCTGGCGCAGCGGCTCTTCGATGGCGCGCTTGATGATTTCGATACCGGTCGTTTCGTCGGCATTGTCGCCCTTCATGCCTTCCAATGCGTCGAGGGCACGGATGTAGGTTACGCCACCGCCCGGCACGATACCTTCCTCAATGGCAGCACGCGTGGCGCGCAGGGCATCGTCTACACGGTCTTTCTTTTCTTTCATCTCAACCTCGCTGGCTGCACCCACGTAGAGCACAGCTACACCGCCCGACAGCTTGGCCAGACGTTCTTGCAGCTTCTCCTTGTCGTAGTCGCTCTTAGTCGTGGCAATCTGAGCCTTGATTTGCTCGCAGCGTTCGTGGATGTTCTGCTTGTCGCCGGAGCCATTTACGATAGTCGTGTTGTCCTTCGTAATGGTCACCTTCTCGGCGCTACCCAGCATTTCGATGGTAGCCTGCTCCAGCTTCAAGCCCTTTTCCTCGCTGATGACTACGCCGCCGGTCAGTATGGCGATGTCTTCCAGCATCTCCTTCCGGCGATCGCCGAAGCCCGGAGCCTTGACGGCGCAAATCTTCAGCTGGCTGCGCAAGCGGTTGACAACCAATGTGGTCAGTGCCTCGCTGTCTACATCTTCTGCGATGACCAGCAGCGGACGTCCAGTCTGTACGGCCGGCTCCAGAATGGGCAGGAAGTCTTTCAGGTTGGAAATCTTCTTGTCGTATATCAGGATGTACGGGTTTTCCATTACGCACTCCATCTTCTCCGTATTCGTTACGAAGTAAGCGGAGAGGTAACCACGGTCGAACTGCATGCCTTCTACCACACCGATGGTAGTGTCCGTGCCCTTGGCCTCTTCGATGGTGATGACGCCGTCTTTCGAAACCTTGCGCATGGCGTCGGCAATCAGTTTACCGATAACCGGGTCGTTGTTGGAAGATACGGTAGCTACTTGCTCAATCTTCTCGTACTTGTCGCCTACGCTTTCAGCCTGGCTCTTGATGGATTCAACCACCTTGGCTACGGCCTTGTCTATACCGCGTTTGATGTCCATTGGGCTTGCGCCGGCAGTAACATTCTTCAAACCTTCGGCTACGATGGCCTGGGCCAATACGGTAGCAGTTGTTGTACCGTCGCCTGCGTCATCACCCGTCTTGCTGGCCACTTCCTTTACCAATTGTGCACCGGTGTTTTGGTAAGCATCGGCCAATTCCACTTCCTTGGCTACGGTTACACCGTCCTTCGTGATGTGGGGAGCACCGAATTTCTTTTCGATGATTACATTACGTCCTTTCGGGCCAAGGGTTACTTTTACGGCGTTTGCCAAAGTGTCGATGCCTTTCTTTAGTTGATCGCGGGCATCAATGTTGAATAATATCTCTTTTGCCATGATTGTTCTTCCTTAATAATAATGTTATACGATAGTCGTTCAGTTTATCCCAGTACGGCGAGCACGTCGCTCTGACGCATGATGAGGTATTTCGTGCCATCCAGTTCGATTTCCGTGCCAGCATATTTGCCATACAGCACGTGGTCGCCTGCCTTCAATACCATTTCTTCGTCTTTCGTGCCGTTACCGGCTGCAATGACTTCACCTTTCAAGGGTTTTTCTTTAGCGGTGTCCGGAATGATAATGCCGCCGATGGTTTTTTCTTCTGCGGGTGCAGGGAGTATCAGTACTCGGTCTGCCAATGGTTTAATGTTCATAGTCATTTCTATTTATACGTTATACATTATTGATTTGTCTTGTTTTGCTTGTTCAGCCAAGCACAATGACCTAAACGAAAACCGTGCCAAACCCGTAACTGCAAAGATTGGCAGACCATCTCTGCCAAAATGGCGCTACTTTGTCAATGCAGCCAATGACTTTACATGACGGACGGGTACTTTGTATTCGCGTGCCACGTCGTCTTCTTGAATCTCGGCAATGAGTACTTCCTCGGCTGCCGCCAAGGCTTTGGCTGCTTCAAGTTGAAGTTCGTCTATTGTCATGGCACAGTCTCGGTTGCGGTAGAGTAGGGCTTTTGTTCCCCCGTCGTGCACCAGCCTGGGCATGTAGGGAGCGCTTTCATGATAGTCAATAATGATTAATAGTTGTCCTTTGTCGTTTTGCATGATGTCGTAGCGTCCTTTGTACTGCTGCGCTGCGTTAAGATTGCTTTGCATGACGTTTGAAAAGATAATGGTTGGTTAATGAAGAAAGTTCGTTTAAGAGAAAAAAGCCCCGGACTGAGCCGGGGCTATAGCGACTAAAGATGCTATTACCATTATATATTAGTATGCAAACAGCGGATACCTTTTCATCAACTCATTGACATGGGCGCGTACTTTTGCAATGACGCTTTCATTCTCTACGTTCGACAGGACGGTTTCAATCATGTCGGCAATCTCCAGCATCAAGTCTTCCTTGGCGCCGCGTGTAGTGATGGCAGGCGTGCCCAGGCGGATGCCCGAAGTCTGGAAGGCAGAGCGCGAATCGAAGGGCACCATGTTTTTGTTTACCGTGATGTCGGCCGATACTAATGCCTTTTCTGCCACTTTGCCCGTCAGGTCGGGATACTTGCTGCGCAGGTCTACCAGCATGGAGTGGTTGTCCGTGCCGCCGCTCACGATGGTGAAGCCGCGATCCATCAAGGCTTGTGCCAGGGTGGCAGCATTTTTCTTCACCTGCATGGCGTATTCTTTCCACTCCGGTTGCAGAATTTCGCCGAAAGCCACGGCCTTGGCGGCGATGACGTGTTCCAGCGGTCCGCCCTGTATGCCGGGGAATACGGCAGAGTCCAGCAACTGCGACATCATCTTCACTTCGCCTTTCGGTGTCTTCTTGCCCCAGGGATTGGGGAAGTCTTTACCCATCAGGATGATACCGCCACGCGGGCCGCGCAATGTCTTGTGGGTGGTAGAGGTGACGATGTGTGCATACTTCACCGGGTTGTCCAGCAAGCCGGCGGCAATCAGTCCGGCAGGGTGTGCCATGTCTATCATCAGTATGGCGCCCACCTTGTCGGCTATTTCGCGCATACGTTTGTAGTCCCATTCGCGGGAGTAGGCCGAGCCGCCGCCGATAATCATCTTAGGCCGTTCGCGCAAGGCAATTTCTTCCATCTGATCGTAATCCACGCGGCCGGTTTCCTGCTTCAGGTTGTACTCGCACGGGTGGTAGATGATGCCGGAAGTGTTGACCAGTGAACCGTGGGAAAGGTGTCCGCCGTGTGCCAAGTTCAGTCCCATGAACTTGTCGCCGGGATTCAGCACGGCCAGGAATACGGCAGCATTGGCCTGCGCGCCCGAGTGGGGCTGCACGTTGGCCCATTCGGCGCCGAAGATTTGCTTCACGCGATCGATGGCAATCTGCTCGCTTTGGTCCACCACTTCGCAACCGCCATAGTAGCGCTTGCCCGGGTAGCCTTCGGCATACTTGTTGGTGAGGCACGAGCCCATGGCCTGCATAACCTGGTCGCTGACAAAGTTCTCTGATGCAATCAGTTCAATGCCCTTCAGCTGGCGCTGATGTTCTTTTTCGATGATGTCGAAAATCAAATCGTCTCTTTTCATTGATGTTATGATAGTTGAGTGATACAATCCGTGAATTCTGTATTTTTTGTGATGTTCCTCTCGTTTATCCGATTTTGCTGATTTTTTTCAGCTTTTCCTCGTCTATCAGTTTGATTTTGCGCCCATCGATGGCGATGAGCTTCTCGTTTGCGAATTGTGAGAGGGTGCGTATGGCATTAGATGTTGTCATGTTCGACAGGTTGGCCAAGTCCTCGCGCGACAGGTAGATGCTCAGCGTAGAGCCGTCTTCTTCCACGCCATAGCTTTCTTTCAGGAATATCAGCGATTCGGCCAGCCGTCCGCGTATGTGTTTTTGGGTGAGGCTCACTGTGCGTTCGTCCGCTACGCCTAAATCAATGGAGAGTTGCTTAATGAAGAACATGGCCAAGGCGTTGTTCTGCGTCACCAGTTGCGTTATGGTGGTCATGGGGATGAGGCAGATGAGCGAAGGCTCGAAAGCAGCGGCGGCAGTGATGTAGTCGGCGCCCGAGAAGTAGGCGCGATAGCCGAAGTATTCCACGGGTTTTATGACGCGGATAATCTGGCTCCGGCCTCCTACGCCATCCTTGTAGACCTTCACTTTCCCGCTCAGCAGGCACATAAGGTGGGTAGGCGTTTCCCCTTCGCAGTGTATCACCTCATTTTTCTTATATGTCTGTAGTGTAAAGTGGCTTGCAAGAATCTCCCTTTGCTCGTCGTTCAGGGGCTCCCACATGTCGGCTATCAGGGCTGGGACGTCTATTTCGGATAGGTCAAATTTTGCCATAACTGCTGCACAATTGTGTTATACAGCACAAAAGTAGTAAGAATAAATTAAATATTGCAAGGATGTAACGAAAAAAAGGGGAGCACAATCCGAAAATCATGCTCCCCTGCAAACAAAACAAACATAGAGCGCCTTCTGCTTCACAGCACAAGCAAACGCTCTGACATGGTTTTACCCTACGTCAAGGAACCATGTTTGGGGTAAAGTTATGTATGATGCAAGACTTATTCATTTTCATTCTCTCCTGGTTCCAGCACCATGTCATAGACGACGTCCCATTCGGCTATGACTTGCAGCAGCAGTTCTTGCCGGTTGTCCAGCGATTGGGGCTTGTCGTCTTCTGTCCCGTCTGTTGCGCCCTTGTTGCCTATGCAGTACAGGTGGTTGCGAAGGAGGGAGTAGTTGGTGACGGATTCGGTAATCTGAGCATTTTTTGCAAAGCCATTTGTTTCATCCCAATAATATATCTCTCCTTGCTGTTTATTCAAGTCATCGGAAGGGAGCTTTACGATCCATTCTTTTTCAACCTTTTCAGTACCTTCATCTCCTGAAACCAGTTGGATAGTGAGTGATTTTTTATCGCCTGAGGTAGAGGCGGCAAAGGGGATGACGAAGTTGCCTGCAAAGAAGCTGCCCTCTTCCACTTTCATACCTGTAGGAAGGTCGGTGGTTTTTTGCCAGTTGTCTGTGGAGATAAGGTTGCTGTTTTCGTCTTTTGTGATGCTCCCATTGGAAAACCAGTCTTGCAAATTGATTTCGCAGAGAGGCTGTACCGGGGTAATGGCATCTGCCCCGTTCATTACATAAAGCCCTTTCGTGGCGGCACCGTTGTTGGCGATGTCCTCGTTGGCAAATTGTCCCAGCACCAGCCCGTCGTTGTCGGTGGCGGGCACCAGGCGCAGCTTGGTGAGGTTGTCGTAGTAGGGGATATCCTTTACATACATATAGGTGCCGGCCACCTGACGGTTCAGCACTATGGTGACGTTAAAGCCTGCGGACGTGACGGTGAACGAAGCGATGGAGCCGGCAAAGATTTCTTCGCCCGGTGTATCGCTAAGGTGAAGGGTAAAGTTCTCGGTGAATGTCTTATCAGCATGGTTTTCAACCAAGCCCTCGAAATATTTGTTCAATCCGGCTGTCTCTGTGCCCTCGGCGATGGTATAGGCCGTGGGGTCTTGAACACTCTTATAAGTGTAGGCTATGGCATAAAGCTTATACGTACCGGCCTCCAGCCGTTCATCCTCGTCCAGCTTCACGCGGTCTTGGCGGCCACGGTGGTTGTTGGTGTCATACTCGGTGCTGTTGCTCATCCAGTCGGTCACTAGTTTGGCGGTGACGATACTGTTGTCTGTTGCATCGCAGATGATGAGTGCCACGCGGTCCACGTCTTGTGCTGGCTGGTTGCTGGTCAGGGGGCGGCCGGCGCGCGTGGTGGCCTTGTCGCTGGCCAACTGAAGCAGGATTTGTTGCTCGCGGCATTCCTGGCAGTTGTCATCATCGTTGTCCGGCGCGATGCAGGCGCCCAGGCTGCAGAGGGTCCATAGGGCCAATAGGATATATTTGGTCTTTATCATTGCTGTTTGTTTTTTAGGGTTCTACGGGGTCACTGAGGACTTGGGTGTCGATGGCTGTGGCGTCTTGGGTGGTCCAAACATCCTCGAAATCCACTAAGGGGATATTTTCAAGCGTTAATGTAATTAGGCGGAATCCATCGTCAGAAGTAGATTCAGGAGTAGTAGCATCTGATGCGAAAACTGTGTAGTTAACCCACTCTATCATATCGTCTTCGTGCCATCCACCTATGACAACTCCATTTCCATAATCGAAGTTACAATCAGTATCACCCTCTGTCCAGTTCCAATTCATTGCCTTCTGCAGGTCGTAATTAGTTCTTGTATAGGTGGCCTTGTCTGTTTCACTGAGACTCAGTTTTGCCATAGGATTATAACTAATATAGATAGATCTGTTTCCTCCCGTCAGGTTCGCATCTTTTCCGGGAATAATGCCACAATTAGCAGTGAATTCCCCTCCTGTAGACTTGAATTCCAAAGACTTGATTGTAGCTAAAGCCGAGCTCACAGGTTCATCAGCATTATAGCCATAGGTGTAGAAAATAAAGCGGTTGTCAGCACTTCTTTCAACCGTCAGTGTCGGGGAATCTTCTGTGCTTTCTGCCTTATATTGCTTATCAAAACCGATGGCTTGCGGGAAATTGGCTTTATCGTAAATGACATCTATGCTTTGAACAGTTGACCAATCGCAACGGGTAATGAAATCGTCTTTCGTTTGTTCAATAAACCAGTGTTTGGCACAAGGAGCTTCACTTGTACAAGGCTTGTCTTCTGAACAACTGATAATATCTGCTACGACCAAACGTTGTTTATCTATGTTTCCTAACCAATCATTTTTGAAAGCTTCTTTACAGTCTTTTTCATTGTAAGTCCCAACTTTCGTTATGCTATTGGCTTTGTTAGTTAAATATGAAGCAATCGGTTTGCCTATCTCGCCCCAGTTTGCAGTGTTTTCATCCTCAGTATTGGTATAGTGTTCATTGTAGAACGCTTCCAATTCACCTTCCACATACGCTTTTACACTTCCTTTGTCCGCAATGCCTTCCGTCACCGCCTCCTCCAGCCTGATTTCCACCTTATTAATCATCCGTTGCAGCACGATGCTCATCTGTGCGGGGTGGTTCTTGTCGTAGTGGGATTCGGTGGGCTTGATGTCTCCCGTCCATAGGTAGTACATGTTGCTTTCGTTGAAGCTGCCTTGCTCGGCGGTGGGCAGCAGCAGGCGGGCGTCGTTGAAGTTGGGGGCTGTCGTGCTGCCATCCAGGTTGGCGTTCTTTAAGACTTTATCGGATGTAGTGGGCAAGTTCTCGTTAGTAGTAGGTGCACCGGTATTGGCATCGTTATCCCACAGCCAGTCCGCTGCATTGGCCACGAAGACGGCTTTGTAGAACTTGCCAGTTTCCAGCGTGTCTTTCAGCGCCTGGCGTTGTGCCCACGTCATGCGTTCGCGGGTCAGGGGCCAGGTGGTACTGAGGCTGATGTCGGGGATGGGGCGGCGTTTCGTCAGGGTGTAGCTGCCTTCACTGCCGTCCGTGCTGGCATACAGCAGGTAGTCCAGCGACTGTATCGGTCCGTCGCCATCGGCGCGGGTGCCGGGTGTGTCGGTGGTGGGGGTATAGTCTATCACGTACGAGCCTTCGGGCATGTCGGTCAGGCCCGGTGTCTCAGTGCCCGGGCTCACGATGTCTTCCATCGGGTCGTTGGTGCAGGCGGCCAGCAGCAGGGCGGCCGTGCAGAGGGTGTATAGTTTTGCTTTCATCATAATCGGTTGTTATTCTTCATTTCCATCCATTCCATTCATCTTCCACCTCGATACTCATCCCGTCGAAGCCGGCGTAGCGCACTTCAAACTCGTTGCTCTCCATGCCACGGAAGTAAACCGTGGTGAGGACGTTGGGCTTGATTTCGATGGCGTTGGCCTCGCCGGTGTTGTGCTTGCCTTGCACCAAGGGGAATTCAATTGTTTCGTTTTCGCCTTCCAGCGTCACTGTCACCGTGGCCTTGGTGTCGTCTGTCCCGATGGTATAAGGCAGCAGGTTGAAGCAGGCGCGGAAGTGGTCTTTGCTGTCCCAGTCTATATTATTATAGGTATAAGTGCATGGTTGAGGGAGGTCACAAATGATTTCCCCATTGCCCTTATCTCGCAGGTAGACCGTGCTGGGGACGCCTGCCAGTTCCACCTTGATTTCTTGTACCCGGGTAGGAAACTGGTCGTTCAAGATGCCCATATCCAAGATGAGGCGGCCGGTGATGCGCTTCAGGGTGACGTCTTCCGTCAGTCGTTCGTCGGGCATCAGCCAGCGGTCGATAACTGTGCGGTAGATGGCCAGGTCTTCCGTGTCGTCATCCTCCGGCTGGTCGTTGCGTGTCAGTACGGGGCTGTAGTCCAGCGTCAGGTCGTTGAAGGCGCTGTCTGCCGGGATGGCGGGAAGCTTATCTTCCAGCAGGTCGGGCACGGCGATGAAGGCCAGTTTGTACCACTGGGCGGTCATGCGCTCCAGTAGGAAGCTGCCGTTGCTCACGTCGTGTATGGCCGAGGCATACAGTTCATCCTGGTCGTTCTCCTGGCGTCGTTCGGCCACGTAGAGGCGCACCTCCTGGTTGCCGTCCGGTTGCTGGGCGGCGCGGGTGAAGACGTGGAAGGTGGCGGCGGCTGTCTCGGTGGTGTGGTTACCGCCGTTGGGCAGGTCGTCGTTTTGGCAAGCGGCCAGCAGCACGAGGGCTGCCAGTCCGCAGAGGTATGTCAGTTTCTGTCTCATAATTGTTGTTGCGTTAAGGGTTATCATTTGCCCGGCATGTTGACGTCAGGCTCTTCGCTCCAGTCGGGATCGATGTTCACGTCGCCCGAGCCTCCGCCCGTTTCGGGGCCGGTCCAGCCGTCTGCATTGCGGCAGACAATGACGTTGAACGATTGGTCGCGCAGACCGATGCCGCTCTTCCCGTCACCTGTGGAGAACGTATGGTAGTAGGCGCGGCCCGTGGTGATGCCATATTTGTCGGCCACGGATGGCGTACTGCTCCAGTAGTTGCCGCTGAAGGCGGGTTTGCTGCCCGTCGGGTATCCGTTAGTCTCTTCATAGTCCGTGCCCTTCAGTCGGCCACTGTTGAGTGCCTCGCAGATGGCTGCTAGTTGTTCGCGAGCGGGCAGGTACCACATGATTTCGTTGTAGTCGATGCGCCCGTTGCCGTTGCGGTCGCGGTTTTTGGCTAAGGCATACCCCAAGGCGTAGGATGAGGAAAGGTTGAAGATGGCATCGTCACCTTTCAGAGCGGGGTCGAACACGTCATCATCCTCTGCTCCTTCCTCGGTTTCCTCCCAGTCGGCGGCATTCTGCTTGCCGTTCAGCTCCAAGGGGGCAGGGTCGCCGATGGTTTCGGTGCGGTATTCAAACGACTGGCTGTCCTTGTCGCCCCAAATGGCGGAAACGTATTCCTTGCGCGTATTGTTCAGTCCGTCGTAGTTGCCGGTGGAGATAAGGTTGTCCAGCGTCAGGTTCCAGAAGTGGGTGAAGCCCCAATTCTTGTACTTCTCTTCCACAATGCGTTCCACAAAGAAGCGGCGCGTCACGTTTTTGGCCTGGTTGATGTCCCATGCCGTGACCTCCACCAACTGGGCGGGGTATTGGGTGACGGTGATTTCCTCATTTATAGCCTCAGAACCTGTGCCGCACTTCACAATCACTTTGCCCGTACGGGGCTTGAGGCTGCCGTTACCATCCGGCTCACTGGTCTTGGGCACATATTCATCCGTGTGGATGTAGAAGTACTTCAGACTTTCCCGGCCTTTCAGGCGGTATTGGGCGTAGACGCGGCCCTCGTCGTTGTTGCCGTTCGGCAGGTTGAGGTTGCTTTCGTAGCCCGTCAGGTCGTTGCCCAGGGGGCGCGGGATGTAGGTGGCCGAAGTGGATACTTCCAGCCAGGGCGTCGCGTCGGGGTTTTCCACATAGACCTCCCAGTCCAGGCTGGAGTAGATGAGCGCCTCGCGCACGTTGAAGTGGGCATCGAAAGGCTCGTTTTCCTTGCTGACGGTCACTGCCAGTTTGGCCAGGTTCTGTGTCTTGACGCGGGTGTCGAAGCGGTCGGCGGCCTTGATGGTGATGTCGTACTCGTAGTTGTGGTTGCGCTGCACGTTGAAGTCGCCGTAGTTGTCGTGACCTAAATAGATGAAGTAGCGGACACGCGCGTCGGCGGCATTTTCGTCTGCCCGGTCATACAGTCCTTCGATGACCAAGCATGTGGCGTAGGGGTGCTTCTCGATGCCTTTTTGACCCTCATTATAGGGGCTTTCGCCCAATGCCAGGGCGCGTTTGAAGAGTTGGCGGATGCTCTCGCGTTCGTCTTCGGGATAGCCCACATCGTCGCCCACACCGGCGGCATCTATCAGCAGGGCGGCATCCACTTCGGTTGCCGGCTCTGCGCCGCGCCGGTTCTCGTAGAGGTGGGCGGTGGCGGTGTAGGTGTCGTGCCCTTCTTTATCGGTGCCTTGCTGCACGTCCAGCAGTTCGGTGTCGGTGGCTTGCTCTCCTGTCGCGTAATCGCCGGGGTCGGCGCCTAAGTAGTAGTCGGTGAAGTTGGACTCTGTTACCGAGTAGACGGCATCGCCCATCCAGTTGGTATAGCGGTCGGCATCGGCAGCATCTTCGTCGCCGAATGTATAGCTTGGGTCATCCACCAGTTTGGAGATGCGGGGCACGTTGAACAGCGATACGGAGCTGAGCTTGAAGCCGTCGCCCTCTACCACAGGGTCGAAGGTAATGGTGAAGGTGTGGCGGGAGAGGATGCGTTTCACCGGGATGGTGATGTCGTCGTTCTCAAAGTCCTCCGTGTGCCCCTCCATCACATACACGCCCTTGTAGGCATCCTCGGCCGAGGCAATGGCGGGGGTGACGTAGGCTTGCAGGGCTTCTTTGGCGTTGTCATATTTCTGCCCATTTATTTCGCCCAAGTTTTTTACGAAACTGATAAGCTCGTCGGGCGCATCGTAGTTGCAGACGGCGTAGAGGGAGGCGCGGTCTTTGGGCAGGTAGGCGCGGAAGCGGTAGCGGGGATTGCCGTTTTCGGGGTTCGGGTCTACCGGTGTGACGCTTTGTTGCACGGGCTCCTGGTTGAGCAGGTTGCCGTCCTGGTCGAATACAAAGAGGATGACGCTTTCCACGCGGCTGTCTTCCTCGTCGGTAGAGCCGTCGGCGCGGGTGATGACCAGGGGCATGTCCGGTTGGGCCAGGTAGATGTCCGTCAGGCCGTCCGCTGTGTCGCCGCCTTGCGAGGGCAGTCCCAGGTCGTCCTGGCAGGCAGTCAGGGCAAGGAGGGCGCTTAGCAGGGTCAGTATCTTTTTCATTCTTATGGTTGTTTTATGTTTCATTGTTGTAGGTTATGTCGTTATGCTTGGGGGCATTGTCAATATCCATATTGATATTCTTCCGGGAAGCGACGGGCTTGACGGATAAATGCTGTCTTGTCCCTGTCGTAGCTGGTATTATCATATTTTTCCCCATTATCTTCTTTTATATAATGATAAGCAATCGCTTTGTTCTGGCGATCTACGACATCGCCATCAGGTAATGTTGAAGTCCAATACCAAAACATCACATCATCTTTAGATTCAGCGGGATGAATATTGGTGACTATCGGTGTAAAGGATTTATTGTAAGATGCCATGATCATGAGGCCTTCCATTTCGTATTTGGCAGGCAAATACCAGCTTTCACCATTATTCCTTTCATCAGTTCCTATTACGTGAGATTTAATTTTTCCATCATTACCAATTGTCCTAAAAAGCGATTGTCCATGTTCCATGGCACTTTCAGGCCATTCGTCATCCCAGTACATATAGCCTCCATTACAAATTATGGATAAGTTCGTAGAACCATTGTATAGGGAACCAGTAGCATAATATTTATTGGGTGTTACATATATAGTACCATTAACTGTAGCACTTTCCGTAAATTTCCATGCATAGCTTGCCTGTGGTTCTGCATCCCCCGGCTCTGCATCATCCCTATAGACATCATACCGTCTGAAACCACAGTAGGTGGGGGCTTCGTCGTCTCCGGTTTTGGGATTGTAATACACTGTTATCGTGTTATACTGCCGGACACGCAGGGTGTCGTATTTGGTAATCTCTTCATTGTTCCACTGGATGGTGGTGGCCAAAACCAACTCTTTATACCGTATGTCGTTGTTGATTCGTTCTATCTCATCATTATCGCCTTGCCATGAGTATTCATCTGAGGCAAAGTCTTCCACTTTCCAACCCCAATCCTTGCGGGGGCGGGCATAGTCGTAGATGAAGAAGTCCAATTGGCATCCTTCGTTACCCTTTAGCTTATCGGTTAAATTGATTTCGCCTGCGTTCATATATTCGCCGTTGTTTGATTTGACGTAAAGCCAATTGTTATAATAGTTTTGTTGATCTGTTGTTGAGAGTTCCGCATCTTCTTCTACGGCAACAAATTTCCCTTCGTTGTTCATGACATACGTTGTGGACAAGGGAGTCAAGGTGATTTTTGTCACACTGCTGCGTACCGTTGTCAGCGGGGGAAGCACTTTTACCGTAAACTCTTGGTTGATGCAGTCGTAGATGGTGTCTTCTTCATTGAACAGCGCATGCACCCGCGCCTCTCCGAATTCGTGCTCCGTCGGCACGCTGGTGAATGGCAGCACCTCCAGATAGATGGCTTCGCCCAGCAGGCTGATGGGCTGGTCGATGTCTTGGTCGGGGTTGTATTTGCCGATGCTGTAGATGTAGTTGCTGCGCAGGCTGAAGGCGGTGGGTTGGCCTGTTTCGCTCATGTTCTGCACGGTGAGGGTTTTCAGTACTTCTTCCGTGGCATCGTTGTCAGGTGTGCCATCGCCGTCGCTGTCCGCCTTGCCCACGATGTTTACTTGCAGGGTGGGGGTGGAGCCGTCGGTGGCCAGAGGCAGGATGTAGAGGCCCGTAGGGGCGGATTTCTTGATTTGCTCCACTCCGTCTATTGTCTCCATGTAGCATTCTTTGTTCGGGGTATATGTCCAGCTACTGATGTCGATGGTCGTCAGCACATTGCTGCTTTCCAGCGGTTGTTGTGTGTTGTCGGGCTCCGTCCAGTCTTCATCCTCCAGGTCGCGGTAGAGGGTGACGGACTTGTTTTGCTGTAGGGTTACATTATCCTTCTCACCCAGTCGCAGGCGGATGGCGGTGGTGCGGCAATCGCCGTTGCTACCCGTCATGGTCTGCGGCACATCGGTCACATAGAGCAGAATGCCTGCCACGCGGCGTTTCATCAGCAGGTCGTCGATGTGGGTGTCGCGTCCCTCGTGGGTGAAGGTGGTGGTGCCGGTGAGGAACTCGTGCTTGGCAATGTCGGTTCCCGTCTTGCCATCCTTCAGTATGGCCACGGCGTTGCTGAGGTTTTTACCTTCTACATCCAGGGTATAGTCATCATCAAAGCCCTTATCCATTGCCACGCCCAGCAGGGTATAGGTGGCACCCTTCTCGAAGGGGTAGTTCAGCCGGTAGGTGATGCGGGAGCGTTGGCCCACCTCTACGGTTTCACCGCCATAGTTCAGCCAGTTGATGTCCGGGTCTTCCTGTCCGACGTAGACGGGGTCATCAGTCTGTCCGTCCCTGTGTTGGAACACAAGGATGCGCACTGTGGTGACGTGGTTGGTGGGGGCGGAACTGGCCAGCTTGCTGCGTGTGCCGGCCTTCTCCTCGTTGTTGTCGAGGGTGAGGGTCAGGGTAGGGCCGTCGCCCGCTATGCCGGGTGCCGGGGCGATGAGGGTGTCCTCGCAGGCGGTGGCGGCCAGCAGCAGGGGCAGTGCGGCCATGCGGACCATATAAATAAACTTGTTCTTCATCTTTTATCTTCTTTACTTCTTACAAAACTTCTTACTCAAAATCCATTTCCGGCTCGCCCTCCCAGCCGTTCTCCACGATGACTTCGAAGGGGTTGCTGGGGTCGAACTGCAATGCCAGGCCGTCGAAGCGGTAGAAGCGGTTGGCTATGATGGGGTAGCGGTAGTAAGACTCGTCGTCCACGATGCCCGTGCCCAGGTTGGTGGCGAAGATGAGTTGGGCCGTAGGGCCGGTACCCACATTCAGCGCGGCGCGCTTGGTGCAAATCACCTTGCCTTCCTGGTTATAGACCACGGCGGCCAGGGTGTAGTTCTTCTCGTCCTCATAGCCGGGAGCGGGAATGGGGAGCAGGTAGACGGACTTTTCTTCCGTCACCCACTCGCCATTGGCATTTGTTTGATTTGTTTGCGTCCCTTCCTCTGCAGCGTTGTCGTCAATAATGTCTAAAAAAACGATACATTGCGGATTTGCTTCAAGATTTGCTTTCCACTCGCTTGCTGTCGAGGAGGTTGTTAGCGGGTCTTCAGTATAGTCGTTGAAGAAGGGCTCTTGTTGTTCCTGTTGCAGGGTGGGCACGGCTTTGTTTTGGTCAGCGTAGAGCATCACGGCCACGCCTCCGGGTTGCCGGCTGAAGTTCTTCAGTCGGAATTTTGCACTGAGTCCGGCCACGCGGCGCTCCATGGGCACCAGGGTTTTGTCGGGCAGGCACCCGTTGCTTTCGGTGATGGCCGTCACGGTGCCGGTGAAGTACTCGCTGCGCTGGATGTCGGCCTTGCCCCGTGGCGTTGAAAGACGGCTGACGAGGGCTTTCAACGCTACCTCGCTACCGTTGAAAGGCTCGCTCGCTGGGCTTCCAACGCTACCATCTTCGGGTAGGACGTCGGCCGTGAGGCTTGCAAGCAGCTCATCTTCAGCATATTCGGCATAGTCGCCGTACAGGTGGCTGTTGCCGCCGGTAGTAGCAGCCACGTGGGTTGTGCCGCTCTGGTCAGCATCCTTCTCATAGCCGATGCCCAGCACGGTGTACTCCGTGAAGGGTTGCAGACGGGTTTTCAGGGTGTAACTGCGGGTGACGGTGGTGATGCCCTCGTAGTTCCCTATGGCTTGTCCTCCGTCGGTGATGGGCAGGCTGTTCCAGTCGGGCACTTCCTCGTAGCCGGCGAAGTACGTTTTTCCGTCGCTGCCGTGGCGGAAGAGGTAGAGGCGCACACCGTCAGCGTGCTGCACGGCTCCTTTGTCCTGTTCGGTCTGCGGGTTCTCGGGATACGAGCGCGTCGCGGCTCCTTCCGCCTTGATTTGGAAGGCGATGGTGGACAGCCCGGCCGATGGCGTCGGCTCCGGCAGAGGCAGTCCGTCGTTCTGGCAGGCGGCCAGCAGCAGGGGCAGCGCGGCGAGGCGGGCGATATGAGTAAATTTGTTCTTCATTGCTTATCTTCTTAACTTCTTGACTTCTCACTTCTTACTTCTTACCTTCTTCTCACCTCCTCACCAAAACATACTGCCCGCTTCCGTTGCGCACGCCCTTCAAGGTGAGGGTGGCGGTGGTGAGGCGTTGGCGTTGGCCGGTGCGCAGGTCTTGCAGCCACCAGTCGTGCCACTGCGAGTCGGTAAAGTCGGCGCGGAAGCGGATGTCGGCCTCGCCGCCACTGGGCAGGTAGAAGCCCAGCGGAATGCGGTCGACACCCTGCGGCACTTGCTGGATGTCGAGTGCACGCCCGTCGGCCACCGTGTAGACGGCCACGGCGGGGCGTGCCTCTCCCTCAACCAGTAGTTTCGTATCTTCGCCGGGCAGGGCGGCTGCCGAGGCCGAGGCGCTGATGCGCAGCAGGGCGTGGGCCGTCTGTCCGTTCAGGGTGGCATGGAGGCGCAGGGTGGCTTTAGGCAGGGCCGATGAGCCGGCCGAACGGGTGTACACCGGGTTTTCGCCTTGGCCCAGCATATTGGCGTTGAAGGTCAGTTGTCCCTTTTGGGCATTGTCGCCGTAGGCCACGAAGAAGGCTTCGTAGGGCTTGAGGGTGGTCACTGCGTTGCCTGTGGACGAGAGCAGTTGCCCGTCGGCCAGCACCAGCGTGTTGTGCTCGTTGCCGTCGTACACCTTGATTTCGCTGATGCCGTTCTGCGTCATCAATTGCTGGATGTTGACGTGCGCCGGGAAGGGGTTGCCGCCTAAGTAGAGGGTGGATTCTTCGGGCGCTGCCAGGCTGATGGTGATGTTGCCGTCCTTCCAGCTATTGGTCGTTTCGTAGACGAAGCGGCCGCCGCGCCCGGTGTTGTTGCGGCCGATGCTTTCCGTCTGTCCCGTCTCCGCACCGCTCAAGCCATAGTAGTGGTAGAGGGTGTGGGTCTTGGGGAAGCGGAAGAGGCGCTTATCCGTTTCGCCCGGATTGCCCACCATGAGGGAGAAGTTCTGCCCGGGGCCGTAGGCCTGCGCCACACCGTTGTAGGGCGGTGTCCAGTGGGTTTCGTCGGGGGCGACGGTATTCTTTTCTCCTCCCTCCGGATTCTTGTTGCTGTTGTGCACTACCGGGGCGGCCTTGCTCCACAAGCGTTGGTAGATGCGGGGCGTGAGGCGTTGCTCGGGGTAGTTGGAGTTGTTCAGGGCGGTAAAGAAGGGCAGGGCGCCGTTGCTGCTGCCGGCAGTGGTCTGCTGCAGGTCTACGCCCTGTGCGATGAACCAGTCGCCCGACACCATGTCGCTCAGCGGGGCGGAGAGCAGGTAGTAGCGTCCTTCCTGCAGTGCAATGTCCACCCAGGCCTCGGTGTAGGTGAGGTAGAAGCTGTTGACCAGCTGTGCGCCGTCCTCCAGCTGGAGGTAGTGACACTGGGCATTGTCGTTCTGCGCCAGCACGGGGTAGTTGGTTTTATCGCCGGGGATGATGACGTTGGTGCAATGCCAGGGCACGCCGCCGTCCCAGTTGCTCCAGTCGTTCCAGTCGCTGGAGCTTTGGCCTGTCCACGTGGACAGCTCGCCGTGCACGTTGATGGTGCGGACGTAGAGGTTGACTTGCTGTTCGTCCTCCGGAATAGTGTAGGTGCCGTCCTCCTGGTTGGCCGTGCGATAGAGGCGCAGGCTGTAGACACCGTACTGCTGTTCGGTAAACATCAGGGGCTTATCGCTCTCCGTGGCTTGCAGCTTGCCGTTGACGATGCTGACGGGGATAACGATTTCCTCGGCATCCGGGTTGCTGGCCTTGGTGGGGGTGCACTGCAGGTAGAACACTTCCTGCAAGGGTGCGCCGGTGGTCAGCGTGGCTTGCACTTCCAGCGGGTCGCCCACGCAGAGGTCCTGGCTGCGGAGGTCGAGGTTCACGCCGCTGGGCATGTCTTCCTCCGGTTCTTCCGAGCAGTCGGGGATGCCGTCGCCGTTGCGGTCGGCACGGTAGTAGAAGCCGTATATCTTAACGTTCTCCAATGCATTGAGCAAACCTTCGTTGAAGGTTATCTGGAGGCGGTTGCAGGGCTTGCTGTTGCTGTTATCTTCGGGCAAGTCTATTTCCAATGCATAGCGGTTGCCATTGCCCAAAGCCTGTAGGCTGAGCACTTGAATGTTTCCTTCTTGTATGGCAATCTCCTCGTCATCATGATAGGCTGTCAGACTGGCACTTGTGGTCAATAAATTGACGTCAGCCAAGCCGCTGGGCTTTTCCAGAATGACACCCACACTTTGTCCGCCTGTCAGCGGGTCGAACTTGATGCCGAGGTTGGTGGCGCCTCCCAGGTCTACACCTACCGGCGACAGACCATAGGAGTTGCGGTCGTTGTCAATCACCTTGCTCAAGTCGGTAAAACTGAAGGGATTTAACAGATTGGCGGTAGTGGGTGCCGATGTCAGCAGGTAGTCAATATCCGCATGGTTCTGTTGTGCAGAGAGCATGGTGATGCAGGCATCGCCGGGGACGAAGCTTTCATTGATGTCGTCGCAATACTCGCTGCCCGTATCTTCCCAGAAGGGGTAGTAGACGCGCAGGGCGGAGAGAGGAATATTGGCCAAGCCGGCACTATAAAGCTCGATGTAACGAAAGGATTGGCCATCTTCTTTGTCCAGTTCGATGCTATAACGTATCTTGTCGCCTGCACCGGCCAACAAGCCAAGACCGACACCTGCGTTTTGGCTTGTGGGGTCTTTGGATACCACATTTTTATTCTCATCCAGCACTTTGATGCGGAAGAACTGCAAAGCACCCACATCAAGGAACTGCTTGACGGTCTGCATGACGAAGCCCACACGCATCTTGCCGTTGATGGGTATTTCTTCACCTGCATCGATGGCTATGATACCTTAATTGTTGGCTATAGCAATTGAGCCTGTACTACCCGCATAGTTATTGGTGTTGGCATCTATTACATTGTTGGCGCTATGCGTGTCATTTCCTATGAAGCCGTTGTCGCCAATGCACAGCAGACAGCCTGTTGCTTCCGAGGGACTGACCACCTTTGCCTTGGGATACGTCCCCACCGTGATAGGCTGGTGGCACGTGGGCACTTGCGTGGTCTCGCGGGTGATGGTGAAGTTGTAGAGTATCTGCTTGCCGTCGGGGGCGGTGTAGAGGGCTTGCATTTTGTAATCGCCGTCTACGGTCATGCCTGTCAAGGCTGCTTCGCCGGTGATTTTATTCGTGCTTACTGTGGCCAAGGCTGGGCCGCTGAGGAAAGCATATTGTACAGAACCTGTCTGAGAGTTCATATCTTTGCGTGGTTGGGGCAGGATGTAGCTGTTGCCTGCGGTGATGCGGTCGTCGCCCACGCCGAAGTAGAATGAGGGGTCAGTTTCTATGGGTTCGCGGTAGTAGCCGTAGCTGACGGCAGTACCGGCCAATACGGGGAGGTTCAAGCCTGAAAATGTTATACCTATCTTCTCGATGTCATTATTTCCTTCGGTGATACCGCCCAGCAAGCTTATGCCGCCCTCCAGTACCGATACGCCGGCTACGCTACCGTCTATGTCGATGGTTTTTTCCGTACCATCGACAGGCGTATAGCGTACGTCCACATCCTTAATCAGCGTGATGTCTATCACGCCTCCGGAGGAGGTCCGGAAACCTACCTCCGAGCCTGCCGGGATTTTTTCCTTGCAGTTGCTCAGGTCAATATCCAGGCTGGGACTGATGGCCGCCGTAGTGTAGATGGGGCCTTTGTTATCATCGTCCAGCAGGTTGTCGAAGTCGGCAGGCCAGGGCCATATCAAGGCTGCCCAGGTGCCGCCGTATTGGGCTTCTACGCCGGGGAAGGCTTCACGGGTGATGGGTTTCACCTCGTTTTCGCCTACAAAGCCGTAGTACACCTCCAAACCGTCGCTCAATACATTGGCATCAACACCGCCATAGCACAGGCGGATTTCGTCGAAAGGTAGGGAAGTGGTATCCGAAATAGTCTGCACCTGGTCGTTGGCAGGGGTCAGCAAGTCCAGTGATACGCCGCTGCTCGCTCCTGTAGTATTTTTGCCCAGGGTCTCTTGAGGATTGTTGTTGAGGTATGTTTCGATGAAGAAAGTTTTGGCCACGTCGACAGATAGCAACCCCGTGCCGCCGTCCTTCACTACGAAGCCCACTACCTGTCCGCCTTGGTAGGTGTGGTAAAGGTCTTTGATGGAAACGCCCGCGCCGGCTAGTAGGCTCAGTTCGACGCCGTTGCCTCCCAGCTTGGCGCAGTTGTCCAAGTTTTCGTCGAAGAGTGCTGACAACTGCTTGTCGTCATCGTAGTCCAGCAGTTTCACCAGATTTTGTCCGATGTCATCCGCCACGCGTCCCACGCCGGTGAGGGGCACACGGCGGGTAGCCACCCAGTAGCCGTTGGGTTGTTGCTGCAGGGCGCCGGCTTTGTCGTTGGCGATGGTCAGACTTCCGTCGGCCTTGGTGGTGACGCCGGGGGTGGGGCAGTTGTCCCAATAGTCGTCCTGGCAGGAGGCCAGTCCGGCGGCGGCCAGCAGGGCCAGGGCCAAGGGGGCAAGGGTGTGGCGTATGGTTTTCTTCATGTTTGTTGTCATGTGCTGTATGTCGCTATATGTTGTTGTTCTGTGTTCTTTCTTCTGTTGGAAAGCGCGGATAGCGCGGACGACGTAGTTTTCTTTGTTTTGTTTGCCGGTCTGGTAAATGCCCGCATGGGGGGCTGGTAAATGACGCGATTGTGCCCTGTTCACCACAATGGCACAGGATTGATATACTTCTATTGTTTGTTGTTCTTGTTTTATTCTGTTATCCTAAGCGTGGGCGAAGAATCTCCCCCTTGTGCCCGCAGTGGAACAGGAGCGTATGAGGGAGATGCTTCGCTTCCGCTCAGAATTACAGAATGTAGAAATAAAGGTCTATTATTCTACGCCCATGTTGTGCAATACATCCCATGCGTCGTTGATGCGCAGGTTTACAGTGTTGCCGTTCAGGCTGATAGGATCATCGTCATCATCATCATCGTCTGTGTCCGGACCTTCTGTACCGTCTGTTTTCAGTTTCTGGCCAATGGAGTAGAAGTTGTTGCAACGGATGTCGTAGGTGTTTGAAGCAAAGCCCGGTTGGTCGGTCGTTACGTCGCGCACTAACAGAACTTCATCGTTCTTTGTTTTGAATACCAGCGTCAGTGTGGTGCTTTCGCCATAGTGCTTGTCGTACGGCAGGATGTAGCGGGCACCGAAAGCAGTGTTGGGCAGAAGTTGCAAGTCATTTGGTTTGGCACTTTCATAACCAGTAGCATACAGGTTGCCTTTGCCCTCATCACCGAAGGTATAGAACTCATTGTCGCCGTTAGCTACTTTGTCAGCCGTGATGGTTTCAGCGTCGGTAGGATAGTTGTGGGCTGTTGTGAAATCAAATGTCATCAGCACGTCTTCCACGTTTTCCGTAGCCACAACGCCATTGAAGTCGGGGTTATCCAGCAGAATGGCGGGGAAGTAGAAATCGGTGGCTGTCTGATTGGCTACGACCTCCAGTTTCTCTACACGGTAGAGTGTGTTGTTATCCGCACCGTCTTGTTTGGGGAGGTACATGGGGATGTTCTTGAAGTATGCCAAGATGCCGGCCACTTGGCGCTTCAGCGTCAGGCTGGGCGTTACGGTAAATTCAATAACATCTTGTCCCTCCGGACCGGCACCTTTGTTAGTATAAGTGTCGGCCGTGCTGGTAGCAGCAAAGATTTCCTGCATGTCGCCGAAGTCGCTGACACTACCTACATTGGCCAAAGATACACCATTTGCAAAGCCTTCACCGGCAGCAGTGTAGCCGGTCGTGCTGTTGTAAGGATATGCTTTGTCAGTTCCGTTGTAACCGATGGCTACAATTTGGTACTTCACACCGCTCTGCAGACCTATTACTTCAATCTTGGCTCTCTTGTTGATGTGTTGGTCGGTGCCGGGAATACCTTCATTCACGTTCTCCTTGGTGCTGTAGTCGATAATACCATCTTCCAGGATATCACCTTCGTTTTGGTTAGCTTCGCCACTCACGTATTTCAGTGCTACGGCACCACCTGTTGCATCAGCTTCGGTATCCGCAATCGTAATTTTTTCCCAATTGTTTCCCGGAGCAGGATTAAACTTATAGATATCCAGCTTGATAGCGTTCACGTTGTTGTCCGCAGCCGAGCTACCCATGGGGCGTGCAGCCTTGGTGTTACCGTTGGCAGCTCCGGCGATAGCAATCTCAAACGTGGCACCTTCCACCACTTTTTCTTCTGTGATACTGCCTTCTCCTTCGCCGGGGGCGGTGAAGGGCGCATCGTCGTTGGTACATGCTGTAAATGCCAATGCAGAGGCAAATGCAGCCATCAATAAATACTGTTTCTTCATTGTTTTAAAGAATTTAGTTAATAATAATGGTTTGTTGTATTAATAGTAGTCAGTCGGCGGTAGTCGGTAGCGGGTAGAGGTTTTGTCCTTCTGCCTTCTGCCTTTCCTGCCTCCTCCTTTCTATTTCTTATTTATCTTGTCTTCTCTACTTCTGTCTTCTTGACTTCTCAACTTCTCACTCAATCCCCATTCCGTGTGTCAGCTTCCAGCTGTCGTCCACCAGGGTGTAGATGTAGACCTTTCCGTTGTCGAAGACGTATTTGACGGGGGTGATGCGGTTGCGCTGCATGTCGACTCCGTTCAGTGCGTCCGGCTCGATGGCGGGCGTCTGCATGTCCTCGTGGTCGTAGAAGCGGACGTAGAGGGTGGAGCTATGTCCGTCGGCGGTGGGTGCCAACACGGTTTCGCTGCGCGGGTTGGTCACGTCGGTGCCCCAGCTGCGGGTGGTGACCACGGTTTCTACCTCGCCGTCGGTGTAGCTGCCGTCGTAGGTGGCTTCGCCGCTCAGTCCCGTCACGGCCTTACGGCTCCAGTTTATGCCGGCGGGCAGTCCCTCGGTGAGGATGAGCAACTGGCCCTTGACGCGCTGCAGGGGGCAGACGAAGCTGCCGTTGTATTCGTCGTAGGTGAAGCGCAGCAGGCCGTGGTACACGTCGTAGCCCTCCACGTTGCCTGCGTGCAGGTCGTAGATGCCGCCGTAGTCGCCCTGTATGCCCTCGTCGCTGTCGATGTTGCCCCACACCACCAGTGCGTAGTCGCCATAGGGCAGGTCGGCGGGGATGTCGTAGACGGTGGCCATCGCGGCGTCGCCCTGCACGTCGTGCAGCCGCTTGGTGATGACGGCTTCGCGGGTGTCCACGCGGTAGAGGGTGTAGTACAGCCGCTGTATGTAGTGGCGGAAGGGCTGGTCTTCGGGTTCGGCCAAGGTGAGTCCGGTGAGCCCTTCGATGGTGGCCACGTTGTCGTAGTTCTTGTCCTCGATGCTGAGCATGATGTTCAGTGGCGGGCATGGCTCCAAGTCGTCGCGTATGCAGGACGCGGCCAGCAGCGCCAGCAGCATGAGGAGGTATGTGTGGGTTCGGTTCATATTGCTTTACAGTTTATATTTGTCAATTGTCAATCGTTAATTGTCAATCGTCAATTGCTAATTGCGGGTTAATCATCATTCCTCATTATCTCCCTGAATTGCGGCGTGTCGCGGTAGGGGTCGAAGTCGGGCTCGTCGTAGGCACGGGTCTTCAGCTTGGGGTCGCGGCAGGCGGGTTTCAGGTTGGTGCCTACCTCATTGGCTCTGCCCAGGCGGGCGGCAATGAGGGCACGCACGTAGCAGGCCGTGGGGCTGTCGTCGGTCAGGTCTTTCATCATGTCGTCGGCCTCGTGGTTGCGGTTGACGCTGAGTGCCGTGATGACGCTGTTGAGGTCGCGGTAGGGCTTCAGCAGGGCGTAGGCCTCGGGCAAGCGGCGGCAGTAGGCGTTGAGCAGTCCCAGGTTGTAGCGTGCCTCGGGCAGGTCTACGCTGGTGAGCAGTTCGATGGCGCGCTCGTAGTCGCCCTTGTAGACGTAGCTGGCGGCCAGGGTGTTGAGCATCTCGGGCGAGAACTTTCCGGGCACTTGCAAGGCTTGGCGTGCCTGCTCTTCGTCGCCCCGGCGCAGGTAGAGCACGGCCAGGTTGTTGGCGGCCACCTCGCTCTGCGGGTAGTAGTGCTGTATGGTGCGGTACACCTCTATCATCTTTTCCTCATTGTCCCTCACTAAGTAGGCCACGCGCAGTAGCTCATCTTCGTTGAAGGCGTCGGGACGCGTGCGGTACAGGCGCAGCAGCTCGGCATCGTCGGTGAAGCTGCGGATGGTGTAGGTATAGGTATACACCACGTTGCGGTCTTTCTGCAAGTACTTGGCGCGTATGTCGGGCCAGCAGGCCAGGCGGCGGATGTAGCGTTCCTGCACGTCGTCGTTGCCCTGGGTGTAGGTTTCAAGGATGTGCTTCACGGCCAGGCTGTCGGGGTGGCCGTCGGCACGCATGGCTTCGTAGACGGGCCACCAGCCTTCGGGGCGCGAGCCGGTGGTGATGCGCCGCTGCACGTCGCTGCTGATGCTTAGCTGCCCGTTGAGCCACTGGCGTGCGGAGTTGGCGCGGTTGCGTGCCAGGGTGGTGTTGAAGGCAAACGAGCCGTCGGCTGATGCCAGGCCCTGGATGTCGAGCGAGTTGACGGTGGCCAGCGAGTCGCCGAGTATGGGTTTCAGGTCGGCCAGCATCTTGTCCAGCTCGGCACGGTTGTTGCCCAGTTCGGGGCGTATGTCGTGGCGGTTGATGATGAACTGCAGGTGGGCTACGCCGCTGCCTTGGCGTATTTTGGGGCGGATGACGAACTTGGGTTCTATCCAGGCCAGGTTGAAGTTCTCTTTCACTTCCTCCATCAGGGTGACAGGGGTGGAGACGGAGGCCATGTCGATGGTGTCGATGCCCGAACATTCGCCGCACCCGTCTTCGCTGACCACGGCACGGATGCGTGCCGCGTCGATGCCTTGGGGCACGGTGACGCTCTGCGTATAGGCCAAGCTGAGGCTGTCGCGGTTGCTGTTCAGTGCCACGCGGCTGTCCTTATAGGGGTCTTGGTAATCTTCGAGTACCTCTTTGCGGCGGGTCTTCTTGGTGAAGATGGAAGCGTCGACCACGAGGGGCATGTATTCGTCGCGCACGGTGTCGTGCTGTACCAGTTGCGGGGTGATGATGAGGCGTGCACGGCGTGAAAGGTAGCGTGCCGGCACGTGGAAGGTGAGGTCCATGTCGATGCGTCCGGCACTGTCGGGTGTCAGCACACAGCCCTGCGGGGTGGTGGTGACAGCCTGTGTGGCTGTCCGCTTGGCAGCACAGCCGGACAGCAGTCCGGTGGCAGTAGTGGCCGTCAGCAACATGAGGGGTATGATAGCTTTCTGTTTCATCATAATCGGTTCTCCTTAGTCGATGTTATCAATGTGTCTTATTAAAAGATGTAGATGAGTGAAACCGCCGCCTTGGTGACGCCGAGGTAGTGTTTGTGTTTATCTGCCTCGCACTTGATGCAGTGGATGCGGGGGCTCTCCTTATACCAAAGGTAGGCATAACCGATGCCGATGGCCGCCTCGATGTTCCAGTGGGGAGAAAGAATCCAGTCGTAGCCGTAGGTCAGTCCGCCTCCGGCCAGGTAGCCGTCGTAACGCTTGGTGTTGAAGCCGCCGTAGAACTGGGCACCGTGGGCATGCAGTCCTACGAAATGTCCTTCAAACTTTTCGCAAAACCAATAGCGTGCCTCAGGCTGTGCCAGCCAGAAACGCATTTTCTTGTCATCTTTGAATGTCCAGGGATTATAGACTGCCGAGAGGTCGAGCGTCCATTTGTTATTGAGTGCAAACTCAAAACCCAGGTTGGGAGTAGTGGTCAGCCAATAAAGTCCGTTAGTCTTCAATGCCACATCTTGCGCCACTACGCGGGAAGAAAGCATGCAGAGCAGTATCGGACAGATGAAATATAAGCATATTCTTTTCATCTTCTCTAACTTTTGCGTTTGTTTGTCGTTTTCGGCTGCAAAGTTAGATATGTTATTTTAAAATTAAATTATGAAAAGTGTGCAAAGTATTTCAATAATAGTGCAAAATATATTTATTGCCCTGGTTGCCGGTTGCTTTTTCAGATGATGCTCTGTTCCCTTTCGTTGCGCAACTGTTGAGGGGTACGTCCCAGATGCTGGCGACAGAAGGTGGAGAGATAGGCTACGGACGAGAAGTGGTATTGTTCAGCCAGTTCGCCCAATGACTTGTTGGTGAGCACGATGTCGCGGTAGATGTGCTCCGCCTTCCGGTGGGTGATCCACTTGTGTACAGGCTCGTTGAAAGTTTCCTTGAAGCGTCGTTTGAAGGTATCCACGCTGGTGTGTACCAGGGTGGCAAATTCGTTCAGGTTGTTAACCTTCAGGTAGTTGGCATAAACAAAGTCTTTGAAATCCTGATTTTTCCCAATGATAGGGTAGAAAAAAGTGGCCAGTTCCTCTTTGCTATAGTACGTGCGGAGCAGGATGAACAGTTCGTGAGTCTTCAGTTCGTGGAAATGCAGGCAGCCCAGCCCGTCGTTCAGGCAGTGTTGCAGAAGAACAAGATACTCGTTCAGCCTTTCGCGGATGGGCAGCAAGGTGAAGTTGTATTCAAAGCCTTGGGGAATGAATTGGGACAGTTGCTGTAGAGAATAGCGTTCGCAGAGGTTGGTGGCATGGGAGAAGTGGCAACTGATGACGGTATTGGGTTTGGTAATCCGCACGTAGCAGCTGCTGTTGGCCGGCTGCAGCGACATGTAGCCGTTGCGGTGGAGAATGTTTTTGTAGTTGTTGGACGTGATGTAAGCCTCTCCTTCCAACATGAAGAAAAGGGTGGCTTCGTGTGTATCAATGATGTGGTAGGCAGAATCGCCCGGAAACTGCTCTACCTTGATTGCTGCAACATGAGGAATGCGGTAGTTGAGGCAGCTGCGATGCTCCTCAGCGTACAATAAGGTTTCCATAAACAAAAAAATCTGCTGTCGAGTTTGTTTGATTGTTTGTCTGGGGGGAGCAGTCTTGCTCCGGGAAATTCTTTATTCCCGCAGCAAAGATGTAACCTTTTTTGATAAGTGGATAAAAACTACAACGAGTTTAATAAAAAATAGAATATGTTAGTAAATCTATAGACAGAAGGTGTTCGTGAAATCCACGTAATCCGCGTAGAGGTGTGTCGGAACGCGGATTACGTGGATGTTGGGCTTACTTTGTGAACAGCAGTTCCCTGTACTTGGGCAGCGGCCAAATCTCATCGTCTATCTCCATCTCGAGGTGGTCGATGTGGTCGCGGATAGCGGTGAGGTAGGGGCGCACCGTTTCTTCGTAGGCAAAGGCGCGGTCTTTGTAGTGCGGCAGGTGGTTGGCCACCTTGCGTGCCTCTATCATGTCGCGTACCAGCTTCTTGATGGCGGTGACGCGGTGCGATATCTCGCGGATAAGCTCTTTGCGGTCGGCGCTCAGTTCATCGTATTCCTCGGGACTGAAGGTCTCTCGCAGGCCGCGCAGGTTCTCCAGCAGGCGGTTCTGGTAGATGACGGCGGTGGGCACGATGTGGTTGATGGCCAGGTCGCCCAGCACGCGGCTTTCTATCTGCACCTTCATGGTGTATTTTTCCAACTCCACCTCCAGGCGGCTGTTCAGCTCCGTCTCGTTGAAGATGTGTTCGCTTATGAGCACGGCTTTCGACTGCGTGTCCACGTAGTGCATCAGGGCTTCGGGCACGTGGCAAATGTTGGTCAGCCCGCGGCGGGCAGCTTCCTCTTTCCATTGCTCGGAGTAACCGTCACCCTCGAAGCGGATGGGCTCGGAGGCGATGATGGTGTCTTTCAGCACCCGGAAGATGGCCTCGTCCTTGCCTACACCTTCTTCCATCAGCCGGTCTACCGCTACCTTGAACTCGTTCAGCTGGTTGGCCATGGCGGCGTTGATGGCTATCATGGCAGCGGCACAGTTGGCCGACGAGCCGGCAGCGCGGAATTCAAAGCGGTTGCCCGTGAAGGCGAAGGGCGACGTGCGGTTGCGGTCGGTGGTGTCCAGCAGGATTTCGGGGATACGGCCGATGCCCAGCTTCAGCGTGGTCTTTTCTTCGGCAGTCATTTTGGTGTCGGTCACCTGGCGGGCTATCTCGTCGAGGATGGCCGAGAGCTGCTTGCCCAGGAAGATGGACAGGATGGCGGGCGGAGCCTCGTTGGCACCCAGGCGGTGGCTGTTGCCCGCGCTCATGATGGAGGCGCGCAGCAGGTCCTGGTTCTTGTACACCATCATCAGCACGTTCACCAGGAAGGTGAGGAACAGCATGTTGCCCTTGGGATTCTTGCCCGGCGCAAAGAGGTTGACGCCCGTGTCGGTGCAGAGCGACCAGTTGTTGTGCTTGCCGCTGCCGTTCACGCCGCTGTAAGGCTTTTCGTGCAGCAACACGGCGAAGTTGTGTTTGCGGGCAATGCGCTTCATCAGGTCCATCACCAGCTGGTTGTGGTCGTTGGCCAGGTTGACGTTCTCGAAGATTGGCGCCAGCTCAAACTGGTTGGGGGCCACCTCGTTGTGGCGCGTCTTCACGGGGATGCCCAGCTTGTGGCACTCTATCTCCAGCTCCTTCATGAAGGCGGTGACGCGCGGCGGAATGGAGCCGAAGTAGTGGTCTTCCAGCTGCTGGTCTTTGGCCGAGGAGTGGCCCATCAGCGTGCGGCCGGTGAGGCACAGGTCGGGGCGGGCATTGTAGAGGGCGAGGTCCACGAGGAAGTACTCCTGCTCCCAGCCCAGGTTGGCGAAGACGCGGGTGACGTTTTTGTCGAACAGCTGGCACACGTCTGTCGCGGCGCGGTCCACGGCGGCCAGGGCTTTCAAAAGCGGCGTCTTGTAGTCCAATGCCTCGCCGGTGTATGATATAAATATGGTGGGGATACACAGCGTGGTGTCTACCACAAAGGCGGGCGAAGACACGTCCCATGCCGTGTAGCCGCGTGCCTCGAAGGTGTTGCGGATACCCCCGTTGGGGAAGCTCGACGCGTCGGGCTCCTGCTGGATGAGCAGCTTGCCCGAGAATCGCTCGATGACGTCGCCGCTTTCGCCTATCTCAATGAAGCCGTCGTGCTTCTCGGCGGTGCCGTCGGTGAGCGGCTGAAACCAGTGGGTGTAGTGGGTCACGCCCATCGACTTGGCCCAGTTCTTCATGCCGTTGGCAATGAGGTCGGCCATCTCGCGGGTGATGGGGGTACCCTTCTCAATGGCGTTCACCACGGCTTTGTAAGCCTCGCGGGGCAGGTACTCCTGCATCTTCTTGTGGTCGAATACGTGGCTGCCGTAGTAGTCGGACAACTTGTTGGAGGGGGGAGTCACTTCCAAGGGCTTGCGGTTGCCCAGCTCCTGGAGTGCAAAGAAACGCATTTTAGACATAACGTTGCTGTTTTTATGGGTTATCGGCTGCAAAAGTATATGTTTTTTGCGACATACCCCATAAAAAGAGGGGGTATTCTGCGGGAAAAGTGCACTTTTCTGCGGGATACCCCCCCTCAAGATGCTGTCCGTGGATTACGGGGAGTGGTTAAATGGGAATTTAGCGCGCGCAAGCGCGCTTTAATGAAGAATTAAGAATGATGAATGAAGAATTCTCAGGGATGCAAATGCGGTGGTAACTGAATTCCCCGCCTCCGGGGAGGAGGGGTGGCACGAAGTGACGGGGTGGTAGCGAATAACTACTTAATTCATAGAATATTTTTCCCTACCACCTCCCCCTACGGGTACTCACCCCCTCAAGCTCCCCCGTTATCGGGGGAGAACAACCTCCCCGGAGGAGGAGAATTCAGTTACCACAGCGCATTAATCACTCATCACTTAAACACTAACATATAACTTATCATTTCCGGAAAGCATCCATCACTGCCGTAGGCTTGCCTGTGGCATCGAAGGCGCCCATGTCATATCCGTTCCAGTCGTGGCACTCGGGCTCCCAGTACCACACGCCGGCACACTGTTCTATGGCCTTGGCCTTGCTGATGAACTCGGAGAGCACCTGGGGCGAGTCGGCATTGCCGCGCTTCACGCCTACCTCTGCTACCATCACCTTCACGCCGTACTTGCCGGCCAGTTCGCCTACGTGTTGCAGGGCCAGGCTGTTCATCTCCTGCCACGTTTTAGTGGCGTGGGTCTGCGGGTAGTGGGACAGGCCTATCATGTCCAGCTTGCCGCCGGCAGCCTTAAACTGGTCGAACCACCACGTCTGGTCGTCCCAAGCATTGTCGAGGTGCACAATGACAATGGCCTGTGGGAACACTTCTTTTACCGCATCGTAGCCCGCGTTGACAAAGGCGGCGAGGCTATTCACGTTCTTGCGATACTTCACGGCGGTGCTGGTGCTGTTCAGCCCCTTCACGTCGCATTCGCGTATGTCGTACATGGCGCCGCTCCGTGCAGCGTCTTCGTCCCACAGCATACCGGGGCGAATCTCGTTGCCCACCTGCACCCAGCGCGGTTTAATGCCTTCGGCCTTCAGGGCTTGCAGCACGTCGGTCGTGTGGTTGCGGATGGCGGTTTTCAGTTCGTCGGCCGAGAGGCCTTGCCAGGCGGCGGGCTTGAATTGCTGGCCGGGGTCGGCCCACGAGTCGCTGTAGTGGAAGTCTATCATCAAGTCCATGCCTAAGGCGTGGGCGCGGCGTGCCTTGGCTACCACGTCTTGCTTGCCGCTCCAGCCGTCTTTCGGGTCTACCCACACACGGAGGCGGATGGCGTCCATGCCCAGCTCCTGCATCAGGCGGAAGCAGTCGGTCTCCTGGCCGTCGGCGTTGTAGAACTTCTGTCCGGCGGCTTCCATCTCGGTCACCCAGCTGATGTCCGCACCTTGGGTGAAGGCGGTGGTTTCCGTCGTCGGGGTGTTGCCGCCCGGTTCAGGGTTTGTCGTGCCGGGCTTACTGTCGTTGTCTTTGCCCCCGCAGGCGGCGAGCAGCAGGGCGAGGGCGGCGGTAAGAATGAGTTGTTGTTTCATTGTTATTATGTTATTATAATATGTACTTTTCTTTTGCCTTGATGCAAAAGAAAAGGTACCAAAAGAAAAAATCAAGCGCTGAATCTCCGGGACTACTCCGAGCACGTTTTTGCTAAACGGCAGGAAACTCGCTTCGCTCAGACAACCTGCCGTTCTTCACGCAAAAACGCGCTCTCCGCTTTACGCCCCTCCGCTTAGGCGCGGCCATGCGGCGTTGGGCGGCAGGCCTCACGGCCTGTGAGACGCGGCACGCCACGTCTCTACATAGCACGGTTTGATGCCGCATGGTTCTCCGGCATTGACCGGCGGGCGTGAAGCGGAGGGCGGCTTGAAGCCGTTAAAAAGGGCAGACTGTCTGAGCGAAGCGAGTTTCTGCCCTTTAGGCTGAAAGCCGACCGGAGTAGCCCGACGGGCACAGCCGGGGTCCTTTCTTTTTGGCATCTTTTTCTTTCGGACAAGCGAAAGAAAAAGTGCACTATTTACTCCAGCAAATACACCGCCGACGAGTACCCGCCCAGCCGGAGCTGCGTGGTGCCGTCGGCAGCAGTGGATTGCTGCACGGTGCCCAGGGCGACCAGGGGGCGTTGCACCTTGTCCGTCAGGGGAAGCTCGGTGGCGGCGGGGCCGAAGTTGTGCAGCACCAGCAGGCGTTGGCCGGAAGCGTCGTCCACCATGTACCAGGCGGCCAGCTGATTGTAGGCGGCGTTGGCATCGTTGTACTCGGGGTGTTTCTCCATCCGTCCCGTGGCCAGGGCGGGGTAGGTGTTGCGCAGCGCGGTGAGGGTGCGGTAGGCGGAGAGCAGCGACCCGGGGTCGGCCTCCTGAGCGTCCACGTCGGTCCAAGGCATGGGTTGGCGCACGTTCTCGTCGCCTTGCTGCTTGGTGCCCGTCACGCCCAGCTCTTCGCCATAATATATATATGGTGTGCCCGAGGCGGTGAGCAGCACGGCGGCGGCCAGCCGGCACTTGTCGGCCGAGGAGCCCAGGAGGGAGGCGGCGCGGTCTTCGTCGTGGTTGGTGAGCTTGGTGGCGGCGATGTAGTCGGGGCGCACGGCCTGGTACTCGTCGCGGTAGCCCATGATGTCCTTTGCGAAGTAGCGGCCCTTGCCTTCGTTGATGGCATCCTTCAGCCGGTACCAGAAGGAGAACTCGAACAGCGCGGGCAGCCCGGCGTAGTAGGGGGCCACCTCGTTGTGCTCGCTCAGCACCTCGCCCACCATGTAGATGTCGCTGTCGGCATGGCCGGCGGCGTGGTAGCGGGCGTTCATGTCATCGTAGAAGGTGCGCAGGAAGGTGGGGTTCTCGTCCGACGTGGCGTTGTGGTAGATGTGCTTCACGGCGTCGAGGCGGAAGCCGTCCACCCCGCGCGCTATCCAGCCCCCGGCGGCATCGGCCACGGCTTGGTAGGCGGGCGACTGGGCGCACTGCGTGGCGGGGCCGTAGTTCAGGTCGGCAAACCAGTCGGTCTGGAAGGCGGAGTGGTAGTACCACACGTCCATCTGGGCAAATAGTATGTTGGCTGCCCCTTCGCCTTGCGTCAGGCGGAAAGGCACGCCTTGCTCCACGCGGTCGGATTCGGTGCGGGCGCCCCACTTGTGCTGACCCCACTCGGTGGAGCTAGTGCGGATGAGGAAGCCCCACGATGACTCGAAGTCGGCGATGAGTTCGTATTGTCCCCCTCCCAGCGGTCGGAAGGGCAGGCAAAGCTCTTCTCCAAAGTAAAGGTAGCGCGGGTCTGTGCCGGGGTCGATGGCGGAGGCATCGTCCGCCGGGCCGTCCCACTCGTCCACCGTCACGGTGGGGGCTTGCGGGTTGCTCCAGTCCAGACGGAAGCGGTAGCGGCCGCTGACGGTGCTGCCGGACTCCTGCGTGTTGAACCACTCGGCGGCCCGGTAGCCTGCCGCGCCCTCGGTGGCTATCATGGGGATACGCTCATTGGTAATGTCGGCCTCGGGGTCGCGCGAGAAGGTGTAGTACTGTCGGTAGGGGCTGCCGGCGTCGGCCTTGGCTGCCAGGAACCAGGGGTGGTCCTTGCCCGTGTGATTCAGCACGAAGTCCAGGTAGACCTTGATGCCGCGGGCGTGGGTCTCTTGGAGCAGGTGGTCGAAGTCGTCCATCGTGCCCAGCTGGGGGTTGACGGCAGTATAGTCCGTCACGTCATAGCCGTGGTAGGACATGGCGGGGTGGATGGGGGAGAGCCACAGGGCGCTGATGCCCATCCGCTCCAGGTAGTCCAGGCGCGCGGTCAGTCCGGGCAGGTCGCCCGTGCCGTCGCCGTCGCTGTCGGCAAAGCTGTAGACGAGCAGTTGGTAGGTGATGCCGGCGCGCCGTTGCCCGTCCCACTCGTCGGGCTGGGGGGTGACGGATACCCACTCGGTCGGGTCGGAGGGGTCGTCGCCGCCGGGATCGGGTGTAGGCGTGGGGTTGGGGGTGATGGGGTTGTCGTCGCCGCAGGCGGCGAGCAACGTCAAGAAGCTCCAGCAAAGGAGCCAAGCGTATTTACAAATTGTTTTCATTACTTGTTGGTGAGTATAGTTGAATGATAATTTATCTGTTAGTGTTTAGCGTTTAGTGATTAGTGATTAATACGCTGTGGTAACTGAATTCTCCTCCTCCGGGGAGGAGGAGTACCCGAAGGGGGAGGTGGTAGGGA
>CASELH010000004.1 GCA_949288715.1 uncultured Bacteroides sp. | reverse complement strand
CAACTTGAATTCTTCACTGAATACTTTTCGTTCTTTCGACATAGTTATTACACATTTATTTGTTTCTAAATGTGTCTAGGTATGTCAGTAGAAGACATACATGTGGGGGTGCACCCTGTTGTCATTTGCCGTCGCTGTTGTCAACGGCTTCATCACATTCCTTCAGCCCGTGGCTGATGCGCATGGCGCAGAAGTGCGGGCCGCACATGGTGCAGTACTTGCCGCCCACGTGGTTGGCCTCGGTGTAGTACTGGCGTGCGCGCTCGGGGTCGAGGCTGAGGTTGAACTGGTCTTTCCAGCGGAACTCGTAGCGGGCCTTGCTCAGGGCATCGTCGCGCACCTGGGCTCCGGGGTGTCCCTTGGCCAGGTCGGCGGCATGGGCGGCTATCTTGTAGGACACGACGCCGATGCGCACATCCTCTTTCTGGGGCAGTGCCAGGTGCTCCTTGGGGGTGACGTAGCACAGCATGGCCGTGCCCAGCCAGCCTATCTGGGCGGCGCCGATGGCCGAGGTGATGTGGTCGTAGCCGGGCGCAATGTCGGTGACGATGGGGCCCAGGGTGTAGAAGGGCGCGCCGTGGCACTTCTCTATCTGCCGCTCCATGTTCTCGCGTATCTTGTGCAGAGGCACGTGTCCCGGGCCTTCGATGAAAGCCTGCACGTTGCGGTCCCAGGCGCGCTGCACCAGCTCGCCCATGGTGTCGAGCTCGGCAAACTGGGCCCGGTCGTTGGCATCGGCTATGGCGCCGGGCCGCAGGCCATCGCCCAGGGAGAGGGCCACGTCGTACTGCGCGCAGAGGTCGCAGATGTCGTCGAAGTGTTCGTAGAGGAAGCTCTCCCGCCGGTGCGCCATGCACCACTGCGAGATGATGCTTCCGCCCCGGCTCACCATGCCGCACAGGCGCTCGTTGGCCAGCGGCACGTTCTTCAGCCGGATGCCACAGTGTATGGTGAAGTAGTCCACGCCCTGCTCGCATTGCTCCACCAGCGTGTCGCGGAAGAGTTCCCACGTCAGGTCCTCTGCCTTGCCCCTTACCTTCTCCATGGCCTGGTACATGGGCACGGTGCCTACGGGCACGGGGCAGTTGCGGATAATCCACTCGCGCGTCTCGTGTATGTTGTCGCCCGTGGAGAGGTCCATCAGCGTGTCCCCGCCCCACTTGCAGCTCCACACGGCCTTCTCCACCTCTTCCTCGATGGTGGAGGTGGTGGCGGAGTTGCCAATGTTGGTGTTAATCTTCACCAGGAAGCGGGAGCCTATAATCATGGGCTCGGCCTCGGGATGATTGATGTTGGCAGGCAGCACTGCCCGGCCTGCAGCAATCTCTTGCCTGACGAACTCGGGGGTAATGTAGGTGGGGATGCCCAAGGCCTCGTTGTTCATATTCTCGCGGATGGCCACGTACTCCATCTCGGGGGTAATGATGCCTTGCTTGGCATAGTACAGCTGCGACACCTGGCACCCACCCTTGGCGCGGTACGGGCGACAGATGTGCTCGAAGCGCAGGTGGTCCAGGCTACGGTCGGCCAGACGTTTGCGCCCGTACTCCGAGGTGATGCCGGGCAGCTGCTCCACCTGGCGCTGCCTTATCCACGATTCGCGCAGGCGGGGCAAGCCCTTCCGCAGGTCGATGGGCACATTGGGGTCGCTGTACGCCCCGCTGGTGTCGTACATGTAGACGGGGGCGTTCTCCGTCTGCCGACGCACTCCGCCTTCCACCGTCACGGTAGGGGTCAAGTGTACACGGCGCATCGCCACCCGTAGCTCCGGGTGCAACACTCCCGGCAAGTAGACCTTCTCCGAGTCGGGATAGGTAATCTTAATCTGTTTGTCCATAATGATAAAAGATTATAGTGTATAAGATATGTTCATCACTCTCCGCATCTCGGCCACGGGGTCTTCCGCCCGCAGTATGCTTCCGCTCAAGGCAATGCCCGTCAGTCCTGCAGCCTTCAGGTCGGCCATGTCCTCCGCCCCTACGCCGCCAATGCCCACGATGGGCAAGCCCACGCCCTCACGGGCCATCTGCCCGGTGATGGAGCGGTATCCCTCCAGCCCGAGTATGGGCGCCAGCTTCTGCTTGGTTGTCGTGAACCGGAAAGGCCCGCACCCTATGTAGTCGGCCCCGGCCTTATACAGGCTCATCACCTCGGCAAAGGTGTTGGCCGTCCCGCCTATGATGAAGTCCTTTCCCAGCCGCCCGCGTGCTTCTGCCACAGGCATGTCTGTCTTCCCCAAGTGCACGCCATCGGCTCCCACACGTTTGGCCAGCTCCACGCGGTCGTCTATAATAAAGGTAGCACCCTGCTCACGGCACATGGGCAGGGCAAGCCTGGCCACTTGCTCCACATCCTCGTCCGCAGCCTCCTTCATGCGAAGCTGTATCCAGCGGCAACCGCCTTCCAAGGCAATGCGCACGGAATCGAGATACGTAAATCTCTCAGTAAAATGTGTAATGAATTGTACATGAAACATACGGCTATTGTATTTATACAGGACCGGAAAAAGGAACAGCCGCATGCCTTAGCCAAAAGGAATGGAAAACGTAAAAACACGTACTCAAGGAAACTCCCTACGACGGTACTAACCGTATCAGGTTCATTGGGTATAATCTCAGCCACCAGCCATAGGCAAGGGCACCCCTTTATTCCGAAACCGGAGGCAAAGGAAGAAAGAATATCCCGAACCACCAAATATAATTCGGAAAGAATGAGATTTCTTGCCGGGAAAGCTTGCGTATTTTCACCTATTTTATATAACTTTGGGCGATACTTGAAAACTGATGCCTCATATGAAAGCACTTCTTCTCTCCCTGCTGATGCTGGCGGCTGCGGTTCTTCCCCTGTCCGCCCAGTCGGACTACTCTCCTCAGGAAAACAGCCTGCTGAATTGCATTACCCGCGTGCGCTTCGGCCTGGAGCAAGCCACTCCACAAGGCATGGCCTACGACTATACTCCCTACGTAGACACACTGTACAACTATCTCTACACCAAGCCCGTGGAGATGAAGGTGACGGTGGAGATGCTGGCCCGCCTTACCCTGCAGGCTTACTTCATAGAGACGGGCGACGAACGCACGGACTGGGCGGACGCAGACTTGTCGCTGCGCATCACCTACAAGTTTCCCGCCTTCCACGACGCCTACTTCTTTACCTGCGCCCGGGGTGTGGCCCAGCACCTGGAAGAGGCTGGCCGCTATGCTGATGCCCTCCAGCGGCGCGACTGGGCGTTGCTAGCCCTGCCCAAAGTGCTCGGCACGGAAGACACGCCTATGGCCTACCTGTTGCTGAAGCAAAACGAGGCGCTCAGCTTCCAGCAGGTCAGGGACTATCAGCGTGCTGCCCGATACTCCCTTAGAGCCGCCCGCATGGCGCAAAAGCTGGAAGGCGATACCTATGCCCTCTACCGCGACGACCTACAGATGGCCGCCTCTGTGTGCCACATAGCGGGGCTGTATGAAAAGGCAGATTCCTGCTTCTCCCTTGTCCAGACACAGATGGAGGATGAAGGGCAGCAATCGTCAGCCGAGTATGCCCACCTGCTCCTCGACCGTGCCGATGTCTACCAAAGCCTGGGACTTTCCGCCCGAGCCGACAGCTGTTTCCAACAAGTTCTTTCCATACTTACGGGGGCTGACGATGCCTTGCACCGCGAAGCCCTTTACGGATTAGCCTCCTTGCGTTACGGACAGGCCGACTACGAAGGCATGCTTTCCCCCATGCGCCAAACCATAGCTTTGATGGAGAAAGAGAAAGATGATGTCAACCCAGCAGATGTGTTCCGCCTGCTCGACCTGTGCAATGCCCCCAACGTGGGTGAGGAGCGGAGACGCCTGCTTGCCCTAGCCCGCCGGGCAGAGCGGAAGGATGACGTTCCCTCGCTTGCCACACTGGCCTATGCTTATCGGAAGAATTATGACTACAGCCGCTCGTCTGCCCTGTGCGAAGACGTGGCCCGGCTAATGAACAATTATGCCGAGACGGGCGACACGGTGCGGTTTGAAGCCGGCTTGCCTTACGTACAAACGCTGTTTGTGCGGGGCAAGTATCAGGAGAAGTGCATCGGCTACCTATGGCACAGCTTGCGCTCCACGCAGAGGCAGTTCGGCGCTTCCCACCCCCTTGCTTTGGAGATGGCTGCCCTTATCGCTTCGCAATACGTGGTGGTGGGCGATTACCGCCGTGCCACCCAGTTGGCCGACTTCTGCCTGGCTGTGCCCGATGCGTCCGGAAGCGTGCGCTTCCAGTTGCTCCGTGCCAAGGCCGATGCCCTTACCGCCACAGGACAGTTTGTCCGTGCCATCGGCATCAACCGCCAAGCCTTGCCTTTAGCCCGGAGCACGACCGAGCGGTGGGATGTCCGCGCACATGGCATTGTGGGTAACCTCATGGCCGAACTGGACGTGCATCGCACCAACCGCGATGAAGCCTCCCACCCCGTTACGGACTCTTTGTCACAAGTCCTTTTGCAAGAAGCCCGTGCGCTGGCCGATTTTGCCGACAGACAGTTTGGAGTCGGAAACCAGGAACATATCCTTGCCTTGGAGTATTTGGCCTCGGCCTGCTACCTGGCCGGACAACAGGAGGAGATGCTACAGACAGCCCTTGGCTGCGAAGACCTTATCCGTCGCCACGTGCGCAACGAAGAACTGAAGGCCGTCTACCTGGAATGCCTTGCCCCCTTCCACATCTATGCACACGATTACCGCAAAGCTTACTCGCTGATAGACCGCAAGAGTTTGAAGGAGGACGACAACCAACTCTTTGCCGAACGCCACAGCACATTGACCTTACTGGCCGAAACCACCTTGGGCATGGGCCGCCTAAAGGATGCACAAGCCTGGTACACCCGCCAGGCTGAAGGCATCATTGCCGAGACGGGGCGAAACTTCGCCTCGCTCACTGCAGCCGAACGCAACCGCTATTGGCGCATGTACCGGCAATACATATACGATGCAGGCAAGTTCATTACCGAAGTGGGTAAGCCTTCGCGTTTTGCCGGCACGGTGTACGACCTTGCATTGTTCTCCAAGGGTTTATTGCTTAATTCATCCCGCCAGTTGGAGCGCCTTATTGCCGCGAGCGGGGATGACGAACTGATGCGGAGTTATGACGCATTGAACGAACTGCGCAGCACGCTGGTCAACACACCCTCCCTGCTCCCTGCCGAGCGTGCAGCCATGATGCGCCGTGCAGACGAACTGGAAGCGGACATCATCCGCCGTGCCCAAGCTTATGGCGACTATACACGCTACCTCCGCACCCGTTGGCAGGACGTGCGCGACAGGCTGAAGGAAAAGGACGTTGCCATTGAGTTCATCGACTACATGCGCCAGGACAGCACGGAGATGTATGGCGCCTTGCTCTTGGGCAGGCAGTGGGACGAGCCCATCTTTGTGCCCCTCGTAGAGAAGTCACGTTACGACAGTCTGGCCACGTCGCTTTCCATCGATGCGGCCACGTCTGCCCCGGTATGGCAGCCTTTGATGCCCTTCCTTGTCGGGACGGAAGACATCTATTTTGCGCCTACAGGCATCTTGCACAAACTCCCCATAGAATACATGCCTTGCCCGAGGGATAGCCTGGACATGAGCGAACGCTTCCGCATGTACCGTCTGTCCTCCACCCGCGTGTTGGCTGAACACCGGACAGAGAAACCAGAAGGGAAGACCGTGCTTTACGGCGGGTTGGAGTACGATGCCACGCTTGTCATGCTAAACGAGGCGGACAGCCGTCAGGGACGTGTGTTGCGCCTGCCATATCTACAGGGCACGGAACAGGAAGTTGAGGCCATTGCCCCCCTCATGCAGGACAAGCACATGAAGTTCAGCCTTTACACAGGCGAAGATGGCACGGAAGAATCTTTCAAAGCCCTGTCGGGACAACCGGTCAGCTTGATTCACCTGGCCACCCATGGATATTACCTGCCCCTTTATAACGATGCGCTGGAGCAGATTCCTTCGCTTCGCCTTTCCGCCACGATGAAAGATGAAGACCGCACGCTGCTCAATGCCGCCGTCTGCATGGCGGGCATCAACAATGCCCATCTGGCATCGGATTTAGACACCTCGGACGATGGCTACCTGTCTGCCAAGGAAATAGCTGCGATGGACCTGCAGGGCACTGACCTCGTCGTACTCTCTGCCTGCCTCACCGCCGAGGGCGAAGTGACGGGCGAGGGCGTCTTCGGCCTCCAACGCGGATTTAAGCAGGCAGGGGCAAGCACGCTGCTGATGAGCTGCTGGAAGGTGGACGACCAAGCCACCCGCCTGCTGATGACAGCCTTCTACACCCATCTGCTCCGTGGGGAGAGCAAGCGCGAAGCTTTTGTGGCGGCTCAAAAAGAACTGAGGGCAAACGATAAATATAAAGACTCCCGCTATTGGGCGGCGTTCATCCTGCTCGACGGGCTGGATTGACCCCACCCCCACTCCTTATAAGGAACCGGGTCATGGTCATTAGGCTAACTAGAGTCATAGTTATTAGGCCAACTAAGGTCATAGTTACGAAGCCGACCATGCCCAGCGAAATTAAAAACGACGAATAATGACAAAAAGGACAGATATGGTAAAACGAATTATCCTATGTGCAATCATCGCCCTATTTGCCGTGGAGGCAGGGGCGCAAAGCGCGCGGTCGAACCAGCTTTTCGACGAGGGTGTGGAGTTGTACCGCCAGGGTAAGTACCATGAGGCTATCCCTTACTTTGAGCAAGTCGATGTATTGGATAGGAAGGAACTTCCCGAGGGAAACCCACGGCGCGAATATGCTACCCTTTGGATGGCCAGTTGTTACTATAAGCTGGGCAATGAAGCGAAGGCGCGCGAACTGGATGCCACGACTTATGCCTGTCCGCCCGTAGACCGCCGGTTGACGGTTCAGTCGGATTCGCTTACCGTTTTGGCACAGGAATATATCGATGCAGGGGATTATGAGCACGCGCTGCCTCTCGTCCGCCAGTGTGCCGCGCTGGAGAAGGCTGCCTTGGGGGCAAACAGCGTTTGGTATGCCAACTCGCTGAGCTTATATGTTCATTGTTTATTTTATAACGGGCACGACTTGGAAGAAGTGCTGCAAGCCATAGCCGAGCCTCTTGCCATCTATACCAATAATAATATATATGTCGGAATTGCGAATATGTATTACCTGACAGGCGATCTCTACTACAACATGATGGAGAACGAGAAAGCTTTGCAAGCCTATCGGCAATCGGAAGATAATTACCGGAAAGGGGGCGATGAGTTGAGCGCTTATACCATTGTGCTATCCATAGCCGAATGCCATAGCCTTTTGGGTAATGCCGAGAAAGGCTTATCGTTGGCATCGGAAGCGGCCCGCTATTTTGCCCAATCCCCCGATGCCGGAAGAGAGAGTTATGCCTATGCCAGAGCTATCAGCATAGCAGCCACTACATCCAGCTATTTGGAAAAGGTGGAAGATGCCTACCGCTACGCCCAAGAAGCAAAGTCCATATTCGAGGCGGAAGGCGATAAGGAAAGCTACTATTACTATTCCAATGAACTGTGTTATGCCCTTTCCGCTGCCCGGACAAACCAACCGGAGGCAAAAACTGCTGTGTCCACCGTTAAGAAAGAGATGGAGGAAATAGGTTGGACAGACTCGGCCGATTATGCTATATTGTGCCAACATTATCTCCACCAGAACATAGATAGTATGCCGCAGGAAGAAATCATAAATATGATAAAAACCATATTAAACACCTTTGGCAATACGCTCGGGAAGGAACACGTTATGAACTTTCATGCCTTGTTCGACATCATGGACTTTGTGGTAGAGCCTCTTATGAATAGCGAGGGGGTAGACTTGCTATGGAAATACCTTACCGAACTTGAGCCGATAGCCCGCACTAACGCAAATATCAATGCTTTCGACAGGGTGATGCTGTACAGCTACCTCGGGTCAATGGCCGCCAACGGTTATAATCGTTATGATGAAGGCATCGGCTACTTGCTTCAGGGGAAAGCCATAGCTGAAAAGAATGGGATAACAGAGACATTTAGGTATTGCAGCCTCCTGTCTTCGTTAGGGCAAATCTATAGTAACTGCGGAAAAAACGATGAAGCTTTTCAAAGCTTCTTGTTGGCAAAATCCATTTACGAAAGAGCCTCGCTACCCAAAGACGATACCTATGTAAACCTGCAATCCAACCTTTGCCAATATTATGTGAATGTGGGCGATTACTTGAATGCAGACAAAATATTGCTTCAAGTCAGAACAGAGCGTGATAGCATTGTGGATTCCGACGCATCCACTTGGATTTTTCTGGCAGCAAACGATGTGATATCAAGTATCAGAAAGAACGACCCGGATGAAGTGATGGAAAAGAAAGTGAATACCTTACTTCAGCTAAACGAAAAAGCAGGTGACTTACAACGGTTGACTTCGAACTACGCTTTCATCATAGTAGCCCTTAATTATCTGAAAAAAGGCCGTTTCCAAGAGGCACAAAACTACATGGAGCGTGGAGTTAATGGGATAAGGAAAATATTGAATTTTAATCCGGTAATGTCGGCTGTCTATCAAGGAATGCTGGCGCTTGTCTATCAATTGAATGGCAACCCGCAGCGGGCTTTGTCTGTTATCAATGCCACGCTGCAAGAAGTACAACAAATGAAGGAAACCAATCCGCAATACTTCGTACAACTGCTTAGCTTCCGCGTAAATATACAAACAGATTTGAACCAAGCCGCCGAAACCACCGCTGATGCCAACGACATCACCCGTATGCTGTCGGACATCGTAAGCAACAATTTCCGAAGCATGACCTACCGCGAGCGGACATTGTTCTGGAATCAGTATTCTGCCTGGTTCACCTACACACTTCCGGGCTTGTTGCAGCTGAATCGTAGCGACGAACTCTTGCCTTCTGCCTACAATAGCATGCTGCTTAGCAAAGGGTTGCTGCTCAACTCGGAGGTGGAAGTCGGCAAACTTATTGCTGAAAAGGGAAATGAGGACGCCCGGAAACTTTACGAAGACATCCAATCCCACAGGGCAAGACTTACCAAACTAGCGCAAAGCAATGGCAATGGAGCCGAATACGACCAGCTGAACCGGCAAATCCAACGCATGGAGAAGCGACTCATGCAAATATCCAAAGAATATGGCGACTATACCCAAAAGCTGACCATCACATGGGAAGACGTGAAACGTCATCTGAGGCCCGGAGAGGTTGCCATAGAGTTCGTGCAGACCCCTTACGCTAATAATGACCGTTCCTACATTGCCTTGGTGGTGAAGCCGGAGTATGATTGCCCGCACCGGGTGGACTTGTGCCAAGAGAGCCGGATAAGCGGCATTGCTCCCACCGATTTATATAACACGGCCGATTTGTGGAGCTGCGTATGGCATCCGCTTTCTGATGAATTGGAGGGGGTGAAGCGCATTTATTTCTCCCCCGCAGGACAGCTATACAGCACGGCTATAGAATATGCAACTATGCCCGACGGCGATGTGATGAACAACCGTTATGAAATGTACCGGCTTTCGTCTACCCGCGAGGTCGCATTGCAAGAAGCAAAGACAAGTGAGCTTGATGCAGTGGTCTACGGGGGCTTGGAGTTTGATGCCGATTATCAGACCTTGGCCGAGGTGAACAATGAGCAAAAAGACCTGGACGTATTCCGCCCGCGCGCTGTGGTAGACAACCTGGAAGACCTTCGCGGAGGCGTGGCCAATCTGCCCGGCACCGAGCGGGAAGCCGAGGACATTGTGCAACTGTTCAGCAACACCCGGAGGCAATGCCATCTATTCGATGGCCTGAACGGGACGGAAGAGTCCTTCAAGTGGTTGTCGGGCGCGCGGAAAAACGTATTGCACATTGCTACCCACGGTTTCTACTGGAAGGATACCGACGAAGCATCTCCCATCGCCAATCTGGAGGCGTTTCTCCAATTGGAAAACATGCCGACCATTCCGGCCGAGGACAAGATGCTTTCGCGCAACGGCTTGCTGTTTGCCGGGGCAAATGTGGCCTTGCGCAACGGCACGGTGCCCGCCGGCCGGGACGACGGCATACTGACCGCCCTCGAACTCTCCGGGCTCGACTTCCGTGGGCTCGACCTGGTGGTGCTTTCCGCCTGCCAGACAGGGCTGGGCGAGGTGACCGGCGAGGGCGTCTTCGGCTTGCAACGGGGCTTCAAGAAGGCCGGCGCGCAGACCCTGATGATGAGCCTCTGGAAGGTAGACGACCAAGCCACCCGACTGCTGATGACCGAATTCTATCGCAACCTGCTTGATGGGAAAAGCAAGCGCATGGCCTTCAACAATGCCCAGCAATACCTGCGCACGGTGGAGGGCGGCAAGTACAACCGGCCCCGCTATTGGGCGGCCTTCATCCTGCTCGACGGCATGTAGCAAGCTGGCGTTGCATCACCGGCCGGGTAGCGTAGTATCGCTACCACGCTGGCGTTAGAACGCTACCGTGCTGGCGTTGGAACGCCACCAAACGACATATTTGAATTGTATAACTTATTAATACTCAAACTGAAATGAAGACCTTCTTTACACTGTGCATCATTGTCCTCTGTGCGTGTCCCGCCTGTATGCGGGCGCAGACTACCCGTTTGTCTCCTAAAATGGAGTTGTTTAAGGAATATTGCCTGAAGGTTCGCGAAGGCGTCGGCAGTCAGGACATCGCCGCCATCGAAGATTGCCTGAAGGAGTTCAACCAGAAGACTTACCAAGCCACCGGGGGCAACTTCGTCTACAACGGACAAACCATTGCTTTGATGAAGTACGACCGCTTCTATGATGTCGACACCCAGGCCTCCGTGCCGATGGATGGCCACCTGAAGTTCGACCCCGCCTATGTCGACACCCTTCTGGCCACCGACCTGCAACCCATTGCACTCGAAGAGCCCACCCTGCTGCGGAACGACGGCTACGACTGCAAGTACATCCACCGGGCCATTGCCGCCGGGGGAAAGTGCGTGTATAAGTCGAAAGGTTCAGGCCCCAAAGAGCTGTTTGTGGTGGCCGAGAATGGAGGGATGGTCAACCTTACCGTCAAAGACCCGAAGAACAAAGTGGAAGTGAAAGACGTGTCCCCCTCCGGAAAACCTTCTGCCGAAGTGGTGTGGAGCATGCCACGCTTCAGCGACTACAACATCGAGGTGGAAAACACGTCGGACCAAGACATCAGTGTCATCATCGTTACTAATTGAGCTGTGTGATGAAGAAAAAAAGAATCCTGTTGCTATGTGCAGGCCTGTGGCTGGCGGCAAGCGTCATGGCGCAGACGAGCCCCATGGCGCTGGGCGATGCCAGTATGGAGCAGGGCGATTATGAGTCGGCCATCCGCTGGTATCGGCAGGCAGAGCCTATCAATCTTTCGCAAAGCCGCCGGCTTTACGAAGCCTTGGCGCGCTCTTATAAGTACATTGGCAACTACACGGAGGCCATACGCTACAACACCCTTCTACTGGGCATGCAACGTGGGGCGAACCGCGAGCGTGTTTTGCTCAATCTCAGCGGCCTGTGGCTGCTTAGCGGACAATACGAAGAAGTCATTGCCTACCTGGAAGGCCTGCACTTCGCGGAGGACGATGCCGAAAGCACGCGCCTCGTCAACCTCTCGTCGGCCTACTTGCGCATGAACCGCCCGCACGATGCCCTCCGCCTGTTGGAACAGGCCTTGCAAAGCAGCCCTTCCGAAGCCGGCATCTATCGCACGGCCTTGCAGAACAAAGGATACGTGGAGTGGGCCACCGAACAGTATGAGGATGCACGGAAATCTTTGGCGCAAGCCGTCCGCCTGTATCCCGACGACCGGGCAGACCGATATGTATGTCTTGCCAACCTGGCCGTGGTTGAGGCCGAGTGCGGCAACCATGAAGAGGCCTTGCAGCAGATAGATGCCGCACTACGCTGGCAACGTGCCCACTTGGGCGACGAGCACCCCGATTACCTCGTCTCGCTTCGCAAGAAGGCCGAAATTCTGCTGAAGCAATCCGACCTTCCTTCCGCCGTGCGTTTGTTCAAGGAGTATTTCCACAAGGAGCGCAGTTATATCCTGCGCAATTTTGCCTACATGACAGAAGGCGAAAGGCAGAACTTTTGGGCGGCACATGCCCCTTTGCTGGCCGAATGCTACGCCACGGAACAAACCGATCCGGCCTTTCTGTTCGACGTGGCGGTATTCTCTAAATCGGTTTTGCAGCAGGCGGGCACGAACTTTCAGCAATTCTTGTCACAAGACGAGCAGCATTCGGCCGACTATGCCCGGCTGAAAAACCTTCGCTTCAGGCTGCGCACCCTTCCGGCCGGCGCGGAACGCGATGCACTGGCCTGGCAAGCCGATTCGTTGGAACGCACACTTGTCCGGCAAGTCAGCAAGTTGGGCGCGTTCGGAAGGAGCCTTTCCATCGACGGCGATGAGGTGCGGAGAGCGCTGAACAACAACCGAGACCGCATTGTGGAGTTCATTCAATACACACGCAACGACACCGTTCGCTATGCCGCCTTGCTGGCAGGAAAGGCACAGCCTGCCCGGTTCATCCCCCTGTTTACCCAAACGGAAATAGAAAGCCATCCGCTGGAAGGAGGCAAAACGGTGAAGCAAGCCATCTACTCCCGACTGGGGAGTGACAAAAACCTGCTTTATACGGATACCCTGTTGGGGCGGGCTGTATGGGCGGACATCATGAAGCATGTGCCGCAGGGAGCCGAGGTCTACTTCGTGCCCGATGGCCTGATGCATCTTCTGGCTATAGAATACCTAAATTTCGACCGCCCGGATTGCCGCCTTGTCCGCTTGTCTTCTTCAAGGCAACTTTGTGAGCGCAGGACGAAGTCGGAAGCAAATCTTTCCGTGTTGCTTGTAGGTGGGCTGAATTATGACGATGCTTCCTCCGCAGTGCACCATATGGGCAACGTGCCCGACCGCAGCGGAAGCCAAACCCTGCTGCGCGATGGCATGCCTCCTGCCACGGGAGGCGGATTCCCCTACCTGCCGGGGTCGCGGGCAGAAGTAGACAGTATTGGCATCCTCCTGGCCGGTGAAGGACGCTTCCGCCTGCTGGTGGAAGCGGAAGGAACGGAAGATGCCTTGAAGCGCGGAATGCAAGAGAGCGGCGTGGTGCACATCTCCACCCATGGCTTCTGTACCGATTACCGGGTGGCGCCGCGCTTGGTGTATGCCAAGGATAGCATCCCCGAGGACCTCTCCCTGCTGCGGTGCGGGCTGGTACTGGCTGGAGCCAACCGGTGCGCCCGTTCTTTGCCGGGCAATGAGGCGTGCGAAGACGGCATCCTCACCGCCCGCGAGTTGTGCGACCTCGACCTGAGCCAGGTGCGGCTGGCCGTGCTTTCCGCCTGTCAGACGGGCTTGGGGCGTGTCACCATCGACGGGGTAGCCGGATTGCCGCGTGGACTGAAAAAAGCCGGGGCAGGTGCCATTCTCATGTCGCTGTGGGAGGTAGATGACCGGGCCACACAACGGCTCATGACCTTGTTTTACAACAATCTGGCCAAGCGTGGCATGACTCCGCGCCAAGCCTTGGCCGCCGCCCAGCAAACCCTGCGAACAGAAGAGGCTCCACCCGATATGCAAACCTTTTTCTCGCCTACCACTTTGTCGGCCCGGCGGGTATCTCAGCCCTCGAAGGCGAGCTACGGCTCTCCCCGCTATTGGGCGGCTTTTGTACTGATTGATGCGTTATGATATTTCTACCACAAACCCATAAAAAACAACCTATATTATGATGAATTGCAAGATTTCCTTATCCCTGTTGCTTGCCACCTTGGTGTGTGGCGCAACTTTTGCCCAAGGCCCTGCCATGCCGCCTCGTGGAACGGATGCAAAGAATGCGCCTTCGGTCAATGTCACCAATTACAATCTGTTCGTCTATCAAGATTCTTGTGCCTCGCTGAAGCTGACTGACCGCTGGGAAGAACAAGTGGAAGGACTGCGCGGACGCGGTTCACGCGGATTTCTGGACGACCTGTTCAGCGTGACCAAAAGCAGTGCCACAGGGTTGATATCGGGTGGCATCACCGGACTGGTGTCTACCGGAGTCAACTTTGTGGGCAACCTTGTGAACTACAAGAAAAACAAGAAAAACCAATGGAAGCAAGCCATGCTCAAGGAGAACCACTTTGAAAAGACACTGTTCATGCTGGAAAATCTGGACGACTTCTATTCTTCCATATCCACCGTTGGTGCGCTCGACCCCGGCTCTATGTCCTTCAACGGCTTTGGATGCCTGCAAAGGCGTGGACAGGACACTGTACTCTACATCTCCTGTCGGCTCGATACTTCCGAGGTGGCATTGAGCCGCATTTTACGCCATTCCAAGTTCCAGCTGAAGCTCGATACCTTGGTGTTCAACCCCATTCTGTGCGATCTGCCCAACGACAGCACGGCACCCTTTGCCGACCGACATCAGTTCTCCTTCAGCGAGCGTACCAACCTGCGCTTGCGCATCGACCTGGCAGTCACCTCGTCGTGGATAAATCAGGCCATTCAGGTGCATAACGACCATCCGCTGGGCAACTTCAGCATAGACCTTCCCATCAAGGAAGACCAACTGGATGCCGACACGGTGTTCCGCTACTATGCCTCGCAAGGCGAGCGCCCGGGATGCGAAGTGGTGGGCGATTGCTTCATCGTGCCGCGCTCCTACATTGGCGTGCGCGATGCCGAGGGCAACTACCACGATGCCTGGGGAACGGGTCAGTACAAAATGTCGATGACCATTAAGGAAACCTGCGACATCAATCCTGCCTTTGAGCGTGACAAGGACTTATGGAATGCCGATTGGAAGCGCCGCAAGCGTGTCCAGCCACAGACCTTTGACATTGTACAAATAGCCCGTCAGGTGTGGGACAAGAATGCCAACCGCTGGATAGTGACCCTCCTCGAAGCCCCTGCCCAATATGCCACGCAGGAGATGCTGCAATCCCTCGGCCTTGTCGAAGGTCAGCAGGCCAAGGCTCCAAGCCAAGGGGCAGCGGCGGCAGGAGCGATGAAGAAGTAAAATCTTGCTTATTTCTTCCTTTTTTCTTGTTGATTCCTCCCCTTTTTCTTGCCAAATAGGCATGAAGTTCTTGCTTATTCCGAAGACAAGGGAAGGGAGGTTTCTGCGGCTTCCCCTTCGTTGCCGTAGCGGTCGATAGCAGTGACGGCGAAGTGGTGGCGGCGCATCCAGGGATAGACGGGGGCATAAACATAAGTAGTGTCTCTCACACCGGTGGCCACAATGTTGCGGGGGTCGGTGGTGTCGACGGGCACAGTGTCCGATGCGTAGACCACGTAAGTGGGCGGATTTACCGGGTCATTGTCCGTGGCGGGATGCCAGGTCAGACTGGTGTAGCCGGTGGCGATGGGACATGCTCTTAAGCTGTCGGGCGCGGTGGGAGCAATATCGTCCAGCCAAGGCATGGCGGGTTGCAGGGCCGGAGTGGTATAAAAACGGGCTTCGAGCATGTCGCGCAGGCCTTGGGTATTGTCCATCACGTACTTCACGCGGTAGTGTGCCTGTCCGGCCAGTCCATGCGCGCGGCAGAAGTTTATCTGCCTTTCCACCTCGTCCAGTGTCCAGTTGCCCTCAGCCGGATCGAGGAAGTAAACACCAAGGCCGGGGACAACATGCCGCCCGGCGGACTGTTCCTGCCAGTCGAGAACAAAGGGGTAGAAATTATTGCCCCGGAAGTAGAGCATGGGATATATCTGGTCTTGTATGCCCTCGCCCAGCCAACCTTGCACGTCCTGGTGCACGCTGTGGAAAGCGTTCCACCCCTTGGAGGAGTAGCGGGCCACGTCGCGGTATTTGCCCACCGGGCAGGTGCTTACCTTGACCCATGGCTTCAGCTGCTTCACACCTTTATATATATGGCGCAGTATCTCTGTCAGGTTGTCGCGACGCCATTGGGCAAGGTCGCGCCCCTGGGCGTAGCGGCGATATTGGATGCGGTCGGGGAAGTTGCGTGCCTTGTTGGGATAGCGCAGGTAGTCAAGGTGGATGCCATCCACATCATAGCGGCTTACTACTTCGCGGACAAGGCTCATCAGGTACTCCTTGGTTTTCGGGTGACCGGGGTTGAGAAAGTACTGGCGGTTGTAGGACACACAGATTTCCGGTTGCCGCCGGGTGACGGACTTCTTGCCCAGCCTCTGTGCGTGGCGTCGGCTGCCCAGGGGGATGGCCACCATCCAGGCATGGCACTCCATACCGCGCTTATGGCATTCTTCCACGGCAAAGGCCAGAGGGTCGTAGCCCGGGTCGGAGTTTTCGCGACCGGTCAGTATGGAGTTCATGGGCTCAATGCCCGAGCGGTAGAGCACATCGCCCCGCGTGCGCGTCTGGAACAATACGGTGTTGAAATTAGCCTGCTTCAGGCGGTCGAGTATCTCAATGAGTTCTTCCTTTTGCCGGCGGATGCCTTCGGGCGAAGTGGCACGGGTGCGTGGCCAGTCCAGCCCGTAGACAGCGGTTATCCAGGCTGCGCGAACTTCCTGTTTGGGCTGGGCCTGGAGGGTGCAAAGTACAGGCAGGAAGATGAATGCCAGCAGGGTGGTGATGATATAGTTCTTCATTATTGGTGTATTTTGCGGCGAATATACGCAAAACATGGGACAAAATCGTGCAAAGTATCAGGGAAACTGCTACATTTGCACGGCTAATAACAAACATAACCATGATTACATTTACACTTTGCTTGCTGGCACTGATTGCCGGTTATTTCATTTACGGCCGTTTCGTGGAACGTATTTTCGGCCCTGACGACCGTAAGACGCCTGCTTTGACTAAGACCGATGGCGTGGATTACATTCCGCTTCCCACGTGGAAGATATTCATGATTCAATTCCTCAACATTGCCGGCCTTGGACCTATCTTCGGTGCTATCATGGGTGCCAAGTTCGGTACGGCTTCTTACCTGTGGATTGTGCTGGGCAGTATTTTTGCCGGCGCGGTACACGACTATCTGTCGGGCATGCTTTCATTGAGGCACGGTGGCGAGAGCCTGCCGGAAATCATCGGCCGCTACTTGGGTGTGACTACCAAGCAGGTAATGCGGGTGTTTACCGTGATACTGATGGTGCTGGTGGGCGCCGTGTTTGTGGCAGGGCCTGCGGGCTTGCTGGCCAGCCTGACGCCTGAGGTGCTGGATACGACGTTTTGGATAGTAGTGGTCTTCCTGTATTACATACTGGCTACCATGCTACCTATCGACAAGATTATCGGCAAGATATATCCTATATTTGCAGTGGCATTGCTGTTCATGGCCGTCGGGCTACTGGTGATGCTGTATGTGCTTCATCCTGCCTTGCCCGAACTTTGGGACGGCGTGCACAATACGCATCCCGATGCCGCCACATTGCCCATCTTCCCCATTATGTTTGTCAGCATTGCTTGTGGCGCCATCAGTGGTTTTCATGCCACGCAAAGTCCGCTCATGGCCCGTTGCATGACGAGTGAGCGCCATGGCCGCCCTGTGTTTTACGGAGCGATGATAACCGAAGGCATCGTCGCATTGATTTGGGCGGCTGCCGCTACGTGGTTCTTCGGCGAGAACGGCATGGGCGAAAGCAATGCGGCGGTCATAGTGGATGCCATCACCAAAGACTGGTTGGGCACGGTGGGCGGTGTGCTTGCCGTACTTGGCGTGATTGCTGCCCCCATCACCAGTGGCGATACGGCTTTTCGCTCGGCACGTCTCATCGTGGCAGATTTCCTAGGCTTGGAGCAGAAGTCCATCCGGAGGCGCCTGTACATCTGTGTGCCTATGTTTCTGGCAGCTATCGGGCTGTTGCTTTATAGCTTGAAGGATGCCGATGGATTCGACCGCATCTGGCGATACTTTGCCTGGTCAAACCAAACATTGTCGGTCTTCACTTTGTGGGCTGTCACTGTTTACCTGGTGCGCGAACGGAAAGGGGGTATTTTCTATGTCACTTATATACCTGCCATGTTCATGACGGCGGTATGCACCACTTACATTTGTGTGGCACCCGAAGGTTTCGGCATTTCCCCGTCGGCTTCGCTTTACATAGCCTTGGCAGCTTTGGTGGTGGCAGGCACGTGGTTTGCCGTGTGGCATGCCAAGTGGAAACGCACGCAACCGTTATTGAAACAATGAGAGAGGGAATTATTCATTTCAATATCAGATAAACGATGAAGAAGTTTTTATTAGTAGTATGCCTGTTGGTCGCCACAGTGGCGGCACGGGCACAGTTTGAGAAAGGAACATGGTTGGTTAATCCTTCCGTATCGGGCTTGAACCTGTCATACAACACGGGGACGGACAGCGCCAAATTCGGCTTTGATGTAAAAGGAGGAGCTTTCTTGGCCGACAATGTAGCATTGCTGGTAGACCTTGGAGCGAACTGGGCAAAAGGCCCGGACACGTATAAGCTGGGAGTCGGCGGGCGATATTATTTCGATCAGGTAGGCGTGTTTGTGGGTGCCGACATCAACTTGTCGCGCTACACCGACTATCTGGACAAGACGCGTTTCGGTTTTGGCATGGAGGCCGGTTATGCCTTTTTCCTTTCCAAGTCGGTGACCTTAGAACCTGCTGTCTATTGGGACATCAACAAAGACCGTTCAGACTTTGGCCTGCAAGTGGGCTTTGGCATTTACTTGTAAGACCCTTTATTTGAACTTAGTGCTTAGTAGCGTTTCTTTCAATTGCTACTAAGCACTAACTGTTTTCATTTGTCTGTAACCTCCCTGCTTCACACAATAGCGAACTATCCTATCGCCATCATGCCTCCCCTTTCAGAATTCTGTAGATTAACGGCATATCGACATGCGAGCGGACGTGCTGAGCCAGCCTATCGTACTGCTGCTCTTTGAAACTATGATAATCGAACATGCCCTGCCTCTGCGCAAGCCTTCCGCTAAAAGGTTCCAGCAGGAAGTCTATGACTGCAGGATTGTCCAGAATGCCATGAATGTAGGTGCCCAGGCAGGTGCGGTCGACAAGGCAGCCTTCCGTGGTGCCGTCTGCCAATACAGTAAGCGGACGAGCCGAAGCGCCTTCTACCATCCGAGTAACCCCCATGTGTATCTCGTAGCCTTCGCACCAGGCATCGCGGTTTCCGTTTTCCAAATGGAAGCGGACTTGGCGTGTCACCTTTTCGCCTTGAATATGGGTGATGACAGGCAGCAGGCCAAGACCGGGCAAGCGCTCAATGTCGCCCTCCACATGGTCGGGGTCGTTCACCTCAAGCCCCATCATCTGATAGCCCCCGCAGATGCCCATTACAACCGCGCCACGCCCATAGGCTTGAATGATGGCTTGCACCACGCCGTTGCGACGGAGTTCATGCAAATCGTCCAAAGTGCTCTTGGTGCCCGGAAGCAGAATGATGTCGGCCTTCTGCAGTTCGTCCACATTATTGGTGTAAAACAGATGGACACGAGGGTCGCGCTCCAATACGTTGAAATCGGTAAAGTTGCTCAGGTGTCGCAGCATGACGACGACAATGTTCACCTTGCCCGTCTCACAACACATGGACTTGGCCGCCAACGATACGGAGTCTTCTTCCTCAATGCAGATGTCCTCATAATAAGGCACTACGCCCACCACGGGTACCTGGCACAAGTCTTCCAGCATGCGGATGCCCGACTCAAACAGGTGGATGTCACCCCTGAACTTGTTGACCAACAACCCTTTTATCAGTTTCCTCTCTTCCGGGCGAAGCAGCATCATCGAGCCATACAGGCTGGCAAACACCCCTCCGCGGTCTATATCGCCCACCAATATCACGTCGGCTCCGGCATGAAGCGCCATAGGCAGGTTGACCAGGTCTGCATCGCGCAGGTTGATTTCCGCAAGGCTCCCTGCCCCCTCCAGCACGATGGGGTTGTAGCGCGCCGAAAGCCGGTCGTAAGCGGCACGCACTTCCCTTTGCAAAACTTTGTGCCCCTCTTTGCCAGAGAAAGCGGATGCCTCGTGGAGACTTAGTGGACGCCCGTTCAAGACCATTTGACAGGTATGGCCCGACTGAGGCTTCAGCAACAACGGGTTCATATCGGTGTGGCAAGGGATGCCGGCCGCCTCAGCCTGCACGGCTTGCGCACGTCCTATCTCCAGGCCTTCCGGCGTGGCAAACGAATTGAGCGCCAAGTTTTGGGCTTTAAACGGAGCAGGGCAATAGCCATCTTGCCTGAATATGCGGCAGAAAGCCGTGGCAATAACACTTTTGCCGACATCGCTCCCCGTACCGGCAAACATGACAGGATGAAGTTTCTGCATACAAAGAAAAGATTGTTTTAAAGAGATTGGCACACCGTGCCTCATACAAAAACGAAGCAAAGGTAGTAAAATGCGGGCATAAAAAAAGGCTATCTATCCCAGACAGCCAATCTTTTTTGTTAACCTTAAATCTAATACTATGAAAAACACGTAGCAAAGATACGCACTTTCTGATAACTACCAAAATATCGCCTGGAAACAGCCGGAAATATAACATGGTTTAATAAAATACATTAAGGCATTAACAATTATATATACACATCCGATAAAAATCACTATCTTCATGCCCGAAATACGAAAACCCTACGATTATGATACATTCCATACTCGACACAGACCTGTATAAATTTACCACATCGTATGCCTACACCAAGCTGTTTCCCTACGCCATGGGCACATTCAGCTTCAAGGACAGGGACGAAACGGTATACAACGACCGATTCATGGAGCAACTGCATGATGCTGTCGACCAGCTGGCAGAGGTAAGCTTGAAAGAAGACGAATTGGAATACATGACCCGGCATTGCCGCTTCCTGCCCCGGGTGTATTGGGAATGGCTGTCTTCGTTCCGCTTCCGCCCGGACAAAGTACAGATTGTGCTGGACGAAGACCGCCACCTCAATATCGAGATTACCGACTACTTGTACAAGGCCACCCTGTACGAAGTGCCCCTGCTCTCCATCGTGTCTGAAATAAGAAACCGCTCGCTGGGACATGAAGTAGACATGGATGGCACTATAGCACGGCTGGCGCACAAGGCAGAACTCTCCAACGAGCACCAGCTGCTCTTCTCGGAATTCGGCACACGCAGGCGATTCTCCTTCGAGGTGCAAGACAAAGTGCTGGGATACTTAAAGCAACATGCCCGCTATTGCACCGGCACCTCCAACTGCTACTTTGCCATGAAGCATGGCATGAAGCCGATGGGCACCCACCCGCACGAGTGGTTCATGTTTCACGGCGCACAGTTCGGATACAAGCACGCCAACTACCTCGCCCTGGAGAATTGGGTGAACGTATACGACGGAGACTTGGGCACCGCCCTGTCGGACACGTTCACCTCCAACGCCTTCCTAAGCAACTTGAGCCGGAAACAAGCCAAATTGTTCGACGGCGTGCGGTGCGACTCCGGCAATGAATTCGAGTTTACCGACAAGCTCATCGCACGCTACCAAGAGCTGGGCATCGACCCTACGACCAAGACCATTATCTTCAGCAACGCGCTCGACTTTGAGAAGGCACTCGACATACAGGCCTATTGCCGCGGACGGATACGCTGCTCGTTTGGCATCGGCACCAATCTGACCAACGACACAGGCTACAAACCCTCGAACATCGTGATGAAACTGACCCGCTGCAAGATGAATGCCAACCAGGAATGGCGCGAATGCGTCAAGCTCTCCGACGACCTGGGCAAGCACATCGGCAGCGAGGCGGAAGTAAAAGCATGCCTCTACGACTTGCAACTGGCCTAATACCATTATTATATATGGAACTGGAAAAACTTTACCAACAATACACCGGCCACCTGCCGGAGCAAGTGCAGCCACTCACGCCCGCAGGGTCCAACAGGCACTACTTCCGCCTGGGGCCATGCCCTTCACTAATAGGCGTGGAGGGTGAATCGAAGGAAGAGAACCGCGCCTTCATCTACATGGCGGAGTACTTCGGCGCGAAAGGGCTGCCCGTGCCCCGCGTATTGGCGCAATCAGCCGACGGCATGCACTACCTGCAAGAAGACCTGGGCGACACGCTGCTGTTCGACGCTATCGCCGAAGGGCGAGCAAGCGGGACGTTCAACGCTACCGAGCAGGCGCTCCTGCGCCAGGTCATGGCTCTTCTGCCGGTCCTGCAGATGGAGGGGGCGGACATGGACTTCGCCTACTGCTACCCCCAGCCCGAACTGAATGGCAGAAGCATCTTGTGGGACTTGAACTACTTTAAGTACTGCTACCTCAAGGCCACGGGCATTGCCTTCCAGGAAGACAGGCTGGAGGACGATTTCCAACGCATGGCCGACACCTTGGCGGGCGCTGGCATTCAGGGCTTCATGTATCGCGACTTCCAAAGCCGCAACGTGATGCTGAAGGACGGACAGCCGTGGTTCATCGACTTCCAAGGAGGGCGCCGGGGGCCGGTGTACTACGACGTGGCCTCCTTCCTGTGGCAAGCCAAAGCCAACTATCCCGACGAATTGAAGGAAGCCCTGCTGCGCACCTACCTCGACGCGCTGGGGAAGTACCGCAAGGTCGATGAAGTCGATTTCCGCCGACGCCTGCGCCACTTCGTCCTCTTCCGCCACCTGCAGGTATTGGGCGCTTACGGCTTCCGGGGCTACTTCGAGCGGAAGCCGCACTTCCTGGAGAGCATCCCCTTTGCCCTGCGCAACCTGCGGAAACTGCTGCAAGAGCCCTTCCCCGAATACCCCTACCTCTGCCAAGTGCTGCAACAGTTGGCCGAGCCCGCGCCCCCGCAGGCCGTGGAAACGGAGGGGCTGACCGTGCGCATCACCAGCTTTTCCTACAAGAAAGGCATCCCGGCCGACCCGTCGGGCAATGGCGGGGGCTTCGTGTTCGACTGCCGGGCCGTGCACAACCCCGGCCGATACGAACGCTACCGGGCACTGACGGGTCTGGACGAGCCCGTCATCCGCTTTCTGGAAGACGACGGGGAGATACTCCGCTTCCTGGAGCACGTCTACGGGCTGGCCGATGCCGCGGTGGAGCGATACCTGGAGCGCGGCTTCACCAGCCTGTCCGTGAGCTTCGGCTGCACCGGCGGGCAGCACCGCTCCGTCTATGCCGCCCAGCACCTGGCCGAGCACCTGCACCGCAAATACCCCGTGCGCATCGTGCTGCAGCACCGCGAACAAGGCATCACCACCCTACTTCAACCCGACACACCGCTATGAAAGCCATGATATTTGCCGCAGGCCTGGGCACCCGCCTGCGCCCGCTCACCGACCGCGTGCCCAAAGCCCTCGCCCCCGTGGCCGGCCGGCCGCTGCTGGAGCACGTCATCCGCCGCCTCGCGCGGGCAGGCTTCAACGACCTGGTCGTGAACATACACCACCGGGGCGAGCAAATCATCGACTACCTGGCCGGCCACGACTTCCCCGGCACCACGATACGCATCAGTGACGAACGCGACATGCTGCTGGACACCGGCGGCGCCCTCCTGAAGGCACGCCCCCTGCTGGACGACGGCGAGCCCTTCCTCATCCACAACGTTGACATCCTCAGCGACATCGACCTGGCCGACTTTTACCGCCGGCACCGGGCATCGGGGGCCGACGCCTCGCTGCTGGTCAGCCCCAGGCAGACGTCGCGCTACCTGCTCTTCGACGACAGCCTCCGCCTGCGCGGCTGGACCAACCGCACCACGGGCGAAGTGCTGCCCCCCGGCATCCGCCCCGCCGACTACCGGCCACTGGCCTTCGGCGGCATACACGTCTTCTCGCCCGCGCTGTTCCGCCGCATGGAGGCGGGCGGGTGGCAAGGGCGCTTCTCCATCATCCCCTTCTACCTCTCCGCCTGCGGCGAAACCACTATCCGGGGGGTGGAGGCCAACGGCATCCATTGGTACGACGTGGGAAAAATCGATACACTCCGACAGGCCGAAGCATGGCTAACCCACGAGGGCGGCGCAGACGCGCCCTAAGGCCGTCGGAAACGCGCTACTGTGTCGTTAGAAACGGACTACTGTCCCGTTAAAAACGGACAGTAGCGGAGTTAAAAATGCGCTACTGTCCGTTTTTAACGACGCTATAGCGCATTTTTAACGACACTATAGCGTCGTGGCACCTCCGGTAAAAAATATAGATTTACCCCTCCACAGGCACTTCCGTGCCGATATTGTCGATGAAGAGCAGCAGACGGTTAACGATGTTTACATCGCTCACTCCGCTGTCGAAGTCGAGCGACAGCAAGTTCATGTCCGGATACAGGTTGTGGATGCGCTTCTCCAGGCCCTTGGCCACAATGTGATTGGCGATGCACCCGAAGGGCTGCAGGCTGATGACGTTGCGCACGCCGCGCCTGCGGTAGGACAACACTTCGGCCGGCAGCAGCCACCCCTCGCCAAACTGGGCGTTGAGCGACACCACGCTGCGCGCCTCATCGGCCTCCTCGAAAATGTCGTTGAACGGCACGAAGTAGCGGAAGCGGCTGCCTATGCGGTTCACCTTGGCCAGCTCCTTGCGGGCCAGGCGGTAGCCCAGGCCATACAGCACGTCGGTGGGCGAGCGGTGCGCCACGTGTGCCTCGACGTTCGACTTCCGGTTCACAAACGTCTGCATGAAGAAGTCCACCAGGATGGGCGGCGCCACCTCTATGCCATGCGCTATCAGCCAGTCGATGATGTTGCGGTGCGAGAAGGGATTGAATTTCAAGAATATCTCGCCCACTACCCCCACCCGGGGCAGCGGCATGTCCACGCACGCCGCGTCGAAGCCCGCTGCCGCCCGGGCCAGTTCGTGCATCAGCTCGCTCGAGCGTCCCTCGCCAATCATGGTGGCAGCCCGGGCCAGGTACTCATCGCGCAGGCGGCGGGCCAGTCCGCGTTCGCGCTCGCGCCCCACCGTGGCATAATAGAACTTGGCTATGGCGTCGCTGTACAGGATGGCCCTCACCGCCACGGGCAGCACCTTCAGCCAGTTCATCCGGAAGGCAGGCTGGTCGTTGCCCAGCGAGGCCCCGAAGGTGAGCGACACGACGGGCACGTCGCGATAGCCGGCATCGACCAGCGCCTTCTTTATCAGCGAAATGTAGTTGCTGGCACGGCATTGTCCGCCCGTCTGCGTGATGGCGATGGCACACTCTTCCGCCCGGTAACGCCCGCTCTTGAAGGCCTTGATGATGTCGCCCACAATGAGCGTGGCCGGATAGCACACCTCGTTGTTGGCATACTTCAGTCCCCACTCGCACGACTCCGTGTTGCTGATGGGCAGGTTCTCCACCTCGTAGCCGGCCACCTTCATCACCGCCGGCAGCAGGGGCGAGAGGAAGGGGGTGAAGAAAGGTATCAATATCTTGCGGCCGCGGTAGGCCTCATCGTAGGCAGGCACGGTGATGAACTTCTCGCCCTCCATCCGCGCGGCCTTTCCCTCGCCGGCCAGGTTCAGGCTCTCCACCAGCGAGCGCGCCCTGAGCTTCAGGGAGCCGATGTTGTTGATGTCGTCCAGCTTCAGCAGCGTAAGCGACTTGTGGTGGCGCATCAGCAAGTCGCGCACCTCGTCGGTAAGGAAGGCATCGGGGCCGCAGCCAAAGGAGGTCATCTCCACAAACTGCAGGCCGTCGTCCTGCATGGCACACCACACGGCGGCCTTCAGTATGCGGTTGGGGTACGCCCATTGCGCCACAAAGTGCGCGTCGTCTATCGCGATGTCCTTGTCGCGCACGATGTCGTCCGTCAGCACCTGTATGCCCATGTCGGCCATCATGTCGGCTATCTTGTGCTGAATCAGCGGGTCGGCATGGTAAGGCCGTCCGGCCAGCAAGATGGCCAGCCGCTTCTCCTTGCGCGCCTGGTTCAAAGCCTTCTCGTTGGCTCTGACGAGGGCGCGTGCATAGTGTCCTTGTGCCTCTTCCGCCCGGCGGAAAGCCGTTCTTATCCGCTCTCCATCCGTAACGCCCAGGCTATGCAGATACTCCTGGCACTGCTTGAACAGCATTTTGCGGTCCTTGAAGTTCACCACAGGCGAATCGATGGGGATGGTGCCGGCCTGCACGCCCTTCACCACTTCCGAGTATCCCGTCACAATGGGGCAATTGTAGCTGTTTTGCTCCTTACCCCCTTGCTCAAAGATGACGAAAGGCATGAAGATGCGGTCCACCTGCTTCGCAATGAGGTCTTGCACATGACTGTGCACCAGCTTGGCCGGGAAGCAGATGTTATCGGACATCACCATGCGGGCATTGCGCTCGTAGGCCGAAAAGCGCGAAGGCTCGGAGAGGCGCACGTTCAGTCCGCAGGCCGTCAGCAAAGTGTGCCAGAAGGGATACTCCTCAAACATGTTCAGGCAACGCGGAATGCCGATAACCGGTGCGCCGGGATGCTCCTCGGCATGGCGGTCGAAGAGCAGCTCGTTCTTCCGCTGGTACAGATTCTGCCCCTTCACCCGGGCATCGCCGGCATTGGTGAAGACCTTCTCGCACTTGTTTCCCGAGTAATAGCATTTACCATTGTCAAAGGTGTACTTGGTCACCAGGCAACGGTTGTCGCACCCCTTGCAATGGAGCAGGCGGGAGGAGTAATGGGCCATGGTGATGATTTCGTCCAGGGTGGCCGGCTTCCCGCGATGCTTGGCGGCATACAAGGCGCAACCAAAGGCGCCCATCAGCTCCGGTATGTCGCAGCGCGACACCTCCACGCCGGCCAGCAGCTCGAAGGCGTGCACAATGGCATCGTTGCGCATGGTGCCTCCCTGCACTACGATGTGTTTGCCCATGACCTCGGTGCTCTTCAGCTTCAGCACCTTGTACAGGCAGTTCTTCACCACGGAGTAAGCCAGTCCGGCGGCAATGTCGGGGATGGTGGCCCCTTCGCGCAGCGCCTGCTTCACCTTGGAGTTCATGAACACGGTGCAACGCGTGCCCAAATCGCAAGGTGCCTGCGAGCGGCAGGCTTCTTTGGCAAAGTCGGAGGCAAGGTATCCCAAAGTCTTGGCAAAAGTCTCGACAAACGAGCCACACCCCGAGGAGCAGGCTTCGTTGATTTCGATGCGGTCTATCACGCCCTGGTTGACGAAGATGGCCTTCATGTCCTGCCCGCCGATGTCCAGTATGAAGGACACCTCCTTGTCCAGGTGCCGGGCAGCCATGTAGTGGGCAATGGTCTCTATGATGCCCGAGTGCAACTCGAAAGCCGCCTTGATAAGGTCTTCGCCATAGCCCGTGGAGCAGCTCCCGGCTATGCGCAGCACGGCTTTCCTGGCCTCGCACTCCTGCTTCAGCTTGGCCAGGCCCTCTGCTACGGCTTTAATGGGGTTGCCCCGGTTGATGGTATAATAGGAGTAGAGCAGACGGGCATCGGCATCGGTTACCACTATCTTGGTGGTGGTAGAGCCGGAATCGATGCCCAGAAATACCTCATGCTCGCCCTCGGTCAGAGGGGCTACGGGAATCTGCTTCCGGGAGATGCGTTCCTTCCAGGCGGCATATTCGTCTTCAGTGTGGAAGATGGGCGGCAGTGAGCTTTGCAATGCCCCCAATGCTTTCCCTTGGCGGGTGATGGTTTCCATATAATCGGACAGCCGACGGCCGGCCTCGTCCTTCACCTCGGCCAGCGCCGACCCGTAGGCGGGGAGCAGCGTGCCGTTTTCGGGCAGCACAACATCGGCATCAGTGAGCGACAGGTAGTCGGTGAACGCCTTGCGCAAGGCGGGGATAAAGGTAAGCGGCCCGCCGCAGAGCAGCACAGGCGCCGTGATGTCGCATCCATGTGCCAGGGTAATGACCGTCTGCACCGCCACGGCATGGAAAATGGAGGCGGCAATGTCTTCCCGGCTTACGTTCTTGGCTATGAGGTTCTGTATGTCGGTCTTGCAGAATACGCCGCAACGCGAGGCTATGGGGTGCACCTGCGTGGCACGGAGGGCCAGGTCGTTCAGTTCGTCTACACTGACGCCCAGGATGACTGCCATCTGGTCGATGAAGGCACCGGTGCCTCCGGCGCAGTTGCCGTTCATGCGCAGGTCTTTGGCCACCCCGTCGTGGAAGAACACCACCTTGGCATCTTCGCCGCCGATGTCTATCATGGACTGCACGCCCGGATAGCGGTGCCCTATGGCCTTGGTGGCTGCCACGACCTCTTGCACGAAGGGCAGCGAGCACTTTTCGGCCAGCCCCATGCCCACCGAACCGGTCATCCGCAGGGAGGCTTCACAATCGCCCGTCTTGGCTTGCAATTCGCCCAGGAAGGAGAGCAGCACTTCATTGGCACGGGCATTGTGCCGTCCGTATTTCGAGAAGACAATCTCTCCATCCTCATCCAGTGCCACCAGCTTTACGGTGGTCGAGCCTATATCGATACCTACTTTAAACATATAGAGAACACATTTTACAATGACACTTGGCCTTACCCGGCCGAGAAAACCCACAAAAGTAGACAAAACATGCGTCCATGCCGACGGTTGGCAATGAATTATTAGCATCTTTTAAGGGAGTGCGCCCCGTCTCTCCCCCTCACCCTTCGGTCAGAAGAGCCGACACACCTCGGCGTGCGCCTCGCGCACCAGGTCTTGCGGAGCGAGCTTGAGTTGCAGACCGCGCTGCCCGGCGCTGACGTAGATGTAGGGGTGCTGCAGGCAAGTGTCGTGTATGTAGGTGGGCAGAGGCTTCTTCATACCGATGGGCGAGCAGCCGCCACGGATGTATCCGGTGAGGGGCAGCAGCTCCTTGACGTGGATGAGGTCGCACTTCTTGTTGCCGCTCACCTTGGCCGCCAGCTTGAGGTCTACCTCGTGCTCGCCGGGAATGACGCAGACGAAGTGCCCCGTCTTGTCGCCCCGCAGCACGAGGGTCTTGAAGACGCACTCTATGTCCTCGCCCAGCTGCGCGGCCACGTGGGGCGCGCTGAGGTCGTTCTCGTCCACCTCGTAGGGAATCAGTTCGTACTCCACCCCCGCCTTGTCCAGCAGGCGGGCGGCGTTGGTCTTGTTTATCTTTTCTTTTGGCATAAGGCTGATGGTTTAAGTCTATATATTATATATGGTGTAAATGCTGCCTCGTGGGCGGCTGCTGGACCCCACGCGTGGGGTATCTCAAAGGGTCACGCGTGGGGTACTTTCGAGACCCACTGTGGGTCGCTGCAATGACCCACTGTGGATCGTCACGATGACCCACTGTGGGTCGTCGCAAAGGGTCACTGTGGGTCGTCAAGACGAGTGCTTAACACTCATGGGAACGAGTGCTTAACACTCGCGGGGACGAGTACTTAACACTCGTCGGAGCGGGTCACTCGTCCCCCATCCCCAGCTCCTCGCGCAGGAAGCGGGGCGTGTACCCGCGGGGGCTGAGGGCCACTTGCTCGGGGGTGCCGCACGAGAGGACTTCTCCCCCGCCCCGCCCGCCTTCGGGCCCCATGTCGATGATGTAGTCGGCCATCTTGATGACATCCAGGTTGTGCTCGATGATGATGACCGTATTACCCTTGTCCACCAGGCGGTTCAGCACGGCCAGCAGCACGCGGATGTCCTCGAAGTGCAGGCCGGTGGTGGGCTCGTCCAGTATGTAGAGGGTCTTGCCCGTGTCACGCTTCGAAAGCTCGGTGGCCAGCTTCACGCGCTGGCTTTCGCCGCCGGACAGGGTGGTGCTCGACTGGCCCAGCTTGATGTAGCCCAGGCCGACGTCTTGTATCACCTTTATCTTGTTCACTATCTGGGGCACGTTCTCGAAGAACTCCACGGCCTGGTTGATGGTCATGTCGAGCACGTCGGCTATCGACTTGCCCTTGTAGCGTACCTCCAGCGTCTCGCGGTTGTAGCGCTTGCCGTGGCACACCTCGCAGGGCACATAGACGTCGGGCAGGAAGTTCATCTCGATGGTCTTGTAGCCGTTGCCCTGGCAGGCCTCGCACCGCCCCCCGCTGACGTTGAACGAGAAGCGCCCCGCCTTGTAGCCGCGTATCTTGGCCTCGGGCAGGCCGACGAAGAGGTTACGAATGTCGCTGAACACGCCTGTGTAGGTGGCAGGGTTGGAGCGCGGCGTGCGGCCTAGGGGCGACTGGTCGACGTTGACAACCTTGTCGATGTATTCTATGCCTTCGATGGCGTCGTAGGGCAAGGGGTCTTGCAGCGAGCGGTAGAAGCGTTGCGACAGGATGGGCTGCAGCGTCTCGTTTATCAAGGTGGACTTGCCGCTGCCCGACACGCCGGTGACGCAGATGAGCCGCCCCAGGGGGAACTCCACGTCCACATTCTTCAGGTTGTTGCCCCGCGCGCCGCGTATCCACAGGCTGTGGCCGTTGCCCTGGCGCCTTTCCTTGGGCACCTCGATGGCACGCTCGCCGTTAAGGTACTGCGAGGTGAGGGTGTGGGTGCGCAGCATCTGTTGCGGGGTGCCGGCAAAGACCACCTCGCCGCCCAGCCGTCCGGCCTTGGGACCCATGTCTATCACATAGTCGGCGGCCAGCATCATGTCTTTGTCATGCTCCACCACGATGACGGTGTTGCCAATGTCTCTCAGCTCCTTCAGCGAGTGGATGAGGCGCTGGTTGTCGCGCTGGTGCAGGCCGATGCTCGGCTCGTCCAGTATGTAGAGCACGTTGACGAGCTGCGAGCCTATCTGCGTGGCCAGGCGTATGCGCTGGCTCTCTCCGCCGGACAGCGACACGGCGCTGCGGTTCAGGGAGAGGTAGTCCAGCCCCACGTCGAGCAGGAACTTGAGGCGGGTGCGTATCTCCTTCAGTATCTCGGCGGCTATCTGCCGCTGCTTGTTGTCGAGGTGCTCGTCCACCTGCATCAGCCAGTCGTACAGCTCGCCGATGTCCATGGTGGAGAGTTCATAGATGTTCTTGTCGTGTATGCGGAACGAAAGGGCTTCCTTGTTCAGCCTGGCACCATGGCACTCGGGGCACTCGGCGGTCTTGGCAAACTGCTCGGCCCACTTCTGGGCGGTGGCCGAGGCATCCTTGTCTTGCAGCATCTGGATGTACTTCACCACGCCCTCGAAGGTGACGAAGTAGTCGCTGGAGGTGCCTATCAAGGCGCTCTTGATGCGTATGCGGTCGTCCGAGCCGTAGAGTATCTCGTCGATGGCATCGTCGGGCAACTCGGCCACGGGAGTCTTCAGCGTGGCCTCGTACTTCTCGAGCAAGGCGGCAATCTGCCAGAATATCATGCTGTTCTTATACTTGCCCAAGGGGGCGATGGCGCCTTCGGAGATGGAGAGGGTGCGGTCGGGTATCACCTTGTCGATGTCTATCTGGCTCACCACGCCCAGGCCCTTGCACTTGGGGCAGGCTCCCTGCGGGGAGTTGAACGAAAAGTTGTGGGGAGCCGGCTCACGGTAGGACAGCCCGGTGACGGGACACATCAGCCGCTTGCTGTAGTGGCGCACGTCGCCCGTATCGGCATCGAGTATCATCAGCAGGCCGTCGCCCTGGCGCATGGCGGTGGCTACGCTGTTCTTCAGGCGGGCTTCGTCTTTATCGGAGGGCACCAGCTTGTCCACCACCACCTCCACGTCGTGGTTCTTGTAGCGGTCGAGCTTCATGCCGGGCAGGGCTTCGCGCACCTCGCCGTCCACGCGGACGTAGAGGTAGCCTTTCTTCCGCACCTGCTCGAACAGCTCCTTGTAGTGCCCCTTGCGGTTGCGCACCAGGGGGGCGAGGATGTAGACGCGCCGCCCGCCGTACTCCTTCAGGATGAGCGCCAGTATCTGCTCCTCGGTGTACTTCACCATCCGCTCGCCCGACAGGTAGGAGTAGGCCACCCCGGCACGGGCATAGAGCAGGCGGAGGAAGTCGTAAATCTCCGTCGTGGTGCCCACCGTGGAGCGGGGATTCTTGTTCGTGGTCTTCTGCTCGATGGAGATGACCGGGCTAAGACCGGTAATCTTGTCCACGTCGGGCCTCTCCAGGTTGCCCAGGAAGTTGCGGGCATAGGCCGAAAAGGTCTCTATGTAGCGGCGTTGCCCCTCGGCAAAGATGGTGTCGAAGGCCAGCGACGACTTGCCGCTACCGCTCAGCCCGGTTATCACCGTCAGGCTGTTGCGTGGAATCTGCGCGTCGATGTTCTTCAAATTGTGCACACGGGCACCATATACATTAATATATTCTTTCTGTTCTGTCGGCATAAATGTCTTTGTCACTCACTGTTTTTTGATGCGCAAAATTAGCGTTTTATCCCCGAATATCGGACGAATGGCGGCAATATTTCGGACCGATAAGACTATTTCACGCTTTCGCGGCCGCGCATGGCCCACCCCGGAGGGGGCGCATGCCCATTAGAGCGGGTGACACATGCTCACCAGTGCTTGCTCGCATACCCGGACGCGGCACGCCCCGGGCTTCCCCCACCGCAATAAGGCCGGATATTGATTTTCTTAACGCAATGCTTTGGCGGGAATGCCACAATATTCTTACCTTTGTGCTCGTTAGGAAAAAAACAGTAAACGCAGACTTTCATGAGAATAATCAGACGATTCATCGGCATGATGTGCCTCGCCGCAATGAGCCACCTGCCGGCCACGGCGCAGGAAAACCAATCATACTTCCTCCACACCGTTGAAAAAGGCCAAAGCCTGTACTCCATAGCCAGCATGTACGGAGTGAGCCAGGCGGACATCATCAGCCTGAACCCGGGAAGCGACGACAAGATATACATAGGCCACACCCTGCGCATCCCGCGCAAGGCCGGCGACCGGAAAGGCGACACCTTCCACACCATTGCGCCCGGCGAAACCCTCTACCGCCTGACCGTGGTATACGGCGTAAGCGCCAAGGCCATCTGCGAAGCCAACCCGGGCCTCAGTGCCGACAACTTCCGCACGGGGCAGGTGATACGCATCCCCGCAGCCGACGCCCAGAACGCTGTACAGCAAGAAGCTGCCGCCACGCCGCAAAGCAACATACAGCCCCCGGTAGAATCGCGCTGCCGGGAGATGCACAAGGTGAAACGCCGGGAAACGGTGTACAGCATCAGCCGCCTCTATGGCATCAGCAAAGAAGAACTGCTGGCCGCCAACCCCGAACTGGAGGGCAAAACCAAAATCAAACGGGGCAAGATGCTCTGCATACCCTACCCGACTGCCCAAACCATGCAACCCACAGGGACATCGCAAGGCATCCCCACCGACCGGGAACTATTCAGTAAAAACGCCCCCAAAAGCCAACGCTTCAATACCATTAAGGCAGCCGTGATCCTCCCCTTCCTCGACGCTCCCCAAGAGTCGGCACGCATGGTGGAGTATTATGAAGGATTCCTCATGGCCGTGGACAGCCTGAAGCGCACAGGCACCTCCATCGACGTATATGCCTACAACTCGGGTGCCGAGAAAAGCACCCTGAACACCCTGCTTGCCAAGCCCGAGATGAAAGACATGGACATCATCTTCGGTCCCGCCTACCAACAGCACATCATGCCGTTGGCCGACTTCGCCAAGAAAAACGGCATCAGGCTGGTCATACCTTTTTCGTCGCGGGACAATACGGTATTCCGCAACGCATCCGTCTACCAAATCAATACCCCGCAATCGTACCTCTACTCCGAGGTCTACGACCACTTTGTACGCCAGTTCCCCAATGCAAACGTCATATTCATTGAAGCCAGCCAGGGAGCAGGCGAGAAAGCGGAATTCATCAAAGGACTGAAAGACGAGCTGCGCAACCGTTCCATCCCCACCACCAGCCTGAAAGAAGATGCTGTGGCAGAGTCCCTGAAAGCCGTCCTGGCCAACGGACGACCCAATATCTTCATACCCACATCGGGCAGCAACCTGGTGCTCTTGAAGCTGTTGCCCCAGCTCACAGTGGTAGTGCGCGAAATGCCCGAAAGCGACATCCACCTTTTCGGCTATCCCGAGTGGCAGACCTATACCAAAGACTACCTGGAGGCCTTCTTCGAGCTGGACACGTACTTCTACTCCTCCTTCTACACCAACAACCTGCTGCCTGCGGCTGTCAACTTCACCAAAAGCTACCGCAAGTGGTATGGCAAAGACATGGACGAACGCTATCCGAAATACGGCATGCTGGGATTCGACACGGGTTACTACTTCTTGAAAGGACTGTCGGACTACGGCACCGACTTTGAGAAGAACATGCAGCACATGCACCTCCTCCCCATACAAACCGGCTTCAAGTTCCAGCGCGTCAACAATTGGGGCGGTTTCATCAACCGCAAAGTGTTCTTCGTGCACTTCACCAAGAACTACGAGCTGGTAAAGCTTGACTTCGACTAACGTTTAAACTACCATTCGGATGAAATTAAAGACTTTCATAGCAACCTTGTCCCTGCTGGCCTGTGCCTGCACCTTGCCCCTGCATGCACAAGTGGGAGAGCAACGCCACAACTTTGCATTGGGCATAAACGGAGGCATCAACCTGAACAGCGTGAGCTTCGCGCCCAAAGTGCAGCAAAAGAACCTGATGGGCATTACCGGAGGCATCACGGCACGCTACATATCGGAGAGGTACTTCAAAATGATTTGCGGGGCACAACTCGAGGTGAACTTCTCGCAACACGGATGGAGCGAATATTATGAAGACTACCCGGACGTGGGCTATACGCGCACCATGAACTACGTGGAAATACCTTTTCTGGCACACTTGGCTTTCGGCAAAGAGAGGGGGCTGCAATTCTTTATCCACGCTGGCCCACAGATAGGCCTGCTGCTGGGCGACAGCCACACCATAGAAGGAGACTGGGAATCGCTGACCAACAGTAATGCCAACATTGTGACGGAGCAGCACGACAAGGATATAGACAACACGTTTGACTACGGCATCGCAGGAGGAGCCGGCGTGGAGCTTCGCACCAAAGCCGGCAACTTCATCGTGGAAGGCAGGTACTACTATGCCTTGTCCGACTTTTACGGAAGCACGAAGAAAGACTTCTTTTCACGCTCGGCGCACGGGGTTATTACAGCCAAGATTACTTACCTGTTCGACATTACCCACTGATGCCCCCCGTCTCACCGTTTCCTTAAATATATAATGGTGGGCAGGTGGTCGCTATACCCGTTGAGCCATGTCCGCCCGCCGTGGGTGCGCAGCGGATAACCCTCATACTTGCCGTCGTGCTGAAAGAGGTAGTCGCGGCTGAATACCTCATGCCCGGCATAGCGCAGGCCCCGGCGCGATTTCAGCAAGCTGCGCGACACTAGAATCTGGTCGAACAAGTTCCACTTCCCCCGGTAAAGCAGGGTGCCCTTGCCTTCGTCCTCCAGCGTTGCCCACCAAGGATTGTAGAACTCCCCTTTCTTCACCTCCGGCCTATACTTTCGGGCGCCCAACTCTTGCAGGCTTTCATCCATAGGGTCGTCGTTCATATCGCCCATCACAATGATTTTCATCTTGCGGCTCTCGCGCAACAAAGAGTCTTTCAAAGCCTTCACCTGGCGGGCGGCATGCACCCTTACGGGCGATTCGGCCCCGCGCGAAGGCCAATGGTTCACTATCACACAGAGGCGTTCACCGGCCAGCCGGCCATCCACAATCAGAAAGCCCCGCGTGGGGTGCAGCGTATCTCCCTGATAAGGGGCAGAAGGAACCAGACGGACATGGCTGACGCTGAACTGAACCGTGTCGTACAACAAAGCACAATCGATGCCGCGCTTGTCCGGCCCCTCGCGGTGCACGTATTTATACCTCGACAACCCGGGGCATGCCAGCAAGTCGTCCAGCACCCTGTGGTTTTCCACCTCGGCCACCCCTACAAACGCAGGGCCATCGGGCACCCGTTCGCGCGACAGTTGGGAAATCACCTTGGCCAGGTTGTTCAACTTCGAGGCATACTTGCGCGAATCCCATCGGTAGCTCCCTTGGGGCAAGAAGTCATAGTCGTTCTTCCCCTCGTCGTGAATGGTGTCAAACAGGTTTTCCAGATTATAAAATGCCACACTGTACAGCTTTCCCCGCTCCTTGTCGCGGCCCACTGCCCCCATGCACACCAGGCAGAGGACATAGCATAAAAACAGATTCTTCTTCATTGCACATACTATTTCCATGCAAAAATACGGATTACTTTCGGATATTCATTCATCCTGCTTGCAAAAAGGAAGAAACATTATGAACCGTACCGACGCCTTCCTGACCGTAAGGGCAACATCGTTTTTTTGACAGACTGAGAAAAGAGAATAATGGAAGGAATATCCATAAAACATTGGCAATACAAAAAACATTACTTTTGTGACTTGATAGACAAAAGGTTAAAGCCTCTATAAAAGCAGAAACCCTGAAGTTTGCCTTTCGGCAGGGACAACAGGGTCTAACACGATAAAGATAGATATTTTAATCTGATTAACTAAACTTTCAAGCACAAAGATTTGAGATGAAATATAAAAAGGCTGTTGGCTTACCATTTTCAATTATAAGTCTTCTCCATTTGCACGATTATATTCGTTATCGTAAAACATGGTAATGTAATATTTACCATATAGTTCACTAATTATAAACCAGACAGGATTCTTAGACCAAATATCATACATATGCGTAATAGATGTTTCCAACACTTCTTTTTTCAATTCTTCTGTAGGATTAGCCAACTGCTCCGCAGTATATTTTTTTAATAATATAGGCCGCATTTCTTTTGTAATTACAGCAGAATCCAACTCCACTGACATTTGATAATACACCGCTTCATAACGCTTATCATTAACTGTAATTTCATAAGATATATCTTCACCTTCAGGTATTGTATAATCTTCGAACAACGTTGCTGGTATATATCTCTTGTTATTTAGGAACTGTCTGCAAAGCCTATTGAATCTTAACCTTATATCACCTGCACTTTGCAAGTTAACATCATTAATCACAATGCGACAAACTTTATCATCGTTTGTGACAACATATACATTCACTTTTGCTCCATTAAATTCACCTATTAATGCATCGGCAATCAAAGGATCTGACTTAAACCCCTTTTCTTTCAATTTACGTATCATTTCAGATTTGTTCCCGTCAACCGGAATACCTAGAAACTTTGTTATTTCCCGCTGTCCATACATGGCGATAGACACTGTAAACAACATCAAGATTGATAATAAAAAACTTTTCATGCTCTTAGCTTTTTAGTTATGCCCTCCAGCAGCCACAAAGGCATGTTATAAATACACGAAGCGTGGCACTGCAATGCTACGTCTTAGTTGAAGGTCGTAGGAAACCTAATGAGCAGATGTAGTAATAGCAGCCCACGCTATAGCGTGAGAACCACTATGCTATCTTTGCTCATTTGAAAATTTCCTACGTTTTCAACTACAAGATACGCATAACGCTTCTTCTTTTTCTAATATGTCTTGGACGAGTCTCCTCTATCCGACTACAAAAATAGTAAAAACAAACAAGAAACCACTTATAAAATCCATTAGTTAAGCAACATTTTTTCCCAGTTAGGAAAAAAATCTTCCCTAACCAATAAAAAGTTACGGCCCAGTTAGGGAGAAAAAAGGGGACTGTTGCCTGCCTTTTTCCCCGTACCGGAAGCCCACCCCGGTAGCGTTTCAACGCCACCGCCTTAGCGTAGTATCGCCAGCAAGCGGGCGTAGTATCGCCACCAAATGCGCCAAGTGAAAAAAATGGGCAAAATATTCCGCACCATTCTTTTCTATCTCAGAGAAATGCATTATCTTTGCCGCTCGAAAATACGACCATTACACACTATTGTTACCAAACCAATAGAATAACTGAGTATAAATATTTAAAGCAGATAAAGAAATGAAAAAAGGTATCCATCCCGAAAATTACCGTCCGGTAGTATTCAAAGACATGTCTAACGGCGATATGTTCCTGTCTCGTTCTACATGCAGCACCAAGGAAGCCATCGAATTCGAAGGTGAAACTTATCCGTTGGTAAAGCTGGAAATCTCCAGCACTTCCCACCCGTTCTATACCGGCAAGTCCAAGTTGGTTGACACCGCCGGCCGCGTGGATAAGTTCATGAGCCGCTACGGTAATCGCAAGAAATAATTCGTTCCTCATTTTTAAGTAGAAGGAGCTACGCCGTGATTGGCGTGGCTCCTTTTTTGCTATCTGCCAATTCGTGCTAAAAAAGCCCTCTCCCCGCTTGAGGTGTAAAATAAAAACCTTATCTTTACGGAAATCAAATCTTAAACCTCCGTAATATATGAAACGCATTCTCGCCATCTGCCTCGTGGCCATTTTCTGCGCAAGCGCCGCACTGGCCAAGCAAGAGCCCATCACCGAGTACATCAGCGTGAAAGGTACGCTGAAGAAAGACTACGGCCAAGCCCCAAAGGGAGCACCCGTCAACATCAAGCTGGTCATGAAAATCAGCGAGTCGAAGCAATACCCCAGCGGTATCTATTACCTGGCCGACCTGGAAGGGCAGCAAACCCTGATACCCAAAGCCGACCTGGGCTACATAGAGTGGACAAAGCCCGAAAGCCTGACCGAATTCTGGCAACTGACTTACCTGACCCACCACTTCTATGAGCTGCAGGCCGAACAAGAAAAGCCCAACGACCTGCGCCAGGAAGTGGAGGCCGAAAGCCAGGAATACTTTGAGCACCTGAACGAGATTGCCTACGAAGACGCCTACATGGCCTCCTACGTGCAAGGCGTGCTGGCCAAGCTGTGTGGCGCCAACGTCACCACCAACCGCAACGGAAATCTGAACGCCTTCATCATACAGTCGCCCGAGCCCACTTCGTTCATGCTGCCCGGCGGAAACATCATCGTCAGCACAGGGCTGCTCTGCACGCTCGACTCCGAAGCCGAACTGGCCGCCATACTGGCCAGCGAGATAGGCCACTACCTCTACGACCACCAGGTGACCAACGTGCGTCGGGCCACACAACGGGCACAGCGCGCTTTGTTCTGGGCAGACGTGTTCAGCAGCGTGGCCTACAGCTACGACATAAACTACTATTACGGCGGCGGCGACTGGCGCGACTTGGGAGCCGGCACCGTGGCCGACGTGGGCACCATCATCTCCCTGCTCTGTGTGCCGGTCATCAACCGTCTGGGCATGAATTACTCCGGCGACCAGGAGCGTGAGGCCGACCGGCTGGCTGCACGCATCCTGAACTTCACCGGCTACCCCGAAGACGCGTTGACCTCGGCCCTACGGAAAGTGCGCGACTACTACCTGCGCAACCGCCGGCAAGAAAACATCCTGCGCTACAACTGCATAGACGACCTGCAACAGCGCATCGAAGGCAAGCCCGACCCCGCACCCGCGCCGGCAGACAGGCCTTACTTGAAGAACACCTACGACGTCGTCAACTTCAACGCCGACCTCAACTACCTGGCAGCCCTGTATCAGGAGGCCATCATGTTGGCGGGCAAGAACATCGGCAACCGCCTGGCAGACAGCCGGACATACGTCACCCTCGTGCGCTCGAAGATGGCAATAGGCAACACCGAGGACGTCAACAACGAATGCCTCGCCCTGCTGGACAAGGCCGAAGAGGCCTCGGCGGACGCCCCCAACCCGGACGTGTGCAAGCAGCGCATCCTGCTCTTGATGCGCATGCAGAAGCAGAGCCGAGCCATCGACGCCTTGCACGGGTATATGGACCTGCTTGCAGCCTACAAGCAGCAGCGACCCGAAGAGAAAGAAGAACGCATCTGGATTGACAAGGAACTGAACTGGGCGCAGCTGATGATACAAAAGATAAACAAGCTGTAAACAACAGGGGCGTGGAACCTCACCGGTCCACGCCCCCAGTGTATCCTCCCCCGCTACTTGCGGAAGGGCGGCTTCACCACCACCGCCCGAAGCTTGCGGCCGCGCATGTCCAGGCTAATCTCCGTGCCGGGCTTGGCGTACTGCGGACGGACGTAGCCCATGCCGATGCCCACCTTGCGCAAGGGCGACATGGTGCCCGAGGTGACGCGGCCTATCTCCTCCTGCCCGTCGGCCGTGCAGAGGGCATAGCCGTGGCGCGGAATGCCCCTGTCCACCATCTCGAAGCCCACCAGGCGGCGTGTCACGCCCTCGGCCTTCTGCCGCTCCAGCGCGGCGCGGTTGATGAAATTCTTCCCCTCGACGAATTTGGTAATCCACCCCAGTCCGGCCTCGATGGGCGAGGTGGTATCGTCCAGGTCGTTGCCGTAGAGGCAGAAGCCCATCTCGAGGCGGAGCGTGTCGCGCGCACCGAGGCCTATGGGCTTGATGCCGAACTCGGCGCCGGCCTCGAACACGGCGTCCCATATCGCCAGCGCGGCCTCGGGCCGGAAGTACAGCTCGAAGCCCCCGGCGCCGGTGTATCCGGTGTTGGAGATGATGACGTCCGCCTCCCCCGCCAGCGGGCCGTGGGTGAAGTGGTAGTAGGGGATGCCGGAGAGGTCCACGGAGGTCAGCTTCTGCAACGTCTCCAGCGCGCGGGGGCCCTGCACGGCCAGCTGCGCCATGCGGTCGGAGGCGTTCTCCAGCTCGGCGCCCTCGGTGTTGTGGGCGGTGCACCAGGCCCAGTCCTTGTCGATGTTGGCGGCGTTCACCACCAGCAGATACTTCTGGGGCTCATACTGGTAGACCAGCAGGTCGTCTACAATGCCCCCCTGCTCGTTGGGCAGGCAGGAGTATTGCACGCGCCCGGGGGTGAGGGCGGCCACGTCGTTCGAGGTGATTTTCTGCAAGAAGGGCAGCGCCTGCGGCCCCTTGACCCAGAACTCGCCCATGTGCGACACGTCGAACACGCCCACGGCGTGGCACACCGTCAGGTGCTCGTCGATGATGCCCGTGTACTCTATGGGCATGTTGTATCCCGCAAATTCGTGCATCTTGGCACCCAGCGAGATGTGTTTCTCGGTAAATGGAGTGGTTTTCATCTTGATGTAGTTTGTTTGGATAATGAATAGGATTTTTTCTTGACATCCGCCCGAAGGGCGAAAAATGTTAATAGATGTGCAAATTCAACAGTTTTTACCGCGACCCCAACGACATCATGATGTCGTTAAAAATACATCATGATGTCGTTAAAAACGGATCATGATCCATTTTCAACGGGACCATGATGTATTTTCAACGGGATCAGGACGCGTTTCCAACGGGAACGTGTTCCGTTTCCGACGGCATCGGGACGCATTTTCGGGGCGGAAGCGACGCGCGTTCAAAAAGATTGACACCCGACCGTCGCCGCGCCGCGTCATGCCTGAGCCGTGAGCTCGACGATTTTCACCACCACCTGCATGGCCTTCTCCATGCTGGGGATGGGCACGAACTCGTAGCGCCCGTGGAAGTTGAGCCCGCCCGCGAAGATGTTGGGGCACGGCAGCCCTTTGAAGGACAGCTGCGCCCCGTCCGTGCCGCCGCGGATGGCCTTGACGCGCGGCTCCACGCCGGCCTCGAGCATGGCCCGGCGCGCAATGTCGACCACGTGCATCACCGGCTCCACCTGCTGGCACATGTTGTAGTACTGGTCGTGCAGCTCCAGCGCCACCGTGCCCTCGCCATACTCGGCGTTGAGCGCGTCGGCCAGGCGTTGCATCTGCTGCTTGCGCGCCTCGAAGCGGGCACGGTCGTGGTCGCGGATGATGTACGTGAGCACCGTTTGCTCCACCTCGCCCTGCATGCCGATGAGGTGGTAGAAGCCCTCGTAGCCGTCCGTGTGCTCGGGCACCTCCCACGCGGGCAGCATGCCGATGAAGCGGGCGGCCACCAGCATGGAGTTCACCATCTTGTCTTTGGCGTAACCCGGGTGCACGTTGCGCCCCTTGAAGGTCAGTCGGGCCGACGCCGCGTTGAAGTTCTCAAACTCCAGCTCGCCCACCTCGCCGCCGTCCATGGTGTAGGCCCACCGGCAGCCGAAGCGCTCCACGTCGAACTTGTGCGCGCCCAGCCCAATCTCCTCGTCGGGGTTGAAGCCGATGCGCACGCGGCCGTGCTTCACCTCGGGGTGCTGCTGCAGCCACACCATGGCGGAGACTATCTCGGCAATGCCGGCCTTGTCGTCGGCGCCGAGCAGCGTGTGGCCGTCCGTCACGATGAGGTCCTCGCCCCTGTGGTCGAGCAATTCGGGGAAACGGGAGGGAGAGAGGACGATGCGCTCCGCGTCGTCGCACAGCACAATGTCGCCCCCGTCATAGTTCCGCACGATGCGGGGACGGACGTCGCGGCCCGACATGTCGGGGCTCGTATCCATGTGGGCAATGAAGCCTATGGTGGGCACCTCGCGGTCGGTATTGGCGGGCAGGGTGGCAAAGAGGTAGCCGTTGTCGTCGAGCGACACGTCCTCCAGGCCGAGCTCTTCCAGTTCTTCTTTCAAGTAGCGGGCAAAGGTCATCTGCCCCGGCGTGCTGGGCGTCACCCCGGCATCTTCCTTCGACTGCGTGTCGAAGCTGACGTACTTCAAAAAGCGTTCTACTAAGGTCATGGCAGTATGTGTTTATATATATAATACGGTATAGATGGAAAGCGGTTAGTGATTAGGGTTTAGTGATTAGTGATTAATAAGGCCGCTAAACACTAATCACTAACCACTAATCCCTTAAAAACATCCTGTGCCGTCGAAGCAATGCGTGCACAGCTTGCACTTGGGCAGGCCTATGGCCTCGACCAGATGCTCCAGCGTGTTGAACTTCAACGACGTCAGGCCGAAGCGTTGGCGGATGACCTCCACCAGCCGTTCCTGTTGCGGCGAGCCCGTGGTGGCATACTTGTCGAGGTCCTTATTGGCATCGCCCTCCAGCTCCTGGATGATGCGGCGGGTGATGAGCTCCATGTCGCTCTTCGACGACGTGAAGGCTATGAACGGGCACCCGTAGATGAGCGGCGGGCAGGCAATGCGGATGTGCACTTCGCGGGCGCCGTAGTCGTAGAGCATCTTCACATTGTCGTGCAGCTGCGTGCCGCGCACAATGCTGTCGTCGCAAAACAGCAGGCGCTTGCCCTCGAGCATGGCTCGGTTGGGGATGAGTTTCATCTTGGCCACCAGGTTGCGCATCTCCTGCCGGCTGGGGGTGAAGCTGCGAGGCCAGGTGGGCGTGTACTTGGCAATGGCGCGGTGGTAGGGCACTCCCTTGCCTTCGGCATAGCCCAGGGCCATGCCCACGCCCGAGTCGGGGATGCCGCAGGCGCAGTCCACCTCCGACTTGTCCAGCTGCCCCATCTTGAGGCCGGACAAGAAACGCACCTCCTCCACGTTGCGCCCTTCGTAGCACGAGGTGGGGAAGCCGTAGTACACCCACAGGAAGGAGCATATCTGCATCCGCTCCTCGGGCTTGCGCATCTGCTCGATGCCGTCGGCACGCAGGCGCACCACCTCGCCCGGCCCCAGGAAGCGCTCTATCTCATAGTCCAGGTTGGGGAAGCTGCTCGACTCGCTTGTGGCGGCGTATGCCCCCTCCTTGCGGCCGATGACGATGGGCGTGCGCCCCCACTTGTCGCGGGCAGCGATGATGCCGTCTTCCGTCAGCAACAGCATGGAGCACGAGCCCTTGATGTGGCTGAACACATTCTCGATGCCCTCCACAAACGTGCGCCCCTGGATGAGGAGCAGGGCTATCAGTTCCGTCTGGTTGGTCTTGCCCGAACTAAGCTCGGCAAAGTGCATGTTCTGCGCCAAGAGCTCGGCTTCCAGTTCGTCGATGTTCAGCACCTTAGCCACGGTGACAATGGCAAAGCGCCCCAAGTGCGAGTTGATGATGATGGGTTGTGCGTCGGTATCGCTGATGATGCCGATGCCCGAGCGGCCGGTAAACTTGTCCAGCTCGTCTTCAAACTTAGTGCGGAAATACGTGCTCTCCAGGTTGTGGATAGAGCGGGTAAACTGGCGTTTGTCGGCATCGTAGGTGGCAAGTCCGCCGCGGCGGGTGCCCAGGTGCGAATTGTAGTCAGTGCCATAAAACAGGTCGGCCACACAAGCCGTTTTCGATACGGTTCCAAAGAATCCTCCCATATGAAGTTATCCGTTTATACAGTTAAAAAAAGAATGGTGCAAAGGTACGAAATTAGTCGGCACGCCCTCCAGCTACAGCCCCTTTTTTTAGCCGGCTATGATACTTTGCGGGAGTCCGGCCTACGTGCACAGCACCTTTATCCCTGCCGAAGCACCATCAAGGCAGGCGGTTAAGGTAATCGGTCAGGCTGTCTTCACGCTCCAGGCCGAACTTCTTGCGCAGGCGGTAGCGCATGGTCTCCACTCCCCGCACGGAGATATTGAGCAAAGGGGCTATCTCCTTGGTGGAAAGATTCATCTTGAGGTAGGCGCACATCATGCGCTCATTGTTCGAGAGGTCGGGGTGCCGGGCATGCAGACGCTTCATGAAGTTGTTGTGAATGAGGTCGAACTGCTGCTCTATGCGCGCCAGCACTTCATCGCTCTGCATGTTGGCATCGATGCGGCTGTTGATGAGCAACAACTGCTGCCTTCCTTGCCGGGCGCCATCGCCTTTCAGGGAGGCCGACACTTTGAGTATTTCCGACTTTATGTCGGTAAGCATCTCGTTCTTGCGCAGGAAGTTTATCATCAGGTTGGCCAGCTCCTGGCTTTTGTGCTGTAGGTCGTGCTCCAGCTTCTCCTTCTCCAGCAGCACTATCTGCTTCTCCTGGCGGGCCTTTTCTTCCTCATACTCCTGCTCCATGCGGTGCATTTGCCGGTCTTTCTCCACTACTGCCTGCTGTTTCTCGCGACTCACGCGATGCCCTTCCCACCGATAGGCAGCCCACAGGGCCAGCATGGCCAACACCGCGTAGCAGCAATAAGCCCACGGAGTGTGATACCATGGGGGCAAAATGCGGAAAGACAGATGGTCGGATGCCAGCGTCCCGTCGGGAAACGTGGTTCTCACCTCAAACGTGTAGTCGCCATAAGGCAGGTTGCTGTACTCCTTGACAGACACCTGGGTAAAGTCCGACCATTTGCCTTCGTTCAGGCGATACTGATACTGGGGGTTGTTGATGGTCTCCATGAACGGGATGCCATAATCGAAGCGCACCGAGTTGTAGGCATAATCCACCTGTGGCTCGGGCTTTGCCTGCAAGAAATTGGCCGTATACACCAATGAGTCTTTGGGAAAAGTGAGATACATGTCCTTAATGCGGACTGTCTGCCTCCGCCCTTCTTCTCTTCCTGCCGCCGGAATGCGAAACCGGACAAAGCCCCCTTCTGTGGGGATAATCATCAGCGAATCAGACAAGGGGATGATGGTCTCGAAGCCGGGCACCACCTCCATAAACGACTGGCGGATGGGAATCACCATGGGTTCTTCCTTCTTCCGGCCACCGGTATCCGTCGTGGCAATGCATATTTCATACGGACTGAGGCTTATTATCCGCTCCTTCCCCCACTCCATCAGCCGCGAGTAGTGTGCCTCACCATTCAGCAAAGCATCCATAGCCTCGCAAGGCACCATCTTGTCCAGACCGGCATCGTATTGATAGATGCCGCAAGGGGTGGCAAAGTAAATCTTCCCCCTTACCTTAGACACATACACATCGCGCTCTGTGGGGAAGCCGGCATCCTTGTAATACTCTTTATACTCCACCACCTCGGTTAGGCTGTCGTTCAGCACGATGCGGGTGACGTGGTCTATATTGCCAATCCACAACACCCGGCGGCTTTCTTGTTCAAACAAGCGGCAGGAGTCGCTCACGCCCTGTATCTTGCAAACGGTCTGCCACCTCCCGTCGCGCTTCTGCATCAGGTAAATGCCATCATACACCCCTACATACATCATGTCCCTGCATCCCTCTACCAGTTGGCAGTTCCATGCTCCCGTAATCTCTGTGATGCGCCGCAATGAAGTACCTTCTACCAAGAAAATACCCCGGTCGTGCAGGCACAGCAAGTCAGTCCCTATACGGCACAGTTTCCACACCTGTCCGCTGGAGCCCCGTACGGGGCGTATATCCGGCACGCCATCTCCCCGCTTCACCGGGTAATCGGTGTAATACAACCCACGATTGGTGCCCAAATACAAATGTCCACCCTCTACCGCAGCCGTATATCCGGTGCCCCACGACCAAGGATAGGAATATAGATTGGTCAGCGGAGAATTTAGGCAGATATAGCTGACTCCCCGGTCCAATCCGGCCCACAAATTGCCAGTCTCGTCAAAAGCCAGCGAAAGCACGGTATTATTCCGCAAGCCATTGTTTTCATTGAAGTAGTCCAACGAACCGTTCTCGCCATCCACCAGCAACACACCCTTATGAATGGTGCCCAGTGCTATCTTGTCGCCCTGCTTGGCGGCACAAAACACCTCATTGTCCTTTATGAAATCTTCTGCCCCGGTAAGGAAAGGAACCATGCTGTATCCATCGCAATAATACAAGCCATCGTAAGCCGTTACAACCAAAACTCCTTCCCGGTAAGACAATATCCCGCGTATCCGCTTCCCCTTCAACGCCTCGGCTCCCTGCAAAGGCAAGAAAGCATTGCCCACCAGCACCCAAACCCCGTCATCCGTACCCACATAGAGCACACCTTCTATCAGGCTGGAGCAGTCTATCTTACCCGCCATCTGCACCACTGCATAGCGTCCATCCCAATGCTTCACCACCCGGTTATCTCCTTGCAGGTACAGCATATTGTCCACCTCGTAGATGCCCCATACATTGCCCAAATATCGGATGGCACTCTCCAACGTATCGGACATGCAATGGTACTCCAACGCCCCATCCGCTCCCGGCTCATAATAGCCGAACTCATTCACTCCACCCACATAAATGCGCTTTTGCGCCACAGACGGCAAAACGGAACGGACATCCAGAAAATTATTCATAGGGAAAAGAGACCATGTACAGCCGTCAAACTGCACCATACCGTTCTTGTTGGCAAAATAGACCCACTGGTCGTCGTAAGGTGCAATTTGCCATGTCTGTATGCCTTTGCCATACAAATCCTTGTCGAAATTCACGATAAAGCTGTTCCATTCCACATCGGAAGCCCTCGTCGGCAACACCGATATGCAAAAGACACCGAATAGGGATATCAGTTTCCAAACTATATGATGCATAAAGTATCCGTTTCTTTGTTCAACGCAATATAGGCCATCACTTTACTTCTATCTTCGTAATGCAAGAGGTGCGTACCCCGGGCTTCACCTCTCCATTGATGCAAAATACGGAGTTCCCATAAGGCACCGCCACAGCACCGGCACGTGCCAAGTCCGGCGAACAACAAGCCGTCTGCCATTCGCCCCGACAGACATCGTAAACCAATAACTTTTTATTGAACTTATACCACTCGGGGGAGTGTGTCAGATAATCGGGTGCCGGCTGGCGGAGTGCTTGCAAGAAAATGTCCTTATCCACACCTCCCATGCAAAGTATCAGGCTGTCTCCCCACGCTACTGCCGTTCCTCCGCCTAAGGATATTGATTGGCCATCAGCATCACGCGGAGAGGGCAAAGGCATCCACTTGTTCTCCTCCAACGAATACCTCCAGCCGTCCACCGACAATGAAGCCTCTCTACCCTCGGCTGCCGGTGCGAATCCGCCCCACATGTAGACCGAAATCTTCCCGGCACTATCCCTTTGCGCTGCACATACCGGCTGCTGGCGGGGAGAGCCGGGAAAGTCCGGGAGCCTCTCCCAACCCTGCGACAAATGCTCTAAGTCCAATCTATAGCAAGCGTTAGAAGGCACCCCATTCCTATTTCCTCCCACTACAAACAGCCAATTCCCGGCCAGGCATCCTGCCATGTTATCCAAAGTGCAGGGCAAGGAGGGCAGTATCTCTTGCTTTGCCCGGCCCTTCTCCAAAGAAAGGCGAATGACAGCATTCAAGGCGCCATTGTCGTTCATTCCGCCTACGCACACAATGCCCTCGGCAGTAACTACCGATACTCCATAGGCCGTGGGCTGTGGCAATTCACCAACTTTTTTCCACACCAGGGCTGTATCGCATGCGGAAGCCACGAACACTTCGTCGTAATACTGCTTGGCTCCACCCTGTGCAGCCGGTATGTTCGGAAAATTGCATCCTCCGGCTACCAATAAACGCTGATCTGCAATACCGGCAAACGCAGCCGATACTCCTTTTGCAAAATCGGCATGCCGGGGTGCCGTGCCCTGCAAGGTCCTCACTGTGAAGTTCCTTGCAGGATGCTGCGCCCGCGTCCAAGTCGCGCCAAGGAATAAAAACACGGCTATGCACAAGCCAAAACGGCTGATATGAAATTTCTTGCCTGTCATGCTCTCCCACATCAAAAATCAACAATATCTTTCAGGTGGATAGCTTGAAAAGTCATGTGCGCCACACTGCTTTCGTACAATATGCCTACCGTCTCTTCATCAATCATCGTCAAGCAAGAGTATCCCCAGTTATTGTCTTCATCCAGCATAACCTGATGCTCAGGCAGCCACGTGATGCCGCCATCCAGACTGGCTTTTATGGTAGTATGGCTCCGCCCTTTCGTAGTATTCGGGTTGGAAAACAAAAGCAGGTCTTTTCCCAATACATTGTCTTCTGCCTTCACGCTTATCAAGCTGGCCATACATACCGGTTCTTGCAACGCTTTGCGCGAAGAGGGGTGTTCCGTCCAGGTCTTGCCAAGGTCGGTCGTGGTAGCCACGGCACGACTTCCACCACGATTATCCCTCATGTTCAGCATCAGCACGCCCGGCTCCACTTCCGCTACCTGGGCCTCGGTGGTATTGGTCCGGGCCAGGTTATGGATGTGCCACGTCTCACCCCTATCTTTACTATACATGATACCCGCATTGGGCACGCTGGTAGAATCGATGAACTGGATAGGGAACACCAACGTGCCGTCGTCCATGGTAATGCCACGTCCCGGCCCTTGCAACAGAAAACGCCAGGAAGGATGCTTTACCTGCCGGGTGATGTTGATGGGAGCCGACCACGTCTTGCCATCATCCGTGCTCTTGGTCATCACCAGCTGAGCGGTATGTTCCTTGTCCATTCCCGGATAAGAGTTCCACCAGGCGCGTTGATTGCCCATGCCATGACTCCAGGCAGCTACTATCCAAACGGTGTTTGTCTTTGTGTCCACCAAAATTGAAGGATCGCCCACGCCGTTCTGCGCAGCAGGCAAGCCTCCGGTTTCACCAAACGACATAGGCAAGCGCATTTTCTCCCACGTCTGCCCGCCATCCACACTGCGGCTCAGTCCAATATCTATGTGTTCCTGCAAATCGACGCTGCTGTTATGACGGACATCGTATACTCCCAGCAAAGTGCCTTTATTGGTAGTTACCAACCCGGGAATGCGGAAAGCAGCCACCCCGTCATCGCCTGCATGACGCACTCCAACAGCCATCCGATGGACAATGCCGTCCGGCGAAACCGTCTGTATGTCGGCAGGCTTACCATCTATTTTAATCGCAGTAATCCTTGCCGAAACCTTATCCAGCAAAGAGGCATCCGGCTTCATCTGCAGGCTAACCCAAAAATAATTGATTCCGGGAAAGAGTTTCTGCCCGGCACCCAACGTCACCTTCTTGCCCGGATTATCTACTTGCGACTTACGTATCGAGTAAGAAGGATTGGCCGACAGAGTCTTTCCCGGCGTGAAAGCAGATACATACGACACCGGGGCAAAAGGAAGTTTACTGTAATTCTGCCGTGCCTCCGTACCGCTATAATATAATTTGACAGCTTGTATACCGGCAAAGTTTACATCGCCGTCAAATTCCAATTGCACCTCGTTCAGCGTTCTGTCCGTTCCATCGGTCATAAAGCGCATTTGAAACAATACATTATCATTCCGCTCAATCAAGATCGGAATCTGCGTCTCACGGATAAAAACCGTATCAGCAGCCTGCACCGCCAAGAAGCAGGCGCTTACTAAAATAAAAAGAAGAAAACGTTTCATACTATATAATTTTTTCGCTGATTATGTCACATGTAAAAGCATCTAAAATGCCTGATTCCGCAACCATTCTCCCATAAAACGGTCGTATATTGTGTAACCTACAATTATACCCACACAGCCTATTGAGGATACACTGCATGTACCAGGTATGCCCTTCATATTTATCATAAATTGCATAAAACACCTCCTGCGGGAACTTTACATTATGCTTTGTGAAATAATTCATTGCAAAACCGGTATACTCCTCTCGTCCAATTGTACCTATAGTAAGCAGTTGCGTGCTTTGATAAAACGGTTTTTTAGATGAAGAAAGGATTATTAGGTTTCATCTCATTTCATTCTTATCGTTACACAATTATCGTTAACGCAAATATCGCAATATTCATACTAACTACCAAACAGCTTCCGTATATCCATCGAAAGAAAATCCTCCGCACTGATGCCACCATCTCCTACGATAAAAGCTGCTTGGGGATTGAACAGCTTGCGGAATTTATCTAATCCTTCCGTACGCTTCTCTGCATTGCTTTTCACCTCAATGGCGATCACCGAGCCTTTCTTACGCAGGACAAAGTCCACTTCATCATCCCGCTCACGCCAATAGTGTACTTCAAAGCGATGCACGAAAGCTTGGCTTACCAGATAAGCACCGATACCCGACTCAAAGATGCGTCCCCACGATTTTCTGTTCAATATCGCCTGCTCAAAAGTCAACGGGCTATACACCATCTTCAGCGCATTGTTATATACCTGCAACTTAGGGATGCTGGCACGCCTCCTTGCCATATCCATGCTAAACTTCTGGAGTCCACACAGCAATCCGCTTTCATCCAATAGATTGATGTAACCCGCCAATGTCACCGTGTTTCCGGCATCTTGTAGCGACCCCAACATCTTGTTCAACGAAAGCAATTCACCCGAATAGGCCGCGCCCAACTCAAAAGTCTGACGAAGCAAGGCAGGCTTACTAATCGGCGTATCCATCAGAATATCTTTGTTGATGGTCGCTTCAATGATGGCCGACTGAATATATTGCCCAAAGCGGTCTTCATCACCAATCAATGTCGCCGCACCGGGATAACCTCCGTAGAACAAGTATTGGTCAAGTGAGAAACCAAAACATTCCTGCATCTCCCGATAGCTCCAATGACTCATACGTATCTCCTCAAACCGCCCCGCCAAGGATTCAGACAAGCCTTTCTCCAACAACACGCGGCTACTACCTAAAAGCAGCACCTTGATATTGCGATCGTGAAACGTATCATCGTCCCATTCCTTCTTCACCACCTCACTCCAGTTGGCTATCTTCTGTATCTCGTCAATCACAAGGATGACACTCTCCCACCCCCTACTCTCCTTCAAACTGCGCACAGCCGCCCAGCAATCAGAAATCCAGGCACTGTTTGTAGCCGGGACATTATCGGCAGAAAAGAACTGATAAGACATATCCAAATCTTGAAGCACTTGCTTCACCACGGTAGATTTGCCTATCTGACGGGCACCCATCACCACTTGAATAAACTTTCGTGGCTCTTTCATCCTACTTGTAATCACATGATATTCAGTTCGTTTATACATACTAATACATTTTACTCAGTATACTAAGTATTTTTACTCAATGCAAAGATAGCAAATATATTCTATTAATAATCATGAATTTACAAAGAAGTATCAACAAATAAAGGGGCAATGTACAACTCTATTCTCTAACATTGCCCCTTCACGACTTCAAGAAGCGGTTCCTGATCATATAAGTTCAGGAGGGGGATACCGCTTCTCTACTAGCATAACTTTACTTATTCCTATGAAGAATTTAAAGTATGCTCTCTCTAATTAGCAATTTATTCTTTCAGTATTTCCCGCAACCAAGGTATCACCCATTCGTTTTTGAAATAATGCGAAGGAGGATCTACATTCACCAAACCAAAATATGTATTAGCATCCAATCCTTCAGGAAGATGTTCTACATCATTCCGTAATTTTGGATCCACATATTTGGCATAATGGTGAAACTCTACATTTTCTGATGCGCCACAAACGCTATAGGCCGATTGTACCAAACGGAAATCACGGTCCAAACCACCTTCTGTAAAAATTATAGGACGAGGCGCCAAAGAAGCCACTACGTCCGGGAAATTAAAATATTTCCAATACTCCGGAATCAAATGACGGATAGAATTGGGGAAAGGACGCCGACCAGCCGAATTAGGCTTGGTCATAACTATTGCACGTTCCTGGGTTTGGCACAAAAAATCATTATATACAAAAGCATAAATACTTTTATCTAATACGCCTAATACCATCATAGGTTCTGTTCCTAATGAAAAGCCACTCACTACAATACGATCTTTGCGAATATAAGATTGTTCCTTCATCCACTCCAGCACTTGCATATCCAAATAAGACGTATAACCTAACCAGCTCCAACCTAATTCCAATAAAACACGTGACACTACATCATAATCATAATCCTGTCCTCTACCAAAACATTCTATATCAGAAGCTTCACCAGCTGCTGCATTATCTACAGCCACAGCTACATAACCTTCTTTTACCATATTTAAAGCCATCGAAACTTTCGGATCTGCATAGTCTTCGGATAGATTACTACATACAGCAGGTTCACCAACCAATCCCTCTTTAGTGCGTCCAGAACCTGGAATACATAAAATGCCCGGTACGGAACCTTTCAAATTATTCGGTTTCAAAACCAAAAATGTAGACACACTTTTAGGTAAAGGATAAAACTCCCACTTTTCCAGTGTATACTACATATATATAAAAGAAAAAGAAATATCCTCATTATCACATTACATTTATGAAAATAAATAGAATAATTAGAGCTACAAATAGACTTAGACTTCTATTTTGTCTTATCAACCTATACCTATGGTGCGTGTAAGTGAGAGAATTCCTACAATACATCTGCATGTAAAAGAAGCCTCACTTATTAAACACCGAAGGTACAAGGTATACATTACAAAATAATAATTATTTTCTATGTTGACACGCCATATAGCCTCTTAGAACTATTTCATCTGTCATAGCCAGGTGTCTGTTTCAATTCCGGGTCTCCATTCAGCACATCCACATCAACAGGCCATAACATCATATAGGTTTGTTCTTCAGTTAAAATAGGACTATCGCTACCGTAATGGGCTTTAGCTGAAAAAACAAGAGACTTTCCATCCTCTCCCTTCAGTCTCAACAAATCAAACCAACGACTACCTTCACCCACGAATTCTTTATCACGTTCCTGCAAAATAGCCCATTCGTTTTCAGCAAAACTTCCTGCCTGATATTTATGCTCCTCATATGTCTCACCATAAGCACGTTGACGCACTGCATTAATGTAATTAGCACAATCATTAAAGTTCCCTAAGCCATTTTCGCATTCTGCCAACATCAACAAAACATCCGAGTAGCGGAAAATTGGAACATCTGAATCATAGTAATGGCTTCCTCCATCAGTATGTCCTATTAGTTTTTTCCAACATGCACCACGCGTTTGCCCTCCAAATAAGTATTGGAAAAAAGTAGCATCTAATCGGGAATCATCCTCATCATAAATATCAATGAAAGCCGTTTTATATTCATAGCGTAAAGGACCTGCAGCCAACAAATTCAAGGGGTCAGAACTTAAAGCATTCCCTTCCAAGTCTGTAGCATTCGTAAAAAGAGCTACGTTGTAAAACCAGTTAGCCCCCCAGTTTGTCACTTCATTCCGGTCAAAATATATGGCAAATATGATTTCCTCATTTTGTTTACCTTCCGGAGTCCACAAATCCTCATAATTATGAACGAGGTTAAACTGCTTCCCAGTTACATTCAGCAATGCTTGTTTAGCTATCAAAAGATCACTATTACTGGGATCCACACCTGTCCACGTCTCAATATGATCTCCTTCAATATTGTCGTCTAGTAATCCTGTTGTTACTTTGGCCGACCACATATAAACCTGCGCTTTCAGCATTTCTGTCGCATAAAAAGACCATTCATACGGTGTGGACATTTGCTGATTAGCTTGTTCAAAAAAAGATTCAGACTTTTCTACATCGTCCTTAATAAATTGCAATGTAGCCTCAGGAGTGGCACGAGCTTTATACAATTGCGTAACATCTATATTCCCTTCGGCTACTGAAGGTTCCGTCTCCAATGGGACTCCTCCATAAGTACGATAGAGATAAAAATAGTAATAAGCACGTAATCCGTACGCCTGGCCTAAATAAAAAGATTTTTCCGATTCAGACATCCAATCAATATCTGCATCTACATTCTTTATAAACAAATTTAAATGCATGATATTAGGATAAAGGCCATACCAATCCTCTATTCCCGTATTATCTTCTGTCAACAGATTATTAGTCATAGGCGGTCCATACACACCTTCTCCCATAGACGTCACATCACTTACCAATAGTTCACTTCTAAATTCACCCAAAGTGACAGGCATCTGATATTTGTCTCGCAAATCTGCATGTATACCCGTCATGAACATTTCTGCCTGAGATGCTTGAGTCCAAAAATTATCAGAACCGTAATAATCTTCCGGAGTCAAATCCAATGCATTACAAGAAGCTAATCCCAATGCTCCACTTACTAATAAATAAAATATCTTTTTCATAATCATCTTTCATTTAAAATGTAACGTTCAAACCGAACACAACTGTTCTAGGCAAAGGATAGCCACCATTTTGGCTTACACCATACTCTGGGGTTGCCATATTCTTGGCTGCTGTGATATAACCTAAATTTTGAGCAGTAATAGAAACATCAACTTTACTCATTCCTGCCTTACGGGTCCACTCTTGAGGCAAAGAATAAGACAAACTTATCTCACGAAATGCCAAATAGTCTCCTCTATAGCTATTAATATTCGAAATTCTATCATAGTTACGTTTGCCTAAGAAATCAGCCCATCCATAAACTGGATATTTTCCATTCGGATTATCTTCCGACCAAGAATCTTTTACCAAAGAAATGGTATTAAAAGTTCCTTGCATATTACCCATAATCCATGGAGTCTTGAAATCATGTACCCAGTATCCCAAAGCATAATCCAGCCGGCAACCTAATGATAAACCTTTCCAAGAAGCATTAAGATTGAAACCACCCGTCCAATGAGGAATTGTATTACCCAATTTCACCCGATCGTAATCATCTATAACACCATCGCCATTTACGTCAAGCCATTTCACATCGCCAGGCTGTATAGGCAAACCTTTTTCCTTTTCTGCGTCCGACAACTGATTCCAAGCGTCAGGACCGTAAAGGACCTTAGCATCTGAACCATTTTCAGTATAAGTAGTACGATCTATCAAATTACCAGGAATTTCATCATAACTTTTATATATGCCCAACGATTTGAAACCATAAATGGCTCCATATTCCTGGCCTTCTTGATAACCACCTACCCAAACTTTTTCATATGTCCCATCGGGTAATTGACGACCCGTATAAACTTGGTAAGCATCTTGCATATTATTCGGCAATCCATTATATGGCAACGAAATGATTTTATTTTTATTGTAAGCCGCATTCATACTTACGGTAACTTTCCAATCCTTTGTTCGAAGCACATTAGCTGTCAATTCCATTTCCACACCTTGGTTTTGTACTTCTCCGTTATTAGACAAATAAGAAGATACACCACTATGAGATGGAAGCGTTATCTCTGCAAATTTATTTTGCGTATGCCGGTTGTAATAAGTAAAATTCAAAATGTATTTGTTATTCAAGAAGCCTACGTCAAAACCTGTCTCAAACGTATACGACTTCTCCCATTGCATACTAAGATTGGGTAAATCATTTATCATCAAGGGAACCTTTCCATTATAATTCGGAACAGTTTCTCCATTGGCATTTTGCATAATACCATATGAACCTTGCACTGTATAATAATCCAAACCTGTAACAACATTACCGTTAGCATCTACAACACCTGAAACATTACCATTGGCGCCATAACTTGCCCGGATCTTAGCATAAGAGAGAATATGACTTATCGGCTCCATGAAACTTTCTCGGCTCAGTACCCAACCTGCGGATACACCGGGAAAAGTTCCCCAACGATTATTTTTAGGCAACTTGGAGTAGCCATCCCGACGCAATACCAAACTCAGCAAATATTTAGACTTATAGTCATAGTTTACTCGTCCAAAGAATGAAAGGATTCGCTGCCTGTAATGCCATGAATCTATTTGCCGACCACCAGCTGCTGTTGTAGTATAATTTAAGTCTTGGAAATCAGATAAAGGAGACCCGTATCCTGAAGCAGAAAAGCCTTTTGTATAAGAATCATAATATTCCATACCCAACATTGCATCGATTGAGTGATTCTGTGCCACAACACCTTGATAATTCAAAACACCGTTATAAGTCTGATCCAAGAGTCTTTCATATGAATTAGAAGAATTATGAGTTGTATCATATATAGGTCCTGTTGCCGAAATAAAGTCACCAATAAAAGACTCACGGCTATCATCAAAGTAATACCAAGTTCCAGTAGCTCGGAATGTAAGTCCTTTCCAAAGATTGAACGTAAATGATTGGCTTAAATTAAACTTATCCGTATTATTATCATAGTTCAATGCATCCTTATATACATCCACCGTAGTCCATCCCCTTGCATATGAAGCCACTGCAGGACCTGCCAACCAATCACCATCCGGACTTTTTATACGGAACGTAGGAGGTACAGAAAGAGTAGTACTGAAAAAGTTACTTTCGCCTGCATACCCAACAGCACCATCATCCCATTTAGCATCAGTAAATGACAAAGATGAATTTGAAGTAAGCCAAGGCGTAATTTTATAATCTGCATTAAGTATAAAGTTTAGACGGCTGTACCAGTTATTCACAGCATTACCTTCGCTATGATTATAACCAATACTTGCATAATAGTGGCCTCGCTCATTACCACCAGATACACTTAAATTATAGTCTTGAGAGATTGCCGGTGATTTAATATTGTAATCTCTCAACTGATTATCACAATAAATCAGCATCTGTCCCGGGTTCACTGGATCTTCCATTGTTTTCCAGCCCTGACCTAATAAGAAAGCCAAATCATCAGTATAATTCATGACGCCCCATACAGCCGTTGCATCCTGATTTCCATTCAATACATTTCCCTGTTCATCAAAATATCTATTTCCCGTTCCATAAGGTTGAGTACCAGACAAGGTTGCATCGCTGGCAAAACCATGCCAGTTGCCCGATGAATCTTGCCAAATATGTGAAGATCTGTAGAATGCAGTACGCATATAGTATAAATAATCACGAGAATTCAAAAAATCATACTGACTATGAAAGAAATTAAGCCCTATCTTGGTACTCAATTTCACTTCCGTACGCCCTTCTTTACCCTTCTTAGTAGTAACTAAAATCACACCATTAGCCGCACGTGCACCATATATAGCAGTAGCTCCCGCATCTTTCATAACTTCCATAGATTCTATATCCTCTGGATTCACATCAGCCAAAGACTCACGTACTGCCCCGTCAATAATAATCAAAGGAGATCCGCTACCATCCAAGTTGGTACCACCACGTAGTACCAATGTAGGCGTTGCATTAGGGTTACCACTAGTTTGCTGCACTCTAAGACCAGCTACTGTTCCCGAAAGAGCCTGTGCCGGATTAGTATGCACACCTGTACTCAGCATGGTTTGGTCTACTTTGGAGATAGAATTTGTCATTTTAGAACGAAGTTGCGTACCACCGTATGCTGTCACCACAACTTCATCCAATTGTTCAGAATCTTCCTCCAACGTTACATTAATATTCGACTGGCTACCCACCACAATTTCTTGCGATTTATACCCTACATAGCTGAAAACCAAAGTCGCCCCAGAATTTACCTGTAAAGAAAATTGCCCATCAATATTAGTAATAGTTCCATTGGTCGTTCCTTTTTCTTGGATAGAAACGCCAATCAAAGGCTCATTATGGTTATCAATAACCACACCTGTAATGTCTTTTTGCTGTGCGAATGTCCATAAGGAGAGGAGCATGCAGCACAATGTAAATAAACATTTTTTCATGATAATAAGATTAAATAAAAACTATAGTGAACAAATCTCGTTGCAAAGCCTATACCCATAAACCATCATCCGGGGGATGTGGAAGGGGCCTTTGAAGAGGTTGCCTTTGGCGGGTTGTGCCACCGTGCCGTCGCGATGCAGGTAGCCATACCATTCGCCATATTCCTTGTCGGGGAAGTGGGCGTATGTCCAGTCGCTTATCTGCCGGTGCATGGCGAGGTATTTTTCGCCCTTCGTTGCCCGGTAGGCATAGAGCGTGGCGATGATGGCCTCGGTCTGCGGCCACCAGAACTTCATGTCCTGCGAATAATCTTGCACGGGCAGGTTGCGGCAGTCGCGGAAGTTGATGATGCCGCCATACTCCTTGTCCCAGCCCCACTGCCAAGACCAGTCGAGAATCTGCAAAGCCAGTTGCACCAGGTCTTTGTCCCAATCGCGGCAGCGGGCTTCTTCCATAATAAACCATGAGGTCTCGATGCAATGCCCGGGATTAATAAGCCGCCCGTTGCACGTGTCGATAAACTCGCCCTGCGGCCCTACCATCTCGAGCAACGCCTTAAATTCCGGATGCAGGAAATAATGGCGGATGGCATTGATGGACTCATCTATCTGCGCGTCGAGCACAGGGTCGGCAATGGCTGCCCGGATGCGCGAAGCGGTGTTGATGAGTATCATCGTGATGGAGTGTCCACGTGCTTGCAACGCCGGCAAATACTTCGGCTCCAGAAAGCCGGGAGTAGAGAGGAAACGCTGAATGCGCTTGAACAACTCCAGCGCCTTCACGGCATAGCTATGGTCGCCCGACGCAATGGCATACTCAGACATGGCAATGGCGGCAAACGTCTCCGAGAACACGTAGCGGCGCTTACGCAAAGGTGTCCCGTCGGCAGCCACTTCAAAATACATGTGCCCGTCCGTGTCAAAACAATGCTGTTCGATAAAGTCTATGCAACTCTTGGAGGCAGCCAGCCAATCGGGATTTTGCTCCACATGGTTGTAGGCATAGGCAGCAATGAAGCCGAAGCGCCCTTGAAACCACACCGACTTGGTGCCATCCATCAGCCGTCCCTCGCGGTCCAAGCAGGTATAAACCCCTCCGTGCACACGGTCGAGCCCATGCTCCAACCAGAAGGGCAAAATGTTGCCCGTCAAATCACTCCGGTAGGAAGCCGCCCAGTTTTTCAGATAATCAGTAGTATTCATAAATTCGTTTCGATTACTTGAATAATGATTAGCGGTTAGTAATTAGTGATTAGCGTTTAATGCATCGTGCATTCATCAATACTCATCGCTAATCACTGACCGCTCATCGCTAAATTAAAACTTATTGCAACGTTCAAAGAAGCCGATGGCTTCCAGCTGCTGCTTCATACACGCCTCTTCCTCGTCCGTCATGTTCTGGAAAGGCGTGCGGTTCTTGCCCAGGTCGAGGCCAATGAGCTTCATGATGCGCTTGCCTGCCACAATGTTGCCCCGGTAGTTGCAGATGACGTTGATAACCTCCTGCGAGAAGTTCTGCCGCTCGCGTGCCAGCTCCAGGTCGCCGGCCTTCCAGGCCTCGATGATGCCCACCAGCTCGCGCCCGTTGTAGTTGGTAGTGCCGCCAATGCCGCCCCGGGCTCCGCCCATGGCCAGACAGGGAAGGATGGTTTCGTCTTGCCCGTGCAGCATGTCGTACTTGCCATCCTTATAAAGGCGGCACTGGTTGTACTCGTACATGCTCTCGAAGGTGTACTTGATGCCGGCAAAGTTGGGCACACGCCCGTCTACCGCCTCCAGCAGCTTCACCATGGGTAGGTAAGCCCCGTTGAAGGCCGGAATGTGGTAGTAATAGAAGGGTAGTCCGGGCGCCCCGGCAGCAATCTCCTCGATGTACTTCACCAGCTCTTCCACCCTGTTTATCTTCGGGAAGGGAGGAGCCATGGCCCCGATGCCCCACGCGCCTATCTTCTGCGCATGTTCGGCCAGCATGCGGCTTGCCTTGACGCAGCAGCTGCCCACGTGCACAATGACTTTGAAACCTGCAGGAGCCGCCGCCATCCAGCGCTCGGCCAACTGCATGCGCTCATCCTCGGTCAGCATGTAGCCTTCGCCGGAAGAGCCGTTGATAAACACGCCTTGCAGCCCGTTCTTCGGCAACATCTTGGCGTAAGCCTCGATGGGTTCATAGTTCACCTCTCCGTTTTCGTAAAAGGGAGTAAAGGGAGCATCAATAAGTCCGATAATTTTTTCCATATACTTTTAATTAGTGTTTGCAATGAAGTTATTCCATATTGTCCGTCTTAGGCCGCAGGAAGTAGAGCTGCAGGCCCAGTGCCACCAGCACCACCACACTAAGCAGGGCAAAGCCCAAGCCCAGGTTGCCATCGTCGGTCCACTTGCCCAGCACCCCGGTGACGGCGGCGCCGGCAAACACGCCCACCATGTTCATGATGCCGTAGGCCGTGGCACGGTACTTGGCAGAGACGAACTGGCAGAGAATAGGCATGTTGTTGGCATCGAAAATGCCATAACCCACCCCGAACAGCAAACCTGCCCCCACAACCGCCGGCAGGCTATGCCCGAAGCCCAGCAGCAGCAAGGCCGGAACAGTCATGCCCAAACCGATGGCGCCCGTATAGACACGCCCACGAAGGTTGCGCTGCACCCAGCGGTCGGACAAAATGCCGCCCACAATGACCCCTATGAAGGAAGACACCGCAATGGTAATGGTGGAAAGCGGCCCCGCCTGCGACATGGGGATGCCCAGATTCTCGGCAAACAACGTAGGCAGCCAGTTCTTCGTGGCCCAACCCGGCAGGCTGGGGGCGGCAAAGTAGAACAGGATGACCCAAAACGCCACCATGGAGAACAGCACGCTGAGCCCTGCGAAAACCGACGGCTTCTTACCATCGGCCGGCCCGGCAGGAGCCTCGGCAGGCTTCCGCACCGCGCGGGCATGAGTTGGCTTCTCGTGCAGCAGCAATATCAGCACCAGCGAATAGACCACGCCCACGATGCCAAACCAATGGAAGGCCGTGTGCCACGAAAACATGGCTGCCAACGTAGCCCCAAAGCCGCCGATGGCCTGGCCTACGTACAACCCCGTCATGTGGATGCCCACAGCCAATGAGCGCGACTTGCCTTCGTGCCAGTCGGCTATAAGGGAAAGCGCCGAGGGGATGTACAGCGCCTCACTGATGCCCATCACCGCCCGAAGCCAGTAGAGCTGCCGGAAGGTGTCGGCATAGCCCATCATCCACGTCACAAACGACCACACGAACAAGCTGCCCACCAGCAGCCACTTGCGGCTCACCCTGTCCGCCACCATGCCTGCCACGGGGCTGACAAAACCATATATCCACAAGAAAATGGCCATCAGCGCGCCGAAGGCTTCCGCCTTGTTCAGCTCCACGATATCGGCCTGCATGGCCTGCTGCATGGTGGAGAGCATCTGGCGGTCCATATAGTTGAGCAGGGCCACCACCCACAGCAGCCCCACCACCAGCCAAGGATAATACTTACTGTTTTTCATGGTAATCTGTTTACAATTTAACCTTAGCAATCAGTTTGCGAATCTTCCCCTTGCCTATGAGCGGCGCATGGGGGTCTTCGGGATACACCACCACGAAGTCGCCCGGCTGCAAGTCCACGTAGGCCGTGGCGCGGTCGGCATACAAGGCGCAATCATCGGCTACGGAGTATGGCTTCACCTCGTCGGTCACCTTCTCCAGCGGCTTCCACCCTATGCGCTCTTCGCCTTCCAACAAGATGTGCACGTCTATGTAGTCGCGGTGGGCCTCCAGCGGCTGCTTGTCCTGGGGCACGCCTTCAGCGGCAATGTTCCTGACGAACAGGTTCTCTCCATCCAAGTCTATCCGCCCCAATTCGGCATGAAGCAGGTCGTGAGACTTTACATACTCAAAAAGGGATTTGAACGACGGATGAAGCGGTTCAATCCGGCTACTGTTTTGCAAATTTGAAATAATCATCTCTTTTTTTACTTTTGTTTTCTATTACACTGCCACAAATATAGCAATAGTTTTATTATTTGCAAAACTATTAATTAAATATTTTATTAATTGAGGCAATATTTTTAGTTAGCTCTTAAAAATAGAGCTGTAAATCCCACACATCTGCAAGCCGGGATGACACTGACAACAAGCCATGCAAGAATAGAAACGTAAACATATTAGAAATTTCCACATTCTCCGTGCCAAAATCTATAAATATTTACATGAAAAATCTCATCATTTCTCTTTTCCTTACAAAAATCACTCTTTGAAGCACTCGTATCATATTCTAAATCAATAAATTGACCTAACAAATCCACATCAACTACATACCACCTCCGATTCTCCTCCTTACCAAGTCCTTACCAAGTCCTATGGAAGTTTGGCGTATAGGATCGGAGGTGGACCGTAGAAAATGCGGACAAGATAGGGCGCAAATCAGGGGATGACAACCTTTGAAACAGGATTTTTTGTAAATATTTTCCTCTTTTTCCCTAATCTTTTGAAGGGAGGGGACGCACCCCGGATTAAGAGTTAAGTCGGTGTGCAGAATTCAATGATAAATTAGCGGGCTGTGCTGTGTGTGCGATGGCACGCAGATGACGCAAACGAGCGCAGATTTACGCAGATTGTTTCTTTTGTCATGCGCAAGTGAAGCATATCTCACATAATAGGAGATTTTTCACACCTCCCTCTTGCCTCCCCCGTTATCGGAGGAGAACAATGTTCAATGACGCAGTCCTTAAGAATCTGCGGTCATTTGCGCTCGTCTGCGTCATCTGCGTGCCATCTAAATACACAGTTAAGTCCCCATTTGTCGCATAAGCTAAATATGATGTTACTTGTGGACGATTAGTGCAAATTTTGCCAACCCTACTTTGCAATCCGATAAAAATCATCTATATTTGTGGCCGATTAACTGAACACCCGCAAAAACATGGAAGCATTCTACCGCACACATGCCTACTTGGTGGAACACACCAACGCTCCCGTCCGCCGCGACCTGATGGACGAGATAGACTGGAGCCACCGCCTTATCGGCATCAAGGGCACGCGCGGTGTGGGCAAAACCACCTTCCTGCTGCAATATGCCAAAGAGAAGCATGGCACCGACCGCTCGTGCCTGTTCATCAACATGAACAACTTCTACTTCTCGGGGCACAGCATCGTGGAGTTTGCCGACGCTTTCCAACGGCGTGGCGGCCGTGTGCTGCTCATCGACCAGGTGTTCAAGCACCCGGGGTGGAACCACGAGCTGCGCGAATGCTACGACCGCTTTCCGGGGCTGAAGATTGTGTTCACCGGCTCATCGGTGATGCGCCTGCTGGACGAGGACTCGGAGATTCGCGACGTGGTGCAAAGCTACAACCTGCGCGGCTTCTCCTTCCGCGAGTTCCTAAACCTGCAGACGGGCATGAAGTTCCGCGCCTACACGCTGGACGAGATACTCACGGGGCACGAACAGATAGCCCGGGGCATCCTCTCGAAGGTGCGCCCGCTGGACTTCTTCCCCGACTACCTGCACCACGGCTTCTACCCCTTTTTCCTGGAAAAGCGCAACTTCTCGGAAAACCTGCTGAAGACGATGAACATGATGATTGAGGTGGACATCCTCCTCATCAAGCAGATAGAACTGAAGTACCTGTCGAAAATAAAGAAGCTGCTTTACCTCCTGGCCGTGGACGGCCCCAAGGCGCCCAACGTGAGCCAGCTGGCCAGCGAGATACAGACCTCGCGCGCCACGGTGATGAACTACATCAAGTATCTGGCCGACGCGCGCCTCATCAACATGGTGTACCCCGAGGGCGAGGAGTTTCCCAAAAAGCCGGCCAAGATAATGATGCACAACCCCAACCTGATGTATCCCATCTATCCCGTCCACATTGAAGACCAGGACGTGCTGGACACCTTCTTCGTCAACTCCCTGTGGAAAGACCACAAGGTGAACAAGGGCGACAAACTGGTGCCCTTTGTGGTAGACGGGCGGATGCCTTTCAGGATATGCACCGAGGGCGCAAAGATAAAGCAAGACCCGGGCGTGACCTACGCCCTGCACAAGGCCGAGGTGGGACGGGGCAACCTGGTGCCGCTGTGGCTGCTGGGTTTCTTATATTAAATAGGTATACGGAAAAAGAAAGAAGATTTATTTACCTACATAAACTTATATGGTTATGACTAAACAGAAAAAATTCATCACTTGCGATGGCAACGAGGCTGCGGCACACATCTCGTACATGTTCTCCGAGGTGGCAGCCATCTACCCCATCACCCCGTCGTCCACGATGGCAGAGCACGTAGACGAATGGGCAGCCGCAGGTCGTAAGAACATCTTCGGCGAAACAGTATTGGTACAGGAAATGCAGTCGGAAGCCGGTGCAGCCGGCGCCGTTCACGGCTCACTGCAAGCAGGCGCGCTGACTACGACCTACACGGCCTCGCAGGGCTTGCTGCTGATGATACCCAACATGTACAAGATTGCCGGCGAAAACCTGCCTTGCGTGTTCCACGTATCGGCACGCACGCTGGCCAGCCATGCCCTCTGTATCTTTGGCGACCACCAGGACGTGATGTCTTGCCGCCAGACGGGCTTCGCCATGCTGGCCGAAGGCTCCGTACAGGAGGTTATGGACCTGGCAGGCGTGGCACACCTCGCTACGCTGAAGGCCCGCGTGCCGTTCATCAACTTCTTCGACGGCTTCCGTACTTCGCACGAGATACAGAAGATTGAGCGCCTGGATAATGAAGACCTGGCTCCGCTCATCGACCAGGAGGCGTTGGCCGAATTCCGCAACCGCGCCATGAACCCCATGAACCCGGTAATGCGCGGCATGGCCGAAAACCCCGACCACTTCTTCCAGCACCGCGAGTCGTGCAACCCCTTCTATGAGGCAGTGCCCGCCATCGTGGAAGACTACATGAAGAAGATTAGCGAAATCACCGGCCGCCAATACGGCTTGTTTGACTACTACGGCGACCCGGAGGCCGACCGCGTCATCATCGCCATGGGCAGCGTGACGGAAGCCATCCGCGAGGTCATCGACTACCTGCGCGCCAAGGGCGAGAAGGTGGGCTTGGTAGCCGTTCACCTCTACCGTCCGTTCTCGGCCAAGCACTTCCTGGCTGCCGTGCCCAAGACGGCCAAACGCATTGCCGTGCTCGACCGCACCAAGGAGCCGGGCGCCATGGGCGAACCGCTCTACATGGATGTCAAGGATTGCTTCTACGGCCAGGAGGATGCCCCGCTCATTGTAGGCGGACGCTACGGCCTGGGCTCGAAGGACACTACCCCGGCACAGATTCTTGCCGTATATGACAACCTGAAGATGAACACGCCGAAGAACCACTTCACCATCGGCATTGTGGACGACGTGACGTTCTCTTCTCTGCCCCAGGAAGCCGAAATCGCCGTAGGCGGCGAAGGCATGTTCGAGGCCAAGTTCTACGGTCTGGGAGCCGACGGTACGGTAGGTGCCAACAAGAACTCTGTAAAGATTATCGGCGACAATACAGACAAGCATTGCCAGGCTTACTTCTCTTACGACTCTAAGAAGTCCGGCGGCTTCACTTGCTCTCACCTGCGTTTTGGCGACACGCCCATCCGCTCCACTTATCTGGTGAACACGCCTAACTTCGTGGCTTGCCACGTTCAGGCCTACCTGCACATGTACGACGTGACCCGCGGCTTGCGCGACAACGGCTCGTTCTTGCTGAACACCATCTGGGAGGGCGACGAGCTGGCCAAAAACCTGCCCAACCGCGTGAAGAAATACTTCGCACAACACAATATCACCGTTTACTACATCAACGCTACGCAGATAGCCCAGGAAATCGGGTTGGGCAACCGCACCAACACCATCCTGCAGTCGGCTTTCTTCCGCATCACGGGCGTCATCCCCGTAGACCTGGCTGTAGAGCAGATGAAGAAGTTCATCGTGAAGAGCTACGGCAAGAAGGGTGAAGACGTGGTGAACAAGAACTATGCTGCCGTAGACCGTGGCGGTGAGTACAAACAACTGACCATAGACCCGGCTTGGGCCAACCTGCCCGACGACGAGAAGGCCGCCAACAACGACCCGGCTTTCATCAACGAAGTGGTGCGCCCCATCAACGCACAGGATGGCGACCTGCTGCCTGTATCTGCCTTCAAGAGCATTGAAGACGGTACGTGGTATCCCGGCACCGCCAAGTATGAGAAGCGCGGCGTGGCTGCCTTCGTGCCGGTATGGAATCCCGAAAACTGTATCCAATGCAACAAGTGTGCTTACGTTTGTCCGCACGCTTCCATCCGTCCGTTTGTACTCGATGCCGAGGAACAGAAGGGTGCCAACTTCCCGATGCTGAAAGCCGTAGGCAAGGCATTCGACGGCATGACCTTCCGCATACAAGTAGACGTATTGGACTGCCTGGGTTGCGGCAACTGTGCCGACGTATGCCCCGGCAACCCGAAGAAGGGCGGCAAGGCCTTGCAGATGGTTCACTTGGAAAGCCAGATGGCCGAAGCTGCCAACTGGGAGTATTGCGCAAACAACGTCAAGAGCAAGCAGCACCTGGTAGACATCAAGGCCAACGTGAAGAACTCGCAGTTTGCTACTCCGTTGTTCGAGTTCTCGGGCGCATGCTCGGGTTGCGGCGAGACTCCGTATGTGAAGCTCATCAGCCAGCTGTTCGGCGACCGCGAGATGGTGGCCAACGCTACGGGCTGCTCGTCCATCTACTCCGGCTCTGTACCTTCTACTCCTTACACCAAGAACGAGAAGGGTCACGGCCCCGCATGGGCAAACTCGCTGTTCGAAGACTTCTGCGAATTTGGCCTCGGCATGGAGCTGGCCAACGAGAAGATGCGTGCCCGCATTGCCAAGCTGATGACGGAAGCCATCGAAAGCGAAGCCACACCGGCCGAATACAAGGCCATCTTCCAAGAATGGCTGGACAACGCCCTGGATGCCGACAAGACGAAAGACATCTACGAGCGCATCGTGCCTATGCTGGAAGCTGCCAAGGATAAGTGCCCCATCTGCGCACAACTCTACGGCCTGAAGCAGTACATCGTGAAACGCAGCCAGTGGATTATCGGCGGCGACGGTGCTTCTTACGACATCGGCTACGGCGGTCTGGACCACGTGATTGCCAGCGGCAAGGATGTCAACATTCTCGTGCTCGACACGGAGGTTTACTCCAACACCGGCGGCCAGTCCAGCAAGGCTACTCCGCTGGGCGCCATCGCCAAGTTTGCTGCCAGCGGCAAGCGCGTGCGCAAGAAAGACCTCGGCCTGATGGCTACCACCTATGGCTACGTCTATGTGGCCCAAATCGCCATGGGAGCCGACCAGGCACAGACCTTGAAGGCCTTGCGCGAAGCTGAAGCTTACCCCGGCCCGTCGCTCATCATTGCCTACGCTCCGTGTATCAACCACGGCCTGAAGGCAGGCATGGGCAAGAGCCAGGCTGAAGAAGAAAAGGCCGTGAAGTGTGGTTACTGGCACCTGTGGCGCTACAACCCCGCCCTCGAAGCCGAAGGCAAGAACCCCTTCACACTGGACAGCAAGGAACCGGATTGGACAGGCTTCCAAGACTTCCTGAAAGGCGAAGTGCGCTATGCCAGCGTAATGAAGCAATATCCGCAGGAAGCTGCCGAGCTCTTCCAGGCTGCTGAAGACAACGCCAAGTGGCGCTACGCCAGCTATCAGCGCATGGCTGCCGAAAGCTGGGGCGTGGCTCCTGCCGACACGATGCTGAACAATAAGTAATAATCCACATCAGCCAGGCTGAACATAGCAGCGGCCGACCTTCTTTCCGGAGGTCGGCCGCTTTGTTTTATTACAAATCACCACTAAACTTTGCTTACCCAATCAAGGCTCTGAGCGTCGTAAAGTTCATGTTTAACCCGCTAAAGAGGAACTTTAGCGGCGCAGAGTCAATGATTTCCTATAATGCTCAAATTTCGTTCGGGCTATAAATGGGAATTCAATTTAGCGATGAGTAGTTAGAGTAGTCGGTAGGAAATCAACTTGATTGCATTGCCTAATCAAGCCAATTACAGGCTGTAATCAACTTGATTAAGTCGACAATTCTACAAATGGGGATTTAGTCGTGTGTTTCCGATGGCACGCAGATGACGCAGACGGGCGCAGATGACCGCAGATTCTTAAGGGCTGCGCTATGTATCTGTCATTCTGAGCGCAAGCGAAGAATCTTCTACTTACTCCTGCTTTTAGGAGATGCTTCACTAACGTTCAGCATGACAAAAAGAAAAAATCTGCGTAAATCCGCGCCCGTCTGCGTCATCTGCGTGCCAACAAATGCACAGCGCAGTCCGCTAAATTATCATTTATCTCGTACAGCTACTTATACAAAAAAGGCATGCCAAAGTGAACTTGACATGCCTCACACAAACACAAAATAAAACACAATATAATAAATGCCACAGCCTGCTTACGCCTCCTAAAACTTAGCATAAGCACTGCTCCCGGATATTCGCATACCCGAAAGCAGGGACATGCATGTGGTGCTCTTTATTGAATGCCGCGCTCGCGGAGTTTCAATTGCCAGTTCCATGCCGAGCGCAACGTGTCTTCAAGGCTGGTCTCGGCCTTCCAACCCAGCACCTTGTTGGCACGCTCGGGGTTGGCCCATACTTGCTCAATATCGCCTGCACGGCGGCCCACTATCTGGTAATTCAGCTTTACCCCCGTAGCTTTCTCGAAACCGTGGATTAGCTCCAAAACCGAGACGCCCCGGCCCGTGCCGATGTTGAACACCTCCACCTTCTCCGCCTGCTTGCCCTCGAGCATGCGGCCGATGGCCACCACATGGGCCTTGGCAAGGTCTACTACATTGATAAAGTCGCGTATGCAAGAGCCGTCGGGAGTGTTGTAATCATCGCCGAAGACACTCAGCTTTTCGCGGATGCCAATGGCTGTCTGGGTGAGATAAGGCACCAGATTCTGCGGAACGCCATTGGGCAGTTCGCCCAACAAAGCTGAAGGATGGGCGCCAATAGGATTGAAATAGCGCAACAAGATGGCCTGGATGGGCGCACCCGAGGCCACATCGTCGCGTATGATTTCTTCATTAATCTGCTTGGTGTTACCGTAGGGCGACTCGGCCTTCTTGATGGGAGCCTCCTCTGTCACAGGCAGCTGGTCGGGCTGGCCGTACACCGTGCACGATGAGGAGAAGACGATGCCTTCCACCCCATGCTTAGGCATCAGCTCGAGCAGGTTGATGAGCGACCCCAGGTTGTTGCGATAGTACAGCAACGGTTTCTGCACCGACTCGCCCACAGCCTTGCTGGCTGCAAAGTGAATGATGGCCTTGATGCCCTGATACTTGGCAAAGACGGCATCGAGCCCGGCCATGTCCAAGCAATCCAACTTTTCAAACGCGGGGCGGATGCCCGATACCTGCTCGATGTTGTCCACCACATCGGCATTGGAGTTGGAGAGATTGTCCACAATAACCACTTCATAACCTGCGTTCTGCAGTTCTACCACCGTGTGGGAGCCGATATAGCCGGTGCCACCTGTCACCAAAATTCTTTCTTTCATAATGAACAATTTAGCTTTATAGATTAAATTGATGCCACAAATATAGCGAAACTACCTTTAATACGGATAGATTTTGAAGGAATAATACAAAGCGACTTACAAATAAACGAGAGGAACGAGCCAACTATAAGTAACGGGCAAGCCGATAGCGTCCCTTCTGCCGGGTGGACGTGCCATATTGTATAACTTCCGCCGGACACCCGTGCAGGCAGGCCATACAATGGATGCATGCCTCTTCCCACTTGGGGCGACCCTCCACTAAACGTACATTGCCCATGGGGCACACCTGCACGCACGTGCCGCAGGCGGTGCAACCGTCATCCGTATGAAATCCGCGTGTGCGGACCACGAACCGAGCAAACAAAGGGTTGAGCACATAGCTCTTAAAACGGGGAAAGCCTCCTTCATGGACTTTCCAACCGGAATGCTCCTCCTGCACCTGGCGGGCTATCTCTTGGATAAGCTCCCGCGCCGCACGCACCTTGCCGGCAGCCACCTCATCGGTATCAAGATTGAACATCGGCACATAGGTGTTGGGCATGACCACCGACCATGCGGCATCGGCATCGAACACACGCGCCAAGCATTGCATCGCCTTCCCTGCATCGTCCCCACAGGTGCACACGGCAAAGCGATACATGCCCTGCGGCACCTCCAGGCGCGACAAGAACTCCACCACCGGCCGGGGCGCCCGCCACGAATGGATAGGAAACACCACCCCTACCCGCTTGCCTGCCATAGGCGGAATGTTGCCCGAGCGCAAGCAAAGGGAAATGTCGAAAACCTCATCTCCCGTGGCAGAAGCCAGCTGCCTGGCCACCCAGCGGGAGTTTCCTGTGCCTGTGAAATAGAATATCATGCCATCAGTTTAACCTATCATCAGCCTGCCATGAACGCATCCCAAAAAGAGCGGGTGGCCTGCACCATAGAATACCCCATGTAAAGGACGAACAACAAGGCTATGACAATCATCAAGAAACCTACCATGGCATTATACTTTTCTTGTTTTAACGGAATGAGAACCATATGTACCTCCTTTTCTTTATTGTTTGAGCAAATGTAGGGATGTCCGGTTACAAATACCTTACAGCGCTATGACAAATATACAAAAAAAGAGGCACATTGTACCTCTCTTTTCGGATTATTTCACTTTTTTACCTTCAAAAAGACATTTCCTCAACGGCAAAGGGCTTCTACCAGTTCATCGGGAGCCAGCAGACGCTGCTCGCCGGTGGCCATGTCCTTCAAGGTGACTTTACCTTCGGCCATTTCGTTTTCCCCCACCAAAGCCACAAAGGGGATGCCAAGGGCATTGGCATAGCCCATCTGCTTCTTCATTTTGCAGCAGTCGGGGTAAATCTCGGCACGGATGCCTGCCGCGCGCACCTTGGCCAATACTTGCAGGGAGAAGGCCGCCTCGCGTTCGCCAAAGTTAATGAAAAGCAACTGAGTGCCCTGCACGGCATCTTTGGGGTAAAGGTCAAGCTGATTCAGCACGTCGAAGATGCGGTCGGCCCCGAAGGAGATGCCCACGCCGCTCACCCCGGCCATGCCGAACACACCCGTCAGGTTGTCGTAGCGCCCGCCGCCGGTGATGCTGCCTATCTGCACGTCCAGTGCCTTCACCTCGAAGATGGCGCCGGTGTAGTAGTTCAGTCCGCGTGCCAAGGTGAGGTCGAGCTCTATCCCGTTCTTCAAGGCCAGGCCTTTCAAGGTGTTGAGTATGAACTCCACTTCTTCCACCCCTTTCAGTCCCGTCTCGCTCTGGGCCAGCACCTGCTTCAGCACACCGAGTTTGGTGTCGTTGGTGCCCTCCAGCAGGATGATGGGTTGCAGCTTGTCAATGGCTTCCTCGCCGATGCCCTTTGCGCGCAGCTCGGCATTCACGTTGTCCAGCCCTATCTTGTCCAGCTTGTCGATGGCCACGGTGATGTCCACTATCTTGTCGGCCTCGCCAATGATTTCGGCAATGCCGGTCAGAATCTTGCGGTTGTTAATCTTGATGCACACGCGGATGCCGAAGCGCGAGAAGACCGTGTCCACTATCTGCATCAGCTCCACTTCATTCAGCAGGGAGTCGCTGCCCACCACGTCGGCATCACACTGGTAGAACTCGCGGTAGCGGCCCTTCTGCGGACGGTCGGCACGCCACACAGGCTGTATCTGGTAGCGCTTGAAGGGGAAAGTCAGCTCGTCGCGGTGCATCACCACGTAGCGGGCAAAGGGCACGGTAAGGTCGTAGCGAAGGCCCTTCTCGCAAAACTTGCAGGCCAGCCTGGGGGCGTTGCGGCTCAGCAGCTCCTCATCGGTCAGGCCCGAAAAGTAGTCGCCCGAGTTCTGTATCTTGAACAACAGTTTGTCTCCCTCTTCGCCATATTTGCCCATCAGGGTGGAGAGCATCTCCATGGCCGGGGTCTCTATCTGGCGGAAACCATAGAGGTGGTAAACGTCGCGGATAGTGTTGAATATGTAGTTGCGTTTCGCCATCTCGAGAGGCGAAAAGTCGCGGGTTCCTTTCGGAATGCAGGGTTTTGTTGCCATAAACGTATCTTTTAGATTATCTTTTTCCGATGGGGGCAAAGTTACGGCATTTTTCCCGGATTACCATAACGGAAGGGCTGCTTCTTCACCAAGCTTTCGCCACGCCTTTGCAAAAGCAATGCCCCGACTTGGCAAAGGAAAGCCACCGACCTGGCGAAGGAAAGCTACCGACCTGGCGTAGGATAGCTACCGCAGTAGCGTAGGAAGGCTGTCTTTCAGCTTGTGGTAGACTGCCGGGTGGAGGAAATAGCGGATGTCTTTCCCCTCGAGCAAGGCCCGGCGGATGAAAGTGGAACTGACCTCGAACACGGGTGAAGACACCAGGCGGACATGTGCCGGCAATGCCTCTTGCGACACGGGGTAGCCGGGGCGGGGATAGATAAGGATTTGGTTTTCATCCAAGATGCGCTGCCACTCATACCAGCGGGTAAACGAGGCCCAGTTGTCCGAGCCCATGATGTAGAAAAACTCGTGCTCGGGATAGTCTCGATGCAAGGCTTCCAACGTGTGCACGGTGTAGGAAGGGCGCGAAAGGTGAAACTCGAAATCGGATGCCCGGAACTTGGGATAGCCCTCCACGGCCAGCCGCACCAGCTCCAGGCGGAGGGCATCGTCCATCAGCTCGGCCTCCTGCTTGAAGGGATTCCGGGGACTGACCATGAACCACACCTCGTCCAGCCCCTCGAACTCGCACAGGTAGTTGGCCAAGGCCAGGTGCCCTATGTGCACGGGGTTGAACGAACCGGTATAGATGCCTACCTTCATAGCGCCCGGCGTGTTACTTCTGCCCCTCCTTGCGTGCCCGGCGCAAGCGCTTCCAGGCAGCAAAGGCATTGCCGGCCGTAATCAGCGCCACGAGCAGCATGCAGAGGGATAATTCGTACTCCTGATAGTTCAGGTACAGGAAGGATGTGACCAGGCAGCACACAAACAATGCGGCGTTGATAATGAGCAACGCCTTGTTGAAGCGGGGGCTATAAGCTTTCTCAGACTTCATGCGTTCAAGAATTTAGTGATGGTTTGCAATGCTTCGGCTTTGGCCTTCTCCAGGTCATCGTTCACAATCACCTTGTCGAACTTGGGGGCAAAGCTCAGCTCATACTCCGCCTTGGCCAGACGGCTCTCAATGACCTCGGGGGCGTCGGTGGCACGGTGCTCCAAGCGTTTGCGCAGTTCTTCTATAGAGGGCGGCTGGATGAAAATAGACAGGGCACGGTCGCCATAGTGCTGCTTGATGTTGCATCCGCCCACCACGTCCACGTCGAACACTACGTTCTGGCCTTCCTCCAATTGCCTTTCCACCTGCGACTTCAACGTGCCATAGAAGCGGTCTTCATAGACTTCTTCATACTCCAGGAACTCATTGTTGGCAATACGCCGGCGGAATTCATCGGGCGTGAGGAAGAAGTACTCCACCCCATCCCTCTCCGTGCCACGCGGAGGACGGCTGGTGGCCGATATGGAAAAGGCCAGGTTGAGGTGTTGCGTCAGCAAGTAGTTGATAATGGTAGATTTGCCTGAGCCCGACGGGGCGGAAAATATGATAAGTTTGCCCATATGCTTACATTACGTTCAATACCTGTTCTTTTATCTGCTCCAGCTCGTCCTTCATCTGCACCACAATCTTCTGCATCTCGGCGTGGTTGGACTTGCTGCCCAAGGTGTTGATTTCACGCCCCATCTCCTGGGCGATGAAGCCGAGCTTCTTGCCTTGGCCATGACCGTTCTCCAGCGTCTGTATGAAGTACTTCAGGTGGTTGGCCAGGCGTTGCTTCTCCTCGTTGATGTCCAGCTTCTCTATGTAGTAGATGAGTTCTTGCTCCAGGCGGTTCTTGTCGTAATCTATGCTTAGGGTCTTTTCCAGGGCTTCGATGATGCGCTCTTTTATCTTGCCCACCCGTTCGTGCTCGTAGGGGGCTACTTCTTCCAGCAGACGGGCGATGTTGGCTATCTTCTCCCGGAACTTCTTCTCGAGGGCGGCGCCTTCCTGCTTGCGGAATTCCACCAGGTGCCCGATGGCCTCTTCAATGGCCGCATGCACCGTGCGCCACTCTTCGTCGTCCACCTCTTGCATCTCGTTCTTCACCATGACGTCGGGCATGCGCAGCAGGGTGTAAAACCAGTCGGCCGGCTCGGGGATGCCTGTACTGGCCGATATCTCCTTTACCTTCTTGTAGTAAGCCTCTACCAGGGCTTGGTTGATGGGGGTGGCCAGCTGCTCGGCGTCCTTCTTTTCCACCCACAGGGTAAAGTCCACCTTTCCGCGTTCCAGCACTTTGGACAGCTCGTTGCGGATTTCCATCTCTTTCTCCCTATAGAGCGGGGCCACGCGTGTAGACAAATCCATGGCTTTGCTGTTGAGGGATTTTATCTCTATGTTCACTTTTTTATCGGGCAATTCCAGGGTAGCTTTCCCATAGCCCGTCATCGACTGTATCATAATGCTTCTTAACTTTTGCGCAAAATTACACGATTATTTTAATTACTGAAAATAATCCCGTACTTTTGTCTGCTGTTTAAAGAAGTAGAACGAGAAAAACCATGTCATGTATCCTGCATATTGAGACGTCCACCCAGGTGTGCTCGGTAGCCCTGAGCGAGGACGGGCAAAACGTTTTCCGGAAAGAAGATTTCAAGGGGCCGTCGCACGCGGTGTCCTTGGGAGTGTTTGTAGACGAGGCCCTGTCGTTTGCCGACAGCCATGCCATGCCCCTCGACGCCGTGGCCGTGAGTTGCGGACCGGGCTCATACACGGGGCTGCGCATCGGCGTGTCCATGGCCAAGGGCGTGTGCTACGGGCTGGGCGTGCCCCTCATCGGCCTGCCCACGCTGAAGGTGCTGAGCGTGCCGGTGCTGCTCTATCACGACGAGCTGCCCGACGATGCCCTGCTCTGCCCCATGCTCGACGCCCGGCGCATGGAGGTGTATGCCGCCATCTACGACCGCGCCCTGCGCCCCGTGCGCGACACGGCGGCGGACATTGTGGACGAGACGTCTTACCGCGAGTACCTGGACGAAAGGCCCGTGTACTTCTTCGGCAACGGAGCGGACAAGTGCAAGGATAAGATTGTCCACCCCAACGCCCGCTTCATAGACGGCATACAGCCGCTGGCCGCCATGATGTTCCCCCTGGCGGAAAAGGCCGTGGCCGAGGGCGACTTCAAGGACGTGGCCTACTTCGAGCCCTTCTACCTGAAGGAGTTCGTGGCCGGAAAGCCCAAGAAGCTGCTGTGAACAGGGCAAAGCGGCTGCCTAAGCCTAAGCAGAGTGATTGCTTAAGCCTAAGCAAAGCGGCTGCCTAAGCCTAAGCAGAGTGATTGCTTAAGCCTAAGCAGAGTGATTGCCTAAGCCTAAGCAGAGTGATTGCTTAAGCCTAAGCAGAGTGGCTGCCTAAGCCTAAGCAGAGTGGCTGCTTAAGCCTAAGCAAAGTGATTGCTCAGAATTAAACAAGAACTTTACACCATATTATATATGATAACATACAACACCCAACAGAAGCGGATGCCCCTGCCCGAATACGGGAGAAGCATCCAGAACATGGTAGACTACGCACTGACCATTGAGGACAGGGCCGAACGCCAGCGTTGCGCCAACACCATCATCAACATCATGGGCAACATGTTCCCGCAACTGCGCGACACGCCCGACTTCAAGCATAAGCTGTGGGACCACCTGGCCATCATGTCCGACTTCAAGCTGGACATCGACTACCCCTACGAAGTAGTCCGCATGGAAAAGCTGGCGTGCAAGCCCGAACCCGTGCCCTACCCCCACGCCCGCATACGCTACCGCCACTACGGCCACTCCGTCGAAGTCCTCATCAAGAAGGCCTGCGAGATGCCCGAAGGCGACGAGAAGCGTAACCTCGTGGCCCTCATCTGCAACCACATGAAGAAGGACTACATGACCTGGAACAAGGACACGGTGGACGACCGCAAGATTGCCGAAGACCTCTACGAACTGTCCGACGGACGGCTGCAACTGACCGACGACCTGCTCCGCCTCATGGCGCACCGCATCGACGTGTACTACCGCCCCAAAGTGAGCGCGGCAGGCAACCGCAACAACAACAAGAACTTCAAGCGCAACAACAATAATAACAACAACAATAACAAGCGTTAACCCCACCCAAGCAAAGAGGAGGAAAGCATGGCATCATTCGTAATAGAAGGAGGACACCGGCTGCAGGGCGACATCCGCCCCCAGGGAGCCAAGAACGAGGCGTTGCAGATACTGTGCGCCACGCTGCTCACCGACGAGGAGGTCATCGTGCACAACGTGCCCGACATACTCGACGTGAACAACCTCATCCAGCTGCTGCGCGACATGGGCGTCCGGGTGTCCAAGCAAGGCATCGGCACCTACAGCTTCCGGGCCACGGACATCGACTTCGCCTACCTGGAGAGCGAGGCTTTCCTGAAGAAATGCAGCAGCCTGCGCGGCTCCGTCATGCTGGTAGGCCCCATGCTGGCACGCTTCGGACGGGCCGTCATCTCCAAGCCCGGGGGCGACAAGATAGGCCGCCGCAGGCTGGACACGCACTTCCTGGGCATACAGAGCCTGGGCGCACGCTTCGCCTACGATGCCGCCCGCGAGGCCTACGACATCACTGCCCCCCAACGGCTGACGGGCACCTACATGCTGCTCGACGAGGCTTCTGTCACCGGCACGGCCAACATCATCATGGCCGCCGTGCTGGCCCGGGGACGCACCACCATCTACAATGCTGCCTGCGAGCCCTACGTGCAGCAGCTATGCCACCTGCTCAACCGCATGGGGGCCAAGATACAAGGCATCGCCTCCAACCTGCTCACCATAGACGGCGTGGACGGGCTGCACGGGGCGGAGCACACCATCTTGCCGGACATGATTGAGGTGGGCAGCTTCATCGGCATGGCCGCCATGACGCGCAGCGAGCTCACCATCAAGAACGTGTCCCACCAGCACCTGGGCATCATCCCCCACAGCTTCCGCCGCCTGGGCATACGCATGGAGCAGCGGGGCGACGACATCCACGTGCCGGCGCAGGACAGCTACGAGATTGAGTCGTTCATGGACGGCTCCATCATGACCATTGCCGACGCGCCCTGGCCGGGCCTGACGCCCGACCTGCTGAGCGTGATGCTCGTCGTAGCCACCCAGGCCAAGGGCAGCGTGCTCATCCATCAGAAGATGTTCGAAAGCCGCCTGTTCTTCGTGGACAAGCTGATAGACATGGGCGCGCAAATCATTCTGTGCGACCCGCACCGCGCCGTGGTCATCGGCCACGACCACGGGTTCAAGCTGAGGGGCGGAAACATGACGTCGCCCGACATACGCGCCGGCATCGCCCTGCTCATCGCCGCCCTCAGTGCCGACGGCATCAGCCGCATACACAACATCGAGCAGATTGACCGCGGCTACCAGGACATCGAGGGGAGGCTCAACGCCATCGGCGCAAGGATTACGAGGATATAAGAAACTATGATACGCAGAGACGAAGTATATAAGATAGGCATACTGAACAAGCCCCACGGCGTGCGGGGCGAACTGCTGTTCACCTTCACGGACGACATCTTCGACCGCGTGGAGGCCGAATACCTGGTCTGCCTCATGGACGGCATACTGGTGCCCTTCTTCCTGGAAGAATACCGCTTCCGCTCGGACAGCACCGCCCTCGTCAAATTCGAGGGCGTGGACACCGCCGAGCAGGCACGCCGCTTCACCAACGTGGAGGTGTACTTCCCCATCCGCCACGCCGACGAGGCCCCGGCCGACGAATTGACGTGGAGCTACTTCGCCGGCTTCCGCATGGAAGACACCCGCCACGGCCATCTGGGCGAGGTGACGGACGTGGACACATCGACCATCAACACCCTGTTCGTGGTAGACCGCGGCGACGGGCAGGGGGAGCTGCTCGTCCCGGCGCAGGAGGCCTTCATCAGAGACATCGACCGCACGCACCGCGTCATCACCGTCAGTCTGCCCGAGGGCCTGCTGGACATGGATAATGCAGAAGAAACATGAGCAACAGCATGGAGCATAAAAAGAAAAGGACACGCAGGGCTTTCTGGAAAGACATCAAGTTCAAGTACAAGCTCACCATCATCAACGAAAATACGTTGGAAGAGGTGGTGGGCCTGCACGTGTCCAAGCTGAACGGCATCTCGTGGCTGGTGCTTACCATCGTGGTGTTGTTCGTCATCGCCTCGCTGATTATGGTGTTCACCCCCCTGCGCAACTACCTGCCGGGCTACATGAACAGCGAGATACGCGAACAGGTGGTGAACAATGCCCTCCGCGCCGACTCCCTGCAGCAGGTGCTGGACAAGCAGAACCTGTACATCGCCAACATACAAGACATATTCCGCGGCACGGTCAAGGCCGACACCATACAGTCCATCGACTCGCTCACTACCCTGCGTGCCGACACGCTGATGGACATCACCCGGCGCGAACTGGACTTCCGCCGCCAGTATGAGGAGCAGGAGATGTACAACCTGACCAACATAGCCGCCCGTACCGATGCCGACGGACTGATATTCTACCGCCCGGCACAGGGCGTCATCCTCCGCCCCTTCGACCTGAAGCAAGCACACCCGGGCACCGACATCAGCCCCGAACCGGGCGGACACATCCTGGCCGTGCTCGATGGCACCGTCGTGCTCAGCGCCTACACCGCGCAGAGCGGCTACGTCATTGCCGTGCAGCATGCGCAAGGCTTCCTCTCCGTCTACAAGCATTGCGGCTCGCTGCTGAAGCGCGAGGGAGATGCCGTGACCGGCGGAGAACCCATTGCCTTGGCCCCCGCTCCTAACGACAAAGACAACGACAAAGAATCGCCGGAAACCGGCCGCCACCTGCACTTCGAGCTTTGGCACCAGGGCAAGGCCGTCAATCCGGAACTGTATATAGTGTTTTAGCTACAAGAGATATGAAGAAACAAATAGCCATACTCGGCTCCACCGGCTCCATAGGCACCCAGGCCCTGCAGGTCATCGAGGAACACCCCGACCTGTATGAAGCCTACGTGCTGACGGCAGGCAACCAGGTGGACAAGCTGATAGCCCAGGCACGCAAGTTCATGCCCGAGGCCGTGGTGATAGCCAACGAATCGAAATACCCCCAACTGAAAGAAGCCCTGGCCGACCTCCCCATCAAGGTGTATGCCGGCGAGGACGCCCTCTGCCAGATTGTGCAGGAGGCACCCATCGACATGGTGCTGACCGCCATGGTGGGCTACGCCGGACTGCGCCCCACGATGAACGCCATCCGCGCCCGCAAGCCCATCGCCCTGGCCAACAAAGAGACGCTGGTGGTGGCGGGCGAGCTCATCAACGAACTGGCGCGAGTGAACGGCACGCCCATCCTCCCGGTGGACTCCGAGCACTCCGCCGTGTTCCAATGCCTGGCGGGCGAGGTGGGCAACCCCATCGAGAAAGTCATCCTCACCGCATCAGGCGGCCCCTTCCGCACCCTGAGCCGCGAGCAGCTGGCCACCGTCACCAAGGAGCAGGCCCTGCATCACCCCAACTGGACGATGGGCGCGAAGATTACCATCGACTCTGCCTCGATGATGAACAAGGGCTTCGAGGTCATCGAGGCCCGCTGGCTCTTCGGCGTGCGCCCGGAGCAGATAGAGGTGGTGGTGCACCCGCAGTCGGTCATCCACTCGATGGTGCAGTTCGAGGACGGAGCGGTGAAAGCGCAACTTGGCATGCCGGACATGCGCCTGCCCATCCAGTACGCCTTCTCCTACCCCGACCGCATCCGCGCCTCGTTCCCCCGGCTGAACTTCCGCACCTGCACCAGCCTCACCTTCGAGCAGCCCGACCCCGAGCGATTCCGCAACCTGGCCTTGGCCTACGAGGCCCTGCACCGGGGCGGCAACATGCCGTGCATCGTCAATGCCGCCAACGAGGTCTGCGTGCGCGCCTTTCTGGACGACCGCGTATCGTTCCTGGGCATGAGCGACGTCATCGAGCGCACGATGGAGCAGGTGCCGTTCATCGCCAAGCCCACGTATGAGGACTATGTGCAGACCGATGCCGAGGCGCGCCGACGGGCAGAAGAAATATTGACAAGTATGCCAACGATTCACCCTGCGCCTTGCCGAGGGTGACCTTCGGCATCGTCGAGGGTCACCCTAAAGACGGTCGAGGGTCACCCTCGACACCCTCCAGGGTCACCTTCGACAATGTGGAAAATCAGAGAAAAAAGAATCGACTGACTATCAGCCCATTACAAAACGAGAGAAAAACAACGAACTAATCATATTCAAACAGTAATAATAGTAGACAAATGGAAACATTCTGGATTCGTGCCCTGCAGCTCATCCTGAGCCTTTCGCTCTTAGTCATCATCCACGAGATGGGGCACTTTCTCTTTGCCAAGCTGTTCAAGACGCGGGTAGAAAAATTCTGCCTCTTCTTCGACCCCTGGCTCACCCTCTTTAAGTTCAAACCGAAGAAAAGCGACACGGAGTACGCCATAGGCTGGCTGCCGCTGGGCGGATACGTGAAAATCAGCGGCATGATAGACGAGTCGATGGACACCGAGCAGATGAAGCAGCCCGTCAAGCCCTGGGAGTTCCGCGCCAAGCCCGCCTGGCAGCGGCTGCTCATCATGGTGGGCGGCGTGCTGTTCAACTTCCTGCTGGCCCTCTTCATCTACGCCATGATACTCTTTGCCTGGGGCGACACGTACATCCCCGTGCAGAAGGCGCCGCTGGGCATGGAGTTCAACGAGACGGCCAAAAGCGTAGGCTTCCGCGACGGCGACATCCTGCTCAGCGCCGACGGCGTGCCCTTCGAGCGCTACGACGGCGACATGCTGACCGACATTGTCGATGCCCGCGAGGTGACCGTGCTGCGCGACGGACGCGAAGCTGCCGTCTACATTCCCGACGACATGATGGACCGCCTGCTGGCCGACAGCGTGCGCTTCGCCTCCTACCGCATACCCTTCGTGGTGGACAGCCTTGCCGCCGGCAGCCCAGCCCTCATGGCCGGCATGATGCCCGGCGACAGCATCACCCACCTGGACGGTCGGCAGGTGTCTTACTTCGACTTCGTGGAGACCATGTCCCGGCGCAAGGAGCAGGGCGAATCGCGCCGGCTGACGCTGACCTACACGCGCCAAGGCGTGGCCGACACCCTCGCCCTGGCTGCCGACTCGCTCTACAGGATAGGCGTCTACCCCTGCATGGACACGGACAAGCTGCTGCCCGTGGTGCACACCGACTACGGCTTCTTCGCCTCCCTGCCCGCCGGCATCCGGCTGGGTGTGAAGACCCTGAGCGGCTACGTGGGGCAGATGAAGTACCTCTTCTCCAAAGAAGGGGCCAAGCAGCTGGGCGGATTCGGCACCATAGGCAGCATCTTCCCCGCCACGTGGGACTGGCACCAGTTCTGGTACATGACGGCCTTCCTCTCCATCATCCTGGCCTTCATGAACATCCTGCCCATCCCGGCCCTGGACGGCGGACACGTGCTCTTCCTCATCTACGAGATAGTGACCCGCCGCAAGCCCAGCGACCGCTTCATGGAGCGTGCCCAGGTGACCGGCATGATTATCCTGTTCGGTCTGCTCATCTGGGCCAATCTGAACGATGTGCTGAGGTACTTGCTGTAGTCCAGCCCCTTTTCCCGCAGCCAACTGTACATCAACTCCGCCACTTCCCCGTTGTTCAAGTCGGACACGGGGAAGTGGTGTTTCCGTGCAGTCCGTACTCCTTGCCCCGCTCCCCCGATTATACAGAAATGTGGGTGTGTCAAAAAACTATGAGGATTTCGCGGAATAACACGGAATTTAATAAGCTTAATCCGTGAAATCCGCGTAATCCGCGCCTAAAAGAAAGCATTCAGAGGGTTTTGACACACCTCCGATAAATACAAAATTCAATCCGCAGGAAGGTTATAAGGCGGTCCGCACACTTTTAATAGACAGGTTACAAAAGTAATGCCCCCCTCCTTTCCCAATAAGAAATGGGCTTTGCAGGATTTATCAATAAGATGAGATGAGCTAATCAACTTGATTACGACATGAAAATAGGTTGATTATAATGCGTAATTTAAACATAAAAATCCCCACAATTTGCAGGGATTTTTATGTGTGGTTATCTTTTCTATTAGAGGTTTTCGAAGGGATGCTCTTGGTCTATCCAGTCATTATCCACCGTAGCGGTGATGGTGCCTGATATAAGTCCGAAATTAGCCACATCGCCCTTCAGCACCACGTGCGTATTGGGAGCCAAAGGCACATTTGGGATTTCTTTTTCGGGATTGCCCAACGGACCGTCATAGTGCAATTTCAGCACTTGCGGTTCTTTATTTACAAGGGCGTAGAAACGACCGATTTGAACCGGAGAGTTTTCACTCGCACCTGAAACCGTGATGGGGTCGAATGTGTACGTAAAGTCTGAAGTGGCGGCCCCCGCCGGTTCCATCATCAGCACATTGTATGCGGTGTAGGTGGTGGGCACGGTGATGGTGAGCGGATTGGTGCCGCTTACGGACAATTTCGTGGTAGTGGTCAGCGTGATGCGGGACACGACATGCTTCAATGTACAGCTTACGCCATTCGCGCTCCATGCAGCGGATTCCTTGCCAGCCCAAGCCAAGGTTTCGCCGTTGGTATAGACAACGTTACGCAAGTCATCCGGTTCCTCGTTGCCCGAAGTTGCCCAAAAGAGGAAGTTGTAATACTCATCTCCTTTCAGGTAGACGGTAGCGGTATAGCCGTTTCCTGTCTTGGTCATTCCCTTCACGGCAGAATGTCCGCCTTCCAAGTCATCCCCCACTTCGTTCAGAATCTGCACGAAGCAATGCGCATCTTCTGCGTCATCGGCTGCTATGGCACGAGTCGTCATCCCTTCGGGCAGGGTAACAGAGATTGTCATGGGCTTCAGCCCCTCATTGTCGTTTACGGTGCTTTGCAGTTCATCGTTCTGACTGCACGATGCCAACAACGCTGCGGCTGCAAGCATCAGGGTGGAAAGTTTTCTGTTCATCTTTTCTGAATGTGTTAATTTGGTTGTTATATCCAATTTTTATGTCATTTCGATTGAGTTATGTATATGCTTTAATTCATCTTTTGACCTTCCCTTCATTTGCAGTATGCTTATTCAGTCGGATTATTATTCAGTTCCTCTGAAACGACGGAAAAATTAGGGTAGTTGTCTGGATTTATAAAATACATTCTATAAAATTTTGTACCATTTATAAGAATAGTTAAGTATCTGGCATATGGTTGATATTCTATGGTAATAACATAATTCTCTTCCAAGATTTTTTCAAAAGCCGTTAAATCACCGTCAAGTTGTATTTCAACTTTTTCATGAATGATTGCTCCAATGACAGCTTCAAAATTATCTAAGTCCTGCTCAGGTAAATAAAATTTATAAACGCCATCATCCCCACGGAAACCTTTAGGGTCACCATTTTCGTAATTGAACAAGCGGTCAATTTGTTGCTCTGCATATTCTTTTGTCGCTCCCCATTTGGGATTGCCTTCCGACAAGTCGCCTTGCAGGGTTACGTGGGTGTTGGCAGCAAGGGAAACATTTTCAATGGTCTGCTTCAATAAGTGAAACTCCACATCCACACTTTGCGTTTCGTTTTGCGGGAGGAAATAGAAGGAGGCTATGTTGTCGTTGACTGCGAAGTCAGTAGAGGCATCAAATGTTTTAGTTGCTGTGTGTGCAGAGGATGAAGATGCTGAAAAGTTATCCACGTTGTAGATTGTAGCACAAGTGGTTGTTACCTTGATGGATTCACCTTCGCTGGCAGATGTTGCTTTCGTAGTTTTCAAAGAAAGTTTCGTTACCGCATGCTTCAAGCTGACTCCGCTTTTAATCACATTCTCCGGTGTATTAACTACTTTCGCAGTGAAAGCCACTGTTCCCGGTGTGTATTGAATTTCCCGGAGGTCTGCCGGAGTGTTCTCACTGCCGTTGTCTGCCCAAAACAAGAAAGTATAATCTGTGTTTGATAACAATTCCACCGAGAAGGTAAATTTACCATTTTCAATGGATTCATCGGTTTGAATTGAATAAACATTATTCCTCAAGATTTGCATAAAGCAGCGTGTGGGCATTTCTTCCGTTGTTCCTGCCGAGCGTGTTTCTGCATCCCCTTCCATCGTCAGGTCAGGCGAGACGGTAAAGGTATAGGTCTGCGGCTGTCCCGGTTCGTCCGTGCTTTCGCTGCCCGGCAGTTCCTCTTTACTGCAAGAGGTGGCAAGCAGCAGGGCGGTAAGTATGGTGAATATGACTGTCAGTTGTTTCATTATCTATTTGTCTTTTTAGTCGGTAAATACTTGTTTTATTAAAATTCGATGGTCACATCATTTTCCCAGTTGTTATCCACCTCCACCCCTCCGGTGGTCTTTCCGGCGGTCAGAAAACGGCCTGTAACGGTAGTGAGGTGTCCGCGCTTATAGGGTATCTGTATGCCCGAAACGGTGCTGATGGCTTCTCCTGTGTGTTTGTTTGTCATCTGCACGGTGACGGTAACAAACGATTCCTCGCCGTTGGTCAGCACGAAGTCCGCGCCTACCTGCCTTGCTTCCGCTTCATCATATCCCTCGGCTACAGTCGGCATGGAGGTATAATGGATGCCGATGTTGAGCGCATCGTTGGGCTTGCCTGTAGCTACATCAAATCCCGTAGGGAAGAAGCCTTCGTAGGTGACGCACACCTGCAAGTCCTCGATGGCAGGGAGATTTTCACCGTTTTTTATCAGGTTGAGATAACCTTCCACATCATTGGCTATAAGTCGGTAACGGGCGAACGGACGGGTCAGGGTAATTGCCTGTTCCGTGTTTTCTTCGCCTACATTCAGAACGGAGGCTGTGTAGTAAGCATCCTTCTTGTCGGTCTTGCCGTTTGCCACATAGCTGTCGGTGAGTACGGTTACGGCACTCAGGTCATCGGCGTTGTAATAGCCGCCGTTCCAGTCCGCCCAAAGGCGCAGGTCGTAGTTGCCCGGCATCAGGGAGAGTTCGGCAAGGTAGGTGCCGTCTGCCTGTAAGGTACAGTCCTGTATGCGGTGATGCACGCAGTTGTCCGTACCTGTCTGCCAGACTTCCGCCACGCAGCGCAGGGGTTGGCTTTCGCCGTCGGCAGAACGGGAGGCAGGATAGTCGGGCATCGTTTTGTCCGGAAGGGCGAGCCGCAGCGTCACAGTGGTGAGGTTGATTCCGCTTGTGCCGTCCTTCAGTTCCAATGCCAGGCGGTTCACTTGCCCCACTTTGATTTCCGTTTGGGCAGATGCCGTGAGCAGACCGGAAGAATCCGGCAGATGCTCTTTCAGCCACACGGCCAAGTCGGAGACAGTAGTTGCCTGCGGCAAGACGGCATCGCCCGTATTGGCCACTGCGACCAAGGTGTAAGTCCCGGCATACAAAGGAAAATACCGGAATGCCAACGAGCGCAAATCGGCATAGTCCCTGCGCATCACGCTGGTTCCTTCGCTGCCGAAAAGGTAGAGCGACAGGCCGCTTACTTCCCTGCCTGCAGCCTCCGCCTGCACTTCTACCAGCAATACCCCTTGACCTTCCTGCATGGGATAGTAGTTGCCGGACGCATCTTGTTCGCAGGAGGCAAACAGCAGCAGTGCAGCCCATGCGGTGGCCATGATTTTTGAGATTTTGTCCATACAATTCATATTCGATTGGTTGATTTTAGAGAATGGCATAAAAAGTCCCGAAGCCATACGAAGCAAGTTGCCACTTGTTCCATAGGACTTCGGGATAAATAAAGCTGGGCAAAATTCAAGCAGCCTGCAGAAGAGGCTTGCAGGAAATGATATTTATTGCCAACTCTTTGTAGGTTAAATAATCTATAGTATCTTAACGCGCGAGCCTTCTGTGTGTGTGTGTGTGTGTGTGTG